>JAFMML010000057.1 GCA_017859745.1 Planctomycetota bacterium
TCTCGAGTGCGGCGACGGATTCGTTCTGCGACCCCGACCTCGAGGCGCCCCCCCCACCGAGATCGAGCGTCGCCGGCAGCAGCAACGCCAGCACAAGTCCGGCCGCGAGCGCCAGGCGAGCCGGCATCGGCGAACGCCACACCCGCCGGAACCTGCCGCCCGCCTCGATCTGGGGCGTCGGGCGCCGCGTGCCCCGACGGGCCGCGATCGCGGGGCGGGATGCCTCGAAGACTCGTTCGACGAAGGCCTGCGCCGATGGCGGTCCCTGACGTCGCCCCCACTCGGCGAGGGCCCGCTCGAGCGTCGGGTCCACGCCCGCCCCATCGCCCGGGTCCTGGGCCCGGAAGTGCGGTGTGTCGTTCATTCGGTCGTTCATCCGGCACTCTCCGATTCGGCGCCCCCGCTCGGGTGCGGCGCCGGACAAGGCCTCCACGCGGGATGACGGACGAGGCGGGCCGTCATTGCCGACGATCTTGCGGGTCGGTCTCGAGAGGTCGAAACAAGTGGATCGATCGTCACAGGTCCTCCAGTTCGTCTGCGATCTCCGGCCTCAGCGCCCCTCTCAGCTTGCGGAGGGCCCGGTGATGCCGGGCCAGCAGGGTGCCGAGAGGCTCGCCGAGATGCTCGGCCATCTGGCGAAAGCTCATGCCGCCGAGGTGGCGGAGTTCGACGACCTCGCGGTCGGAGTCGCCCAGTTCCCCGAGAGCCTTCGCCAGCGCCGTGAACAGTCGCTGCCGATCGACCGGCTCGGCGTCCTCCGACGGCGGCGCGAGGTCCGCGAGCACCGAGGACTCGATCGGAACCGCGTGGCGACGGCGGCGACGCATCTCGTCGCGCAGGCGGTTCACGGCGATCCGAAACAGCCACGCCTCGAACTTGCCGGTCTCGACGTACCGCTCGAGCTTCTCCGCAAGGGTGCAGAAGGTCGATTGGGTGATCTCCTCGGCCAACTCGACGTCGCCGCACTGGGCTCTGATCAGGCCGAAGACCCGCGGCGCGAACCACTCCACGATTCGCCGCCACGCCGATTCGTCGCCACCCGCCGCCGCCGCGATCTCGCGTTGCAGGCGTTCGGGCGTCGGATCGATCTCGCGGGAGTCGCTCATGGCGCGGGGAGACGGTGGCGGCGTCGCCGGGGCGATCGGTCGGGAACGTCGCGGGACGGTGCCCCGAGACGGCGCGTGGGCGAGCGGCGACATCCGCATGCCCGTCCAACACCGGGGGCGGGGCCACGATTGCCGATCGCTCGCCGATCGGCGTCAGATCGGGATGTCGAAGTCCTCCTCCTCCGGCGGGGTCGCCCGGACTCCCGATCGCACGGGGCCTCGCCCCTCGCCCACCACACCCTGGGGCGGCGCTGCATGGCTCAGCGTCCGGAATCTCGTCGAACCGGCGTCCCACGAGAGTTCCACGACGCCGGTGGGCCCGTTCCGCTGCTTGGCGAGGATGAGCTCGGCGACTCCGACCTTGTCGGGGTTCTGCTCTTCCCACTCCGGATCGGCGCGGTGGTAGTACTCCTCGCGGTGCAGCATCGAGACCACGTCGGCGTCCTGCTCGATCGAGCCCGACTCGCGCAGGTCGCTCATCCGCGGACGGTGGCCCTCTCGCTGCTCGGCGGCACGATTGAGCTGGCTGAGGCAGACCACCGGAACCTCGAGTTCACGGGCCATCGCCTTGATGCCGCGACTGATCTCGCTGACTTCGAGCTGGCGGCTCTCGACGCGACCGCCCGCGCTCATCAGCTGCAGGTAGTCGATGACGATCAACTTGATGCCGGACTTCTCCTTCATGCGGCGAGCCTTCGATCGCAACTGCAGCAGCGTGAGTCCGGGCGTGTCGTCGATCATGATCGGCGCCGACGACAGGTCGTGGCACGCCGCCATCAGGCGCTGGTAGTCCTCCTGACGGAGAAGGTTCCGGCGGAACCGCTGACCGTCGATGCGACCTCGCGAGCAGAGCAGTCGCTGCACGAGCTGCTGACGGCTCATCTCGAGGCTGAAGATCGCCACGGCGTTGCCGTCCATCGCGACGTTCTCGGCGAGGTTGAGCGCGAAGGCGGTCTTCCCCATCGACGGACGTGCCGCGAGAATGATCATCTCGCCGCTCTGCAGGCCGCTGGTCATCTCGTCGAGTTCGACGAAGCCGGTCGCAAGTCCGGTGATGGACCGCCCCTCGTTCTCCTCGAGACGCCGCATCGTCTCGTCGAGGATCTCCCGCAGATCCGTCAGCACGACGCGATCGCGACGCTGGGCGATCTGGAAGATGCGCTGCTCCGCGGCCTCGAGCACCGAAGCGGCCGTGTCGACGGTGCGGTGGGCGTCCTCGAGGATCTCGCCCGCGGCACCGATGAGCTCTCGAAGGATCGCCTTCTCGCGAACCAGTTCGGCGTAGTGGACCGCGTTGGCCGCGCTGGGCACGCTCTCGGCGAGCCTCGAGAGGTACTCGACCCCGCCGACCTCCTCGACGATTCCACGGTCCGCGAGGCGCTGGTGCAGCTGCACCACGTCCACCGCACCGGTGCCGTCGTAGAGTTCGACGATCGCCTCGTAGATCACCTGATGCGCCGGTCGAGCGAAGTCCGCCCCGCCCCGGAGGACGACGACGACGTCGCCGACCACACGATGGTCCCACAGCATCGCGCCGAGCAGGCTCATCTCGGCCTCGAGGGCCTGCGGCGGCATGGCCTGCACCAGCCCGGCGAGATCCGGGGCGGCGTCCGGGCGACGGCGACGGCGTTCGGAGGAAGCGGTGGCCTCGGGCATGTCCGAATCATCGCGGTCCCGACGCCGACGGCAAGCGCCGACCTCGATTCCGATCGGACTTGTCAGGATGCCCACCCTCCGGAGAGCCGATCGCGACCAGGGAGCCGATCGCTCCACACTCGCCCCCAACGCGACGAACGGGGTGCGCCGCACCATCGTTCGACCGGCAGCGAATTCGGAGACCACCGGCTAGGACGTCCCGCTCGAGGGTCCGGCATCGGAGCGCCGAGCGAAGCCGACCGGCGGATCAGGCCCGGTTGGATCCGGAGGGCACCGCGTCGCCGGACACATCGTCGAGGCTCTGCTTCATCAGGCGCCCGACCTTGAACTTGACGGTCCGCTTCGCCGGGACATGCACGCGTTCGAGCGTCTTGGGGTTCTGCGCGAGTCGCGGCGCGCGATCCTTGATCTCGAACACGCCGAAGTCGCGGAACTCCAGGCGATTGCCGCGACCAAGCTCCTCGATGACGTGATCGAGGAACTTCTGCACGGTCTGCTTCACATCCGCCCGCCTCAGGCCGGTCTCGTCCGCGATGCGGTCGATGAGTTCCTTCTTCGTGGTGGTCTTGCCCCCGCCGCTCACCACGGACCCGTTGCTGTCGTTTGTCGTCGCCATCGAATGTCCCCACTGACCGCGTCGTCCGAGCGGGCACACCCGCCGGTGTGCCGCACTCCTGAATGTCCCCCTCGACCCCGGCGCACGCAGTGGTGAAATCCGTTCCACCCAAACCCCGATCCGAGGCGTGTCCCAAGGGCAACCACGCCTCGACACCCACCCGGGCCGAAACGTCCAAACTCCCGGACGCCCCTTGGAGTATGCGAGCCGATTTCCAGAGCGTCAAGAACATCTCCGGAAGGCGGTCCAATTCACTCGACCCCTCCTCGCGGCCGGTCCGCTCATCGAGCCTCAGGCGTCGGGAAGCGACCGCAGCAGGGCCGACGCGAGTTCGGACTCGCCGGCGAGGAACTCGATCGCGAGATCGGGGACGACGACGGAGAGGTCCTTCGGCCATCGCGACTTCAACTTCACCCAGTCCTTGGCCGTCGTGAAGACCGCCTCGATCGAATCCGCCTCGCGACATCTCGCCACGAGGCGTTCGACCCTCGCGTCGGCGTAGCGATCGTGATCCTGCGCCGAGAGTTGCAACACCTCGCGGCCACCCCATTCGGCCAGTTGCCGCCGGATCGAGTCGGGATGCCCGACGCCGAGGAGCGTGGCCACCCCCCGACCTTCGAGCCAGGTGGGCGAAAGGTGTTCGACCCGGCCATCGCGGTGGAGCGACAGGCTCGCCCACGCATGGCGACTCCATGCCGTCGGCGGTCTTCCGCACCAACGAGCGATCTGGTGGGACATGGCCTCGTCCACTCCGCTCGCCCGGGTCACCATCACCGCATCGGCTCTCGCCAACGACTCCAACGGTTCGCGCAGACGACCGTGGGGAATCAGATGCCCCGAGAGATCCGAACGCGTCGCATCGATCAGGACCAGATCGAAGTCCCGGTGCAGACGCCGATGCTGGAAGCCGTCGTCCAGCACCACCACGGTGCGAGGCCGTCTCGGTTCACCGATGGCACCAAGCGCCGCGAAGCGATCCCCGCCGATCGCGATGGGCACGTCGGGAAGCGCCTCCCGATGCAGGATCGCCTCGTCGCTCTGCCCCGACGCGTCGGGGCGATAGCCGCGCAGGGCGATCACGGGTCGCCAACCCGCCGCAGCGAGGGTCCGCGCCATCCACGCGACCACCGGAGTCTTGCCCGTTCCACCCACGGAGAGGTTGCCGACCGACACCACCGGACACTTCAACCGCCGCACGCCGAGACCTCGATCGAATCGTCGGTTGCGATGCGCGACCGCCGCGCCGTAGCCCGCCGCCAACATGCGTCTCAGCGACGCCGGCAGCGGAAACGGCAGCAGGTGCTCCGACGAGGCGTTCACGATCGTCCCCGGGGCGGATCGACGCCGGCATCCCGGGACTCCCCCACCTCCGCGGCCCGAAGACGCAGGGTGTCCAGAACGTCGGCGACGGCGGTCAGCACGATGACCCCGAGCAGCATCAGACACGCGAGCCAACCCACGAGATAGGCCTGCGGATCGACGCGATGGTCGAGCAGACTCGAGCACCAGACGAGGCCCGGCAGCGTCGTCAGGATCAGAAGCAGCGAGAATCGTCGGATCCGGCGGCGGCTCTCCGGCACATCGCGTCGATCGAGGCGACGCCAGTACCAGAGACAGCCCACCGCCAGCAGGGCCGCGAGTGGAATGGCGACCGCCGGCGGCAGATCGGTCTCGAGCAGCACGATCACGCCCCTCTCCCGGCATCGACCGCCAGCGAGGCGATCGCTCGTCGCACGCCCGCCGTAGAAAGACCCAACACGACCTCGGGATCCCCCGAGCACTCGACCGACCAGCCCGCCGCCTCCAACTCGTCCAGGCTGTACCCACCAGCGCGGCCCTCCCAGTCCCGGCGCTCGAGATGGCGGACGAGGAGTTCTTCGTCGAGCGCCCCGATCCGGACCGTCGCCGAGTCCACCCAGAGGCGACGCCGGCCCGACTCGAGATCGATCACGGCGTGCCCTGTCCAGACGCGATGGTCCCGTCCGGCGAGGATTCGCAGCATCTGCTCCGCCTCGTCGCTCGAGGCGGGCTTGCCCAGCGCCCGATCGCCGTCGGCCACCAGCGTGTCCGCGGCCACGATCAGAACCGACCGCCGACCTTCGCATCTGAGGGCGTGCATGGTGGCCGCCCCCTTCAGCCAGGCCAGGGCCACCGTCCGCTCGGCCACGCGTTGCCCGACCTCCATCGGAAGATCGGAGTCGTCGACACGCGGCGCAACGGCCCGATGGGCGAGGCCGGCGGTCTCGAGCAGTCGACGACGCCGCGGCGAGGTCGACGCCAGCACGAGTTCCGGGACGTTGGCCGGCGGGTCGCCGGTCCGTTCAGCGGTTGCAGCGGTTGACACCTTCACGCCGTTGAAGAATAGTCCGATTGGATGGACCCCCCGGTCGGACTCGCCCGAACCTGATCCGGCTCGACGTCTCACCAGCTTCCCGATCGAACCCGGGTTTCACCACGATCATCGCGCGTTCATGACGGATCCAACCCCCGAGTCCGACGCCTCCCCAGAGGGGGCCCCCTCCGCATCGAGCCCCGAAGGCGGTTCTGCGGCAGAGGCCCCTGCGTCGGCCGCGGATGGCGACGCCTCGGATCGCTCCCGCAGCGGAACCGGCTTCGACACCGTCCTCGGGCGGGTGCTCGTCGAGCGAGGCTTCATCACCGGCGACGAGTTGCAGGAATGCGTCGGGCGCCTGGCCAAGGCCGGCGAGGCCCCGGGCGGACTGTCGCAGCTCCTGGTTCGGGAGGAACTGGTCACCGAACGCCAACTCCAGCGTCTCCGCTCCGATCTCGAGACCGACCGGGCCAGTCGCCACATTCCCGGCTATCGCATCGTCAAGAAGCTCGGCGCCGGGGCCATGGCGACGGTCTACCTCGCCAAGCAGCTCAGCCTCGATCGGCCGGTGGCCATCAAGCTCCTGCCGCGGCGGTTTTCCTCCGACACCAAGTTCATCGAGAGGTTCTATCGGGAGGGTCGCGCCGCCGCGAAGTTCAACGACCAGAACATCGTCGGCGCCTACGACGTGGGGCAGGCGGGCGACCAGCACTACTTCGTGATGGAGTACGTCGATGGCGAGACGGTCCACGACCGCATCGCCAAGGCGGGTCGGGTACCGGAGGCGGAGGCGATCGGCATCGTGCGACAGGTGGCGTCGGCGCTCGTCCACGCCCACGACCAGGGCTTCATCCACCGGGACATCAAGCCCAAGAACATCATGATCGGCAGCACCGGAACGGTGAAACTCGCGGATCTGGGGCTCGCCCGGGCCGTGAGCGACCGCGAGGCCGCCGAAGCGGAAGCCGGCAAGGCCTACGGCACGCCCTACTACATCAGTCCGGAGCAGATTCGCGGCCGGACCGACATCGGCCCCGCCGCAGACCTCTATGGACTTGGCGCGACCTTCTATCACATGGTCACCGGCCGGGTTCCCTTCTCCGGCAAGACCCCCAACGAGGTGATGAACCGCCACCTCAAGAGCACGCTGACCCCACCGGACCACGTCAACCCCAAGTTGTCCGCGGCGACGGCGCAGATCATCGAAATGCTGTTGGCGAAGGATCCGGCGGACCGGTACCGGGATGCCGGTCAACTGCTGGAGGATCTCGATGCCGCCGCAAGGGGCGAGGCGCTTGCCCACGCCCGCGGCACCACGGATCTCGCCTCCGTCGCCGCGTCCATCGCTCAGGACGCCAGCACCCAGCCGACCGAGATCCGGCAGGTCGCCTCCTCGGGAGGCTCCAACACCGGACACGTCATGCTGATCGTCGGCCTGGCTGCGAGCGTGGTGGTCAACCTGGTCCTGCTGCTTCTGCTGCTGACCAGATGATCCGCGCCGAACGATCCGGGGCAGCCGATCCCGGCCGACCGGTCCCCGAAACGTGAAACGCAACGGCAGGGCGATCGAGATCCGCCGGGGATGTCGCCGCACTCGACCGCTCGCCGACGCGCCTACTCGACTTCGACGAGCATCTCCACCTCGACGGTCGCGCCAAGCGGCAACGCCGGGCACCCCACGGCCGCCCGCGCGTGTCGACCACGGTCTCCGAAGATCTGCACCAGCATCTCGCTGACGCCGTTGGCGACCTTCGGCTGGTCCCCGAACCCCTCGTCGCAGAGGACGAACACGCCGACGCGCACGATCCGGCGGACCGGATCGAGTCGCCCGCCCAGTTCCCTCGCGACCACCGACAGGGCGTTCAGGCCGCATTGGCGAGCCGCCGCCACGGCCTCGTCGAGCGTGCGTTGCGAAGGCACCGGCCCCGTGGCCATCAAGGCCCCGTCGCGAAACGGAATCTGGCCGCTGACCACGATCAGGTTGCCCGTTCGAACGGCGGGGACGTAGGCCGCGACCGGCGAAGGCGTGGCCGGCAGGGCCAGCCCAAGGTCTTGCAGGCGGCCCAGCGTCCGATCTTCGGGATCTGAGAGGTCCTGGTCCATGAGAGATGTGGCCTTCGAGGGTCTTGTGGGCTGTCCAGGCTCAGGCGTCGCGACTCGCGATCCACCCCGCTGGATGCCCCGATGCGAGGGAGACTATCGGATCAAGCGATCCGGACCTCGGAGTTCCCTCGATCCCGATGCGAGGCTCCCGGATTGGAACCGATTCGAGGCGTCGGCCGGATCGACTCTTGACCGGAACGCCACCCCCACTATCTTCCCGAAAGGGCGAACCGGATTCGAACGTCCCCCGTACCGATTCTCAACCGCGTGTCGTCTCTGCCTTGGCGAGCAAGTTTGCGAGCAAGTTTGCGAGCAAGTTGGCGAGCAAGTTGGCGAGCAATGTGGAAGTGACGACGGCACTCGGATGCGTGATTTGCCACTCGGTTGAACTCTTTGCTCGTCGAGTGGCCCAATTCATCCCCGGCCGATCAGCGGCCGGAGTCCAAGATCCGCCGGCATGGGCCTCCCGATGCCACCGCGGAACCGAATGGATGCATGTGCATCGACAGATGACATGCGTGTGCAGGCTTGTGCAGGGAGGCATCTAGGCATCGAGGCAAGGAGCGAGCTTCAGTGGAAGGTCGCCCCGGCCCCTCGGACTGGCTGCGGCAACATGCTGTGACGATCCGTGATCGAGTCCCTCGGGACGCCTTCGGATCCGAACACCCCGCACTCATTCGTCGATACCGACCCTGATTCCCCTCTCGGTCGCCGCCAGTCGACAATTCGAGTCCCGAGCGATCTCCGATGACGCCCATCCCCGCGTTGGACCTCGTGGAAGATCGACGGTTCCGCCAATCAGAATCGAGTGGCCGATCGAGACGGTCGCCTCACGACGAACGATCGAGCTTTGGTGCTCGAGGCGGCTCCGGCCCGTTCCGCAGTGCTTGAGGACCCTCCGTCGCCACGGACCGCACAGGTTCATCGCGACGGGCGCGAGTCGAGACGGCGAGATGGCCAGAACTTGGGACAGATCTCGGGACAGAACTTGGGACAGATCTTGGGACAGATTTTGGAAAACGGTTTCCACCTGCCCGTTCGAGCCGCCGCCGTACGTCCGCATCGTTGGACTCGGCTACGGACCTCCCCCTGGATCGGCGAGTCGATCGGCCCTCGGGCCATCAGCCGTCGGTATCTTGCTCCGCCTTCATCGAGCGGATGTTCCGCTCATCTTTCATCGCAAGGAGACGTCATCATGACCCTTGGAATCAATCGTCGCCCGACGGGCTTCACCCTCGTCGAGCTGCTGGTGGTCATCGCGATCATCGGAATCCTCATCGGCCTGCTTCTCCCGGCCCTCCAGAACGCCAACCGCACTGCGAAGTCCGCCAAGGATCAGACGCAGCAGACCGAAATCGTCAAGGCGCTCATCACTTCGGCGAACGACGACGTGCGTGGGCGATTCCTCCTGCCCGGACTCGTCAATCGCCTCGCGTTGCCCGGAATCGGCCAGGTGCAGGGGCAGGGGCAGGAGGACGTCACGAAGAACAACACGCGGAGCCTCTACTCGTGCATGGTCGCTCGGGGCTTCGTCCCGACGGAACTTTTGATCGGCCCGACCGAGGTCAACGAGGTGGTCCGGAACGACGAAGACTACGACTTCAGCGCCTACCAGCCGGCCCTGGACGTGTTCTGGGATCTGGCCCACGACGACAAGATCAACTACCCCGTGAACAACGGAGAGTGCAACACCTCGTTTGCAAGTCTGGTTCTCGCCGGCGAACGCAAGATCAAGCACTGGAAGCAGGTCAGCGACGGGCGTCCGAAGGTGGTCGTCGCCACCCGCGGCACCAAGGACGGCACCCTGCAGGGCGACGAGTACACCCTGAGTCCGGTCCTGGAGCTTCACGGCAGCGTCAA
Source organism: Planctomycetota bacterium (assembly GCA_017859745.1). Taxonomy (GTDB): domain Bacteria; phylum Planctomycetota; class Phycisphaerae; order Phycisphaerales; family SM1A02; genus VGXO01. Next base: position 9,674 of record JAFMML010000057.1, read on the forward strand.
GGAGTGGGTGGGCCACATCGTCTACAACGATGGACGTAGCGCGAAGGCCACCAGCCCCTACCCCGAAGGCGTCGACTTCGAGTGCGGCTCCATCACCCTGAGGAAGGACAACATCTTCGACGACGACTTCGCCTGCGGCGCGCCCGGCAACAACACGGTTCGGGCCGGCGACTGCCATGTCGGCATCTGCCAGGCGATCACCTACAACTCGACCTACAACGAGGGTCTCGCCAACGTCAAGAACGACCGCCTCAGAGAGAACTGATCCCCGTCCCCGAACGACGGCCGTTCCCAGACATTCGACACCACTTCGATATCACGGAGTCATCTTCGACATGAACACTCAACGCACCCGCCGCGATCGCGGCTTCACCCTCGTCGAGCTGCTGGTGGTCATCGCGATCATCGGAATCCTGCTCGCGATCCTTCTGCCGGCACTCGCCAGCGCCCGGGCCACCGCCCGAGCCACTCAGGATGCCGCTCAGATCAAGCAGATCCACACCGGCTGGCTTTCCCATGCGGCTTCGAACGACGGCATTTTCCCGACGCCCGGCCAGAAGGCGCGACAGGCCGTGGGCGGTCAGATCATCCCCGGTCGTGGCGAAGAGGACATTGAGCAGAACAACCACGCCAACGTGCATGCGCTGGCGATCATGGAGAACTACTACAACGCGCAAATCTGCGTCAGCACGGCCGAGCAGAGTCCGTACGTGGTGGCGATGGACTTCTACGACTACGCCCGAAAGGACGTCGCCAACAACGTCTACTGGGACGATCGTTTCGAGGTGGACCTCAACAGCACCTCCCACACCAGTTACGCGGCGGTCCCGCTCGGGGGCCTGCGAAAGTTTCGCCATTGGAGGAACAGCGGCGCGTCCGACTACGCGGTCCTCGGCAATCGCGGGCCCGAGAACGGCGATATCGACAAGATCGCAGACTCGATCACTTCCGAGATCCACGGCGCGAGCGGCGATTGGAACGGGTTCGGCTGCTTCAACGACAACAGCGTCGCCTTCCTGAAGACCTTCTATCCCGAGAAGCTCCCGCGAGTCAACGACTCACTCGACAACATCTTCGCCAACGACTCCAACGGCGGAAGTTCCGCGGATGGCGAGGACGTCTGGCTGATCCTCGTGAGCGGCGTGTCCGCCAACGGCAGCGACATCACCTACACGGTCTCCTACGACTGAGTCCCCACGTCGATCGACTCGACGCCCGACCTGGGGCCGGCCTTCGGGCCGGCCCCTTTTTCGTGATGCGACCGTTCGTGGCGAAGTCCCCCTCTCGGCGGCTTCCCGATCCCGTCGGCGTCGAGTCGGCGCTCCATATACTTCCGCCCGCATGCCCATCCGCCCGGCCATCCTGTGCTCGATCCTCCTCGGCATCGGGTCGGTGGCGACGGCGACGGCGCCTCCCGTCGTGGCGGTGCCGGCGGCCCGGCAAGCGAACACCGTGGCGATCCTGCCGGTCGTCGGCGAGATCGACTCCATCACCCTGAGGAGTCTCGAGCGACGATTCCGCGAAGCCGCCCGAGTCGGCGCCTCCGCGGTCGTGCTCGAACTCGACACTCCGGGTGGCGAGATGCTCGCAACGCTCGACATCTGCCATCTGATTCGAACCGAAGCCCCCTCGAACACCGTCGCCTGGATCAACCCCAAGGCCTTCTCCGCCGGAACGATCATCGCGCTCGCCTGTCGCGAGACCCTCGTCCACCCCGACGCGGTGTTCGGCGACGCGGCGCCGATCCAGGGCATCCCGATCGTCGGCCTGCGACAGATGCCCGTCGCCGAACGGGCGAAGATCGAGGCGCCGCTGCTCTCGGAAGTGGTCGGCAGCGCGAGGCGCCGAGGGATCGACGAGAAGCTCGTTCAGGCGTTCATCGCCGTCACCATGGAACTCTGGCTCATCGAGGAGATCGAGACGGGAGATCGTCTGTACGTCGATGCGGGCGAGTACGAGATCGCCTTCGGCGAGCCGCCCCCGCGGGTGCGCGAGCGGGGCGCCGCGCTGCCGGCGGTCGAGGCGGTGGCCTCGCCCATCGCCCTCGAGGCTGACGAGGAGGAGACTGCACCGTTCGTGCTGGACGATCCCGATGCCGACGACTCCCCACGTCGCCTGCTGACTCCCGGCGACCGCGGTCGCTGGCGGCTGTTGGGGCAGGTGATCGGGAACGAGGAACTGCTGGTGGTGCGATCGAACGAGGCCATCGGCCATGGCCTCGCCACCGGCACGGCCGCGACCGACGCCGATGTCGCCACGTTCTTCGGTGCCACCTCGGTGATCCGCCTCGATCGCTCGTGGTCCGAGTCGATGGTTCGCTTCCTGATCAGCTGGCCCGTTCGCCTCCTGCTCATCGTGGTGCTGCTGGTCTGCTTCTTCATCGAACTCGCGGCCCCCGGGGTCGGGATCTTCGGGATCACCGCAGGCCTCGCCCTGCTGCTGCTGCTCGGAGCGCCCGCGGTTGCGGGCATGGCCCAGTGGTGGGAGATCCTGCTGGTGCTTGTGGGATTCGCTCTCGTCGCAGTCGAGCTGTTCGCGCTCCCCGGCATCGGATTCGCGGGCCTCGCAGGCGTGATCTGCCTCTTCGTCGGCATCGTCGGCACCTTCATCGGCGGTGGCGTCGGCGGCGCTGGCGGCGGAGCCTGGCAGGATCAGCTCGTGACCGGTCTCGCCACCACTCTTGCCGCCGCCTTCGCGGGCGGTGTGGCCATCTGGATCATTGCCCGGCAGTTCGGCTCGGTGCGAGGATTCGATCGTCTCGTGCTCGGCGCAAGCCTTTCGCGAACCGGACAGCCGCCGGTGGGCCGATCTCGCGATGCCTCCGGTCGCCGAGACACCGAGAGTGGAGCGCCCATGCCCGCGAAGGGTTCGGTCGGAGTCGCGCTCAGCCCGTTGCGTCCCGCGGGACGCGCGGAGTTCGACGGTCGGACCTTCGACGTTCGGTCCGTCGGCGACTATGTCGAGGCCGGCACCGCCGTCCGAACCCTCGGCACGGAGGGATCGTCCCTGCTCGTGGAGGCCGCCTCGTGAACACGCTCGACGCCCCGGTTCAACTCGCCACCGCGGCGGCCGCCGCGGCGACCGAAGGAGGCGACACGAGTCTCGTGCTCGGCTTCGTGTTCATCGGCGTGGCGATCTTCTTCTTCCTGCTCGAACTGCTGGTCCCGAGCGGCGGCATCCTCGGCCTGCTGTCGGCGCTTGCCGCCATCGCCTCCGTGGCCGCGATGTTCACCTACGACCCCCTGTGGGGCGTGGCGACGCTGGCCGGATTCGTGGTGCTGGGACCGCTCGCCATCTGGTTCGCGATCAGGCTTTGGACCCAGTCGCCGCTCGCGCGGAAGATGATCCTGCAGGCCACCGAGTCCGATCCCACGCCCGACGACGGCACGCCTCCTTCGGCAACCTCCGCCTCGCTCGATCCGCTCGTCGGCACGGAAGGCACGTCGGTCACCCCGCTCCGTCCGGTCGGCTTCGTCCGCATCGACGGGCGTCGGATCGACGCGGTGGCCGACTTCGGCATCATCGAAGCCGATCGGCCGATCGTCGTCGTGGGCGTGGGCGACAACGCGGTCAGGGTTCGGGAACGGACGTGATCGCGGATCCGATCGAATCCGCACGGCCGATCGGGGCCGCCGCGAAGTCGCCGGACCGCCGCGGGGGGTGATAGTCTCTCCCTCGGGCGGATCGACCGCCCCGAGCCGACGACCACCCATTCGATCGCGTCGCGGCGCCGCCGCCACGGCCGCGCAGACGAATGACCGACGAGTGAAGGATCCCCATGCCGTCCATCCCCCATTCGCTGATCGCTCTGGCCACCCCCTCGACGCTCGCACAGGCGGGTGGAGGAGGCATCCCCTCCTGGATCTGGATCGTCGGTCTGGTGATCGTCGGCCTGATCGGCCTCTTCGTCCTGTTCGTCCTGAGCCAGGTCATCCAGTTGTGGCTGCAGGCGCTGCTGTCGGGCGCCAAGGTCGCCCTCCTCGATCTGCTGATGATGCGGTTCCGAAAGGTCCGTCCGGACGTGGTCGTGATCAATCGGATCAGTGCCAAGAAGGCGGGACTCGAACTGCCGACCAGTGTGCTCGAAGCCCACTATCTCGCCGGCGGCAACGTGAGTCGCGTGGTTCGCGCGATGATCGCGGCGGACAAGGCGAAGATCGATCTCGGCTGGGAGCGTGCCACCGCCATCGATCTGGCGGGACGAGACATCCTCGATGCCGTGAAGACCTCGGTCGATCCCAAGGTCATCGACTGTCCCAACCCGCAGTTGGGCAAGGGAACCATCGACGCGGTCGCGCAGGACGGCATCCAGCTTCGGGCGAAGGCCCGAGTGACCGTCCGAACCAACATCGCCCGCCTCGTCGGCGGCGCCACGGAGGAGACCATCATCGCCCGCGTGGGTGAAGGCATCATCTCGACGATCGGCTCCTCGGCGAGCCACAAGGCGGTGCTCGAGAACCCCGACAAGATCTCCAAGACCGTGCTGGCGAAGGGCCTCGACTCGGGCACCGCGTTCGAGATCCTCTCGATCGACATCGCCGACGTCGATGTCGGCGACAACATCGGCGCCCAGCTGCAGACCCATCAGGCCGAGGCCGACAAGAAGCGTTACCAGGCCGAGGCCGAGAAGCGTCGCGCCCTCGCGCTCGCCCAGGAGGCGGAGTATCAGGCCGAGGCCCAGAAGAATCGGGCGCTGGTCATCCTCGCCGAAGCGGAGATCCCCAAGGCGATGGCCGAGGCGTTCCGAGGCGGCAACCTCGGCGTCATGGACTACTACCGCATGCAGAATCTGATCGCCGACACCAGCATGCGAGGCGCGATCAGCGGAAAGGATCCGGACGAAGAGTCCTGATCGGGCCCTCCCGTGCCGATCCTCCACGTCGCCATTCCCCACCACGACGAGCCGGACACCCTGCCGGTGCTGTTCGACCGAATCGCCGCCGCCCCGCTGCCGGTGGGGTGGTCGCGACGAGTGGTGGTCTGCGACGACGCGTCGCCTCCGGCGGCTCTCGACGTGGCCGCACGATCGATCGCACGCCTCGCCGAGCGAGGCATCCGTGCGATCCTGCTTCGCCACGAGACGCAGCGTGGCAAGGGGGCGGCGGTGCGAACCGCCTTCGGCACGATCCTCGATCGGGCCGACGACGAGGATGCGGTGGTGCTTCAGGATGCCGACCTCGAGTACGACCCGGCAGACCATGCCGCCCTGCTCGCCCGCCACGAAGACGGCGCCGAAGCCGTGTTCGGTTCGCGGTGGACTCGACGCGGCGCCGCGTCGCTGGGGCCGGTCCAGAGGATCGGCAACTGGATGTTGACGCTTGCGAGCAACGCGATGACCGGCCAGCGGCTCAGCGACATGGAGTGCGGCCTGAAACTGCTGTCGGTCCCGGTGCTGCGACGAATCGTCGGCGAACTCGACGAGGAGGGCTTCGGCATCGAACCCCAGATCACGGCGAGCCTCGCCCGGAACGGGGTCCGCATCGACGAGGTGCCGGTCTCGTACGCACCACGCACCGTGGCCGAGGGCAAGAAGATCTCCTGGCGAGACGGTCTCGAGGCGCTCCGCGTGATTCGACGCGAACAGCGGCGACGTGCACCGACGGCGTCCGCGACGTGAATCCCGATGTGCCAACGGACGATTCGGCGTCCGACGCGACCCGATCCGAGCCGCTGTTCCGGCCGCTTCGCCTCGGCGTGCAGACGATCGGCTTCGTCGGCGGCGCCGCGCTGATCTTCTGGTGCGCGTGGATCGCCTTCACCCGGGCCGACTGGACGGTGCTTGAATCGGCGTCGCCTTCGATGATCGCGATCGTCGTCGTCTGCAGCGGGATCAGCATGCTCGCCAACGGTGCGATCTTCTGGCTCGCGGGTCGGCCTCTCGCTTCCATGCGTTGTTGGGAGATGCAGTCGGTCAACGCCTGCGCGAGCGTGCTCAACTACGCGCCGATCCGCCTTGGCGCGATCGCTCGGATCGCCTACGCCCGGCGAACATCGCGGATGACCGTCGGCGGCATGGTGGCATGGTTCACCTTCATCGGTCTCGGCGTCGTGGCGGTGGCGATGCTCGGCGCGCTCTGCGCGTGGCTGCTGCCCGGCGGCATCGCCGCGACGATCGCGGTATGGCTGGCGCTCTGCCTCGGCGCGGGCCTCGCGTTGCGGTCGGCGGCGCGACGCATCGACTGGCGACGGGTGCGATCCCTTCGCGCGCTCCTCGAGGATCCGGGAGCCCTCTGGGGAGCCGGCGTCCTTCGAGTCGTCGATCAGCTGGCGTGGACCGGACGAATGGCCGCCGCCGCAAGCCTGCTCGGCCTGGCGATCGACGCCCGGACCGCGCTGCTGCTCGCCACGGTCGCGATCCTCGTCAGCCTGAATCCGCTGGGTCGGTTCGGGTATCGGGAGGTTGCGGTCGCCTGGCTCGCCTCGACGGTCGCCTCGGGCGACCTCGACCCCCGCGGCATCGAGGCGGTCTTCTTCCAACTCGCCATCGTCGAGTCGATCGGCGAGGCGATCGTCACCATCCCGGCGGGCGGGCTCGGGTCGATCTGGTGCCTGAAGCGGCTGTTCGGGCGATCCGGCGGCGGGCCCGACTGAATACGAAAATCTTCGTGTCTTTGCATCACTTCCACGAAAGCCTTCGTGTATGGTGCCTGTTGAACATCCCGTACCCCCGGAACGTCCATGACCACCCCCGAACCGCCGCGACGCCCCACCGACGCCGAACTGGCGATCCTCGCCGTGATCTGGGAACGCGGCCGGGCCACCGTTCGAGAGGTCTTCGAGGAACTCTCGCAGTCGCAGGACACCGGCTACACCACGGTGCTGAAGTTCATGCAGATCATGACCGACAAGGGTCTCCTCGTGCGCGACGGCTCGGTGCGGCCGCAGGTCTTCCGGGCCGCTCAGCCTCGCCGCCGGATGCAGCGACGACTGCTCGGCGATCTGCTCGACAAGGCCTTCGGCGGCTCGCCGGGCAGCATGGCCCTGCAGGCGCTCTCGATGCGGAAGGCGACGCCCGAAGAGCTTCAGGCGATCCGTGCGCTGATCGATCGCCAGTCCTCCGACGATGGAGGCGTCTCGTGACCGTCGGCGCCGACTGGATCCTCGCCATCGAGTCCGCGGTGCTGCACGGCATCTGGCAGGTCGCGGCGATCGGCGCCGCGGTCGGGATCGTCTTCGCATCGCGTCCGACGCTTCGTCCCGCCATCCGGGCCGACATTGCAAGTGCGGCACTCCTGGCCTCCGCGGCGACGTTCGTCTTCACATGCTGCTGGAGCCTCGCCCACACCGACCGGGCGGCGATTGCGCCGGGACTCGCGGATCTCCCGAGCATGTCCGCCGCGATCGCGGACGAGGCCTCGAATCGTGGAACGACGGGACCGGACGGCGGGGCCACCGGGTACGCCGCCGCCCTCTCCGGGATCTGGCTTGCCGGCCTACTGGTGCTCACCTCGTGGACCCTCGTCCAGGCGTTGCGGACCCGCCGCCTTCGCACACGAACCTTCGCGGCGCCCTCGGACTGGCAGGCGCGATTCGAAGTGCTCGCCCGACAAGCCGGCGTCGGGAGCGGGGTTCGCCTGCTCGCAAGCCGGATCGTCGACGTGCCGATGGTCGTGGGCTGGCTCCGACCGGTGATCCTGATTCCGGCGTCGGCCTTCACGGCGATCCCTCGGGCTCAGCTCGAGGTGGTGCTGCTGCACGAGTTGGCCCACATCCGCCGTCACGATCCGTTGTTCGATCTGCTGCAGCGGGTCGCCGTCAATCTGCTCTTCTTCCACCCCGTCGCCTGGCACCTCCGCCGAATCGTCGTCGTCCAGCGCGAGCTGGCCTGCGACGACGACGCAGCCGCCGACGGCGAGGCCTCCCGCAGCCTTGCGCAGGCCCTGCTTCGAATCCAATCGCTCCGGCACGCCGGCGCCCACGCACGATTGCTCACCCCACTCTCGAGCCAAGGAGATCCACTCATGAGCCGCATCACCCGTCTGTTGACCGACTCCGCTCGCATCCAGCGTCGAGGCGGACCGACAAGGGGACGTCTCGCCGCTGGGACCGCCGTACTTGCCCTCGGCTTCTCGATGACCCTCGCCTGGGCCCGGCCGGCCGATCCACCACGTTCGAAGATCGTCGCAAGTGCGCAAATGGAGATGCTCGAGACGCTGTCCGACGCCCTCAAGCGGTCCGTCGCCGACGGCGAGATCTCGAAGGAGGCTGCTATGGCCATGTACCTGCAGTTCGCAGACGCCATCGAACTCGCGATCCCCAAGGGCGAGTCCGTCTCCGACGACGACAGGCTCGAAGCGCTCCAGGAACGCTACGAAGCCGTCGAAGACATGCTCGAGGCCGGCAAGATCTCGCCCGAGAAGGCCGAGGCCATGTTCGGACGCCTCGAGATCGCCATGAAGGCGGCCCTGAACGACAACGACAAGAAGAAGACGCCCACCATCGAACAGATCCAGGAACGCCACGAGGCCGTCGAGGACATGCTCGAGGCCGGCAAGATCTCGCCCGAGAAGGCCGAGGCCATGTTCGGACGCCTCGAGATCGCCATGAAGGCGGCCCTGAACGACAACGACAAGAAGAAGACGCCCACCATCGAACAGATCCAGGAACGCCACGAGGCCGTCGAGGACATGCTCGAGGCCGGCAAGATCTCGCCCGAGAAGGCCGAGGCCATGTTCGGACGCCTCGAGATCGCCATGAAGGCGGCCCTGAACGACAACGACAAGAAGAAGACGCCCACCATCGAACAGATTCAGGAACGCCACGAGGCCGTCGAAGGCATGCTCGAGGATTCGCTGGATCGGACGCTTGCCGAAATCGAGGCGAAGGTGCGATCCGGAGCGATCGGCAGAGACGAAGCCGCACGTTGGGTTCGTGCGATTCAGCTTGCCAACACCATCGTCGAGATCGAAGATTCCGTGAAGGATGGCGACCTGCCCAGATCCGAGGCCGATGCGATCTACCGTGAACTTGGCATCAAGTAGTCGTGAACATCCTGTCCGACCCCGACCGCAGAGGCGACGTGCCCAAGATCTGTCCGGCCGGTAGCGCCTCGCGTGCGGACGGCAGGATCGCGCTCCAGCGAACTTCCTTCAGCCGGAAACTCCCGATGAGGCCCGCCATACAGACCTCGATCCGGACCGGACTCGGCTTCGTCGCCACCTTGGTGGTCGCCACGAGTTGCGGCGACTCTGACGTACCCGGACCCGATGGGGCCGCGCCGACCGAATCGGCCGGCACGAACTCGGCGGACACCGTCGTCGACATCTGGACGCCCGCCGCGATCGGCGACGTCGCGACGCTCGCCGCTCGTCTCGATGGGGCCGGCGACATCGATGCCCGCGACCCCACCTTCGAGACGACCGCGCTCGCCTTCGCCACGGACTTCGGACAGGCCGACGCCGTCACGCTGCTGCTCGAGGCCGGCGCCGACCCCGACGCCCGCAACGGCAACGGCAGCACGCCGACGATCGGCGCCGCCTTCTTCGGCCGGCCGGAGTGCCTGCGACTCCTGCTCGAGGCGGGCGCCGATCCGGCGCTGGCCGACGAGAACGGCACGACCACCTTCACGGCGCTCGACGTTCCGTGGGAGATCACCAAGGGCATCGCCGACCTTTTCGAGATGCCCCTCGAGCCCACGTCGCTCGAGGCCGGTCGCGACGCGTGCCGGCGACTGCTCGAGGCCGGCTGAGGCGACGCACCAATCGTGACCGTCGATCACGCCACCGGAGGTTCCGAGGTTCCGTCGGTTCGTCACCACGGACTCGACTTCGTGCGCGCGTCGATGATGCTGCTTGGCGTGGTGCTGCACACGGCGCTCTGCTTCCAGGAGACGCCCGGAGCATGGGTCTATCAGGATCCGAACACCACGCCGCTGGCGGGGCTGCTCGTGATCTCGATCCACGTCTTCCGGATGCCGATCTTCTTCGCGATGGCGGGGTTCTTCGGGGCGATGCTGCTCGAGCGGCGCGGCCTCGCGACCTTCGCGAGCCACCGCTTCAATCGAATCGCGGTCCC
>JAFMML010000058.1:0-5220 GCA_017859745.1 Planctomycetota bacterium
CCACACCCGCTCGTAGACCGCGTTGATCCCCGCGGCCTCGGACTCGAGCGAGAACTCCCGGGCGACGTGCTCGCGCGCCGCACCCGCGGCCGAAGCAAGCGCCTTGGGATCATCGAGCCACCGCGCCGCGGCGTCGACCATGGGCGCGACTTCGCCCGGCGGGATCAGGGAACCCGTCTCGCCCTCGACGATCAGCTCCTCGAACGCCCCCACCGTCGTCGCCACGACCGGCACGCCGCTCGCCATCGCCTCGAGCGGCGTGACTCCGAAGCCCTCCCAACGCTGCGGCGCGATGAAGAGGTCGAGCGCCCGGTACCAGGCTGGCGTCTCCTTCGGCGCGACTTCGCCCGCAAAGAAGACTCGATCCTCGAGCCCCGCGTCACGCACTCGCCTCTTCAACTCGGACTGGAACCCGACATGGGCTTCCGTCGCCCGGCCGAGAACCACCGCCGCCACATCCGGACGCGACGGAAGAATGCCGAGCATTGCATCGACGAAGACGTCGGTTCCCTTCTGCCGCCGGACTCGTCCGAAGCAACCGACCAGGCGGCGTTCGTGCAGCGTCTCGGGAAGTCCCAAGGACCGCTTGGCCTCGGCGATGTCTCTGGCCGGGCGAAAGGTCTCGACGTCGATGCCGTGCCGCACCACCGTGGAGGGCCTCCGAAGGTACTCGGCGGTCTTCGAGGAGGTCGCGATCACCGCGTCCATGCGCGAGATGAGGAACCGGCTCCATGCGGTGTGATGTCGTTGACTGGCCGAGGTGAACACGATCTTCAGCCGCATCCGCAGCAGGTCCCGCAGCAGCCATGCGGGAAGCATCTCGATGTTGCGACGGGCGTGCCAGATCCGGAACGATCGATTCGCGGGCCTTCGCCACCCTCCGAGCAGATCGCGGAAGCGGATCCGCGGCAGGTCCGCCGAGAGTCCTGGGCCGAGCGCCGCGATGCCCACCTCGCGGGCCTGCACCGGCACCACCCGTTCGAGGGTGGACGTCACGCCCGAGAGGCGACGCTTGAAGTTCGTGGCGATCGCCTCGACGTCGTGAAATCGCGGGCCGGAGGCTGCCGAGTCCGGCCGCGGCGCCTCGGCTTCGCGGGAGGGAGTCGGTTCGGCGACGACGGTCATGGTCAGACTGTACCGAACCGACTTGGACGTAGGATCGAACCATGGTCCCCGTCTGCGATCGCCCTCTCGAACCGGTCCCCCTCGAGACGATCGTGCGTCTCGAGGAGGATCGCCTTCGATGTTCGATTGCGGATGTCACCGACCACGCCGAGGCGTGGGCCGGCGGAATCCTGTCGGCAGGGCCTCCGGGCACCTGGCTCAATGCGGCGATCGGCGCGGGCGTCGATCCCGTACCGGACGGTGCCGCGAGCGATGAGGACGAGGTGGAACGCCTGATCTCGTTCCACGAGCGCCGAGGCGTGGAACCGCGGATCGAACTCGCGCCGCAGACCCGAGCCTCGCTGCTCGACGCCGTGGCGGCGCGGGGCTTCGTGCTGAGACGCTTCCTGCACCTGTTCGCCCGCGATCTGATGAAGCGCCCGCTCGGGTCTCACCGAACCGAGCCGGACGGCATCTCCATCGTCCCGGTGTCGGCGGAGGACGAGGAGGCGACCCGGTCCTGGGCGACGCTGTCGGCGAGGAACTTCGCGCCGGCGCGGGCTCCGGGCGAGGCCGACATCGAGATCGGTCGGCGCATCGTGCGTCACCCGCGCTGCATCGCCCTCGGCGCGTGGGCGGAAGGCGAACTCGTCGGCGGGGCCGCGTTCGAAATCGGACCCGGCCCCGACGAGTCCGAACTTGCCGCGCGTCACGGCCGGATCGCCGCCCTCTTCGGTGCCGCGGTCGAACCCGACTTTCGGCGCCGGGGAATCCAGAAGAGCCTCATCGAACATCGACTTCGACTCGCCGCCGAGCGTGGCATCCGCTTCGCGACGGTCAGTTCGCATCCGGACATCGCCACCGAGCGCACCGCGAGACGGTGCGGATTCGAACTCGTCTGCACCAAGGCGGTGCTGGTTCGCCCCGGCCCGGGCCTGATCCCGGTGGCGGAGTGAGCGGAGCGGCTCACTCGGCGGCGATTCTCGCCCTCAGCACCGTGATGACGTGGAGGGCCAGTGGCCGCTGCGAGTCGGGCATGCCGGCGACCTGACCCTCGATCTGGGCAAGAACCTGCGGCAGCATCTCCGCGGGCATCTGGTCGAGCTGCTGGAGCATCTGGTCGGCCATCGCCTGCATCTCGGGCGACAGGTCCTCGTAGGCGACGGCCTCGATCTCGACGGCGTTCGCTTCGGCCTCGAGTTCCTCCCAAGTCGTCTCGTCGACGGGGAGATCGAGCGCTCCCTTGCTGACGACCTTGGCGGTCGACTTGCCGATCTCGTCGGTGATCGGCTCGGCACGGCCGCCGAGATGCTCGGCGAGAAACGCCTCCGCGATCGCCTGGAAGGCGATGTTGTTCTCCGGCTTCGCGAACCCGTGGCCCTCGTCGGGATACAGCACGTAGGTGACGGGGAGATCCTTCGCCTGCATCGCCTTGACGATCTGGTCGCTCTCCTGCTGCTTCACCCGCGGGTCGTTGGCCCCCTGCCCGATCAGCAGCGGCTTCACGATCTCGTCGACGTGGGTCAGCGGGCTCATGTCCCGCAGGGTGCGGCGGCCTTCGGCCGTGCGATGGTCGGCGACCCGCTTGGCGAACATCTCGATCATCGGCGCCCAGTAGGGCGGCAACGAGTTCATGAGGGTGATCAGGTTCGATGGCCCAACGATCGCCACCGAGGCCGCGAAGACGTCGGGGGTGAAGGTCACACCCGCGAGCGCCGCGTAGCCGCCGTAGCTGCCGCCGAAGATGCCCACCCGATCGCGGTCGGCGATGCCGTTCCCGACCGCCCACTCGACGGTGTCGATCAGGTCGTCGTGCATCGAGTCGGCCCATTCGCCGTCGCCGGCGTTGACGAACGCCTTGCCGAAGCCGGTCGAGCCGCGGAAGTTCGGCGAGATCACCGCGTAGCCGCGGTTCGCGAACCATTGGTGGTACGGGTTGTAGCCCCACGAGTCCCGCGCCCACGGACCGCCATGGACCAGGAGCACCGTCGGCAGCGGCTCGTTCGGCTTGCCGTCGCCGTCGGGATCGCTCCAGGCCGGAATCGACACGTAGCTCGGAAGCGTCAGGCCGTCGCGGGTCGGGATCTCGACGCCGTGCATCGGCACCAGCGGAAGCTCCTCGAGGGCGTCCTTGCTCGAGAAGAGCCGCGTCGCGGTGCCGGCCGTGCGGTCGTAGAGGTGGTACTGCGTCGGTCCCGCGTCGCCGCGGTACGACACGATCCACTTCGAGTCGTCGAGCGAGCGGCTGCCGATCCCGATCTCGCCGTCGTCGACGGTCTCGAGGTACGCGAGGTCCTTCTCCATCGCGGGGTCGAGCACCGTCCATTCGGGCTTGAGGTAGTTGCTCGCGACCGCCTCGATCTCGTCGGTGATGGGGTCGACGAGCGCGCCGGAGACGTCGGCCCTGGTTCCCTCGAAGATCACCTCGGCCTTGCCGCTCGCGAGGTTCCGGACCGTGAGCGCCGACTTGTCCCGGCCGCGGCTGTCGACCATGAACAGGCGCTCGCCCTTGCGATCGAGACCCACCGACCGCGTTCCCATGGTGTCCTCGAAGGGCACGGTGTCGAATGGGGCGTACGCCTCGCCCTCGACGAGGAAGGTCGCCTGCGAGCCGTCGGGATTCATCTCCGAGACCAGTCGGACCTGCATCGCGTCGTCGAGGGTCACATCGGCGAAGCGGGGATTCTCGAACAGCAGCGTGCGCTCGCCGGTCGCGGCGTTCACCAGATGGATGTCGTGGTACTGCGGATCGCGATCGTTGAGACCGATCGCCAGCGTGTCGGGGAAGTCGCGGCTGACGTGGGCGATGGTGGCGCGAACCCCGTCCAAGGGCGTGAGGTCGAGTTCCTCGCCGGTGGCGAGATCCACCGAGTACGCCCGCCAGTTCTCGTCGCCGCCGCGGTCCTGCAGATAGACCAGGTGGGTCGAGTTCGGCATCCAGAAGTACTGCCGGACGCCGCGATCGGTGTCCTCGGTGACCGCCTTCGCCGCCGCGAGATCCCCCGCCGGCGCCACCCAGACGTTGAGGACGCCCTCGACCGGCGCCAGCCACGAGACCTGCGTGCCATCGGGGCTGATCTGCACCCCCGCCCGATCAGGATTGCCGAAGAGCGTCGCTCGGGGAATCAGCGGCACCGAGTCGGGACCGTCCGCGGCCAGGGCGGGACCACTCACGAGGAGCGTCCCAACGAGCATCGGGGCGAGCGAGCGAGAGAACGAGGTCGGCGAACGCATCGGGGAATCTCCGGGTCTCGGGGGAGGCACAGACACTCGGCGCAGATCGCCGAGTCGCGGGAACGAGATGTTGGGACGCGGAAGTTCATGGTTGCAGCGGAACGGAAGGGTAGCCGAAGCGATCCGCCGCACCGAGGTCGCCGAGAAGTCGCCTTTGCGCCGAAACGAACTGGACTCCCCGCTCCCGCGGCCCATCCTGTGGTACCGCAGTCTCCGACCCGACGCGACCGCCCCCGGCGTCCTCGGATCTCCGTCACACCATGCCGCATCCCACCTCGATCCACTCGCACCGCTCCGTCCGCCTGGCCCTGTCGCTTGCCGCGGTCCTTGCCGGCGCGAGCGCCACGCCCGCCGACGCGACGGTGCTCATCCAGAACACCGCGGCGGCGTACAAGACCGGCGGCTCGACCTTCGGCGGGAACGATGTGAAGGCGTATCTCTTCACGACCGGCTCGACCGCCTTCGACTTCGGCTCGATCGAGATCCTGCTGACGAACCGCACTCCCGGCACGTCGGTCGACGTGGCGGCACAGTTCGAGCTCCGCGCGGTCTCGGGCGGACTGCCTGCGAGCCTGCTCGCCTCGTCGGCGGTGATCAACACCTCCGTCACGCAGCAGTACACGTGGCAGACCTTCACGCTCACCTCGGCCTTCACCCTCGCGGCCAACACCTCCTACTCGCTGGTGATGACCGGCCCAAGCCTCAACTCGATCGTCAAGTGGGGCAACACCGATCCCTTTTCGACGCCGACCGGCTCCTTCGGCTATGCCGTCAGCGGTTCCGTCGGCAGTTCCGATGGCGGCAGCACCTGGTCCTCCGTGAACGGCTACAACGCCTTCATCCTCAACGCCGTGCCAAGCGCCGTGCCGGGCGGCGGCGGAG
>JAFMML010000058.1:5375-19670 GCA_017859745.1 Planctomycetota bacterium
CATCGTCGGATCCCACGCGCATCGGAACCCTTGATGCTCGGTCGAGGTGTCGGGAGTGTTGCCGCGCCGCGCGCTCGGCCGGTAGCTCGAGCAGTAGCTCGGATGGCAAAGGAACGAGCCGCCGCGGATGACACGTTCCGGCGCTCCCGGACTGTTGGGGTTCCACGACCCCGAGGCGTCGGCGGGCCCCTTCGGATTCTCGACCGGCTTGCCGCCCGCTGCGCGGATCGACTTCGCGTAGGCGTCCGCCCGGTACCAGTCGCTGCACCACTCCCAGACGTTGCCGGCCATGTCGTACAGCCCGTATCCGTTGGCGGGAAAGCTCCTGACCGGCGCGCTCCGCTCGAAGCGATCGGTCGCGAGGTTCTTCGTGGGGAAGAGCCCCTGCCAGGAGTTGCACTGCGGCGTCGTCTCGCTGTACGTCGCCGCCCCCCAGACGAACTCGGCTCCGGAGAGCCCGCCGCGGGCCGCGAACTCCCACTCGGCCTCCGTCGGCAGGCGCTTGCCCGCCCATGACGCATACGCCGCCGCGTCCTCCCACGAGACGTGCACGACCGGATGATCGTCCTTGCCCTCGATCGAACTGCCCGGGCCTTGCGGATGCCGCCAACTCGCACCGGGCGTCCAGGTCCACCACTGGTCGATCCCTCGCGCCGCTTCGACTTCGCTCGGCGGCGTGAAGACGAGGCTTCCTGCGACCAGCATTTCGTCGGGCGGCTTCGGGGTGCCCGGCGGAACCTGCTTCTTCAACTCTTCCCAGTCGGGCTTGCGCTCGGCCGTGGTGACGTGGCCGGTCGCCTCGACGAAGGCGCGGAACTGCGCGTTGGTCACCTCGGTCTCGTCGATCCAGAACGGGGGGATCCTCACCAGATGGGCCGGCCGTTCGGCGGGCCACGCCTCCCGGGAATCCGACCCCATCATGAAGACCCCGCCGGGAAGCGCCACCATGCCTGTGATGGACGGCCCCGGGAGCGACGGCGCGGTGTTCGACGGAGGCTCCTGCGCCGCCGTCGTCGAAGCGGCGAGCAGTCCCAACGCGATCGCGCGGAATCCGTGAAGCGTCCGTGCCTTCGACATGACGAGACTATACGCAGCAGCAGCCGCTGATCGTGGAGCGGACTCGGTCGATCGCCGATCGACGCCAAGCCGCCTGGGGCGTTGTCCCCAGAGTCGTCGACGATCTCGATTTGATGCGGACTTCGGGGCCGGACGCCTCCAAGACCGAACGGATGGCAGGTACTCTTCACCGATTCGGTCCGCGCTCTGGGGTCCCGCCGAATCGACGATCCGATCGACCGAGGGCCAGACCGAATCCATGCGCATCCACTTCTCAGGAGAGTCCATGTCGATCCATCCTCGATCTCCGTTCGCCGCGGCATGCGCCGCACTGACCTGTCTTGCAGGCACGATCGCCTCCGCGTCGGCCCAATCCTCGGCGAGCGATTCGGAGCGACCGCCGAACATCCTCGTCCTCTGGGGCGACGACGTCGGCCTGACCAACATCAGCGCGAACAGCCACGGCATGATGGGCTACCGGACGCCCAACATCGACCGCGTGGCCCGCGAGGGCATGCGCTTCACCGACTACTACGCCGAGCAGTCCTGCACCGCGGGCCGCGCGTCGTTCATCCTCGGACAGAGCGTGTTCCGCAGCGGATTGAGCAAGGTCGGACTGCCCGGGGCGCCTCTCGGCTCCAACCCGGACGATCCGACCATGGCCCGGGTGCTCAAGGACATGGGCTACGCGACCGCGCAATTCGGCAAGAACCACCTCGGCGACCAGGACCAGCACCTTCCCACCGCCCATGGCTTCGACGAGTTCCTCGGCAACCTCTACCACCTGAACGCCGAGGAGGAGCCCGAGAACGAGGACTATCCCGGCGACCTCGTGCTGCCGAGCGGCAAGACCTTCGGCGAACGTTGGGGCCCCCGCGGCGTCATCCATTCCTGGGCCCTGCCCGACGGCACCCAGCGGATCGAGGACACCGGCCCGCTCACGAAGAAGCGCATGGAGACCATCGACGACGAGACCTCCCAGGCCGCGATGGAATGGATCCGCAAGGAGACCGCCGCGGGACGTCCGTGGTTCTGCTGGTGGAACGGCACCCGGATGCACTTCCGCACCCACGTCAAGGAGGAGTTGCGCGGCATCAGCGGCCAGGACGAGTACTCCGACGCGATGGTCGAGCACGACATGCACATCGGGCAGTTCCTCGACCTGCTCGACGAGCTCGGCATCGCCGACGACACCATCGTCATGTACTCGACCGACAACGGCCCCCACATGAACACGTGGCCGGATGCCGCGATGACGCCTTTTCGGGGCGAGAAGAACACCAACTGGGAGGGCGGCTGGCGGGTCCCCTGCTTCGTCCGCTGGCCCGGCGTGATCGAGCCCGGCTCGACCACCAACGAGATCGTGCACCACATGGACTGGCTGCCGACCTTCGCGGCGGCCGCCGGCAATCCCGACGTCAAGCAGGAACTGCTCGAGGGCTACCGGTCGAACTCCGCGGACCGCGAGTACCGAGTCCACCTCGACGGCTACGACATCCTTCCGCTGCTGTCGGGCGAGACCGACGAGAGTCCCCGCAAGGAGATCTTCTACTTCTCCGACGACGGCGACCTCACGGCGCTTCGATACGGCGACTGGAAGGTGATCTTCCTCGAGCAGCGCGCCGAGGAGACGTTCCAGTCGTGGCGCGAACCCTTCGTGCAGCTGCGGGTGCCGCTGCTCTTCAACCTGCGACGGGACCCCTACGAGCGGGCCCACAAGACCTCCAACACCTACGACGACTGGTTCCTCGACCGGGCCTACATGCTGATTCCGGCTCAGGCGTATGTGGCGAGCTTCTTCGAGACCTTCAAGGAGTATCCGCCCCGCATGAAGGCCGCGAGCTTCGGAATCGACCAGGTGATGGAGAAGTTGAAGGAGAACCTCGCAGGGTCGAACTGAAACCCTGCGCCGGCCGATCCACACCTCACTCGATGCCCTCGGCCGCCCCCGCGTGCCGGGGGCATCGGTTCCTCCGGAAGGTGCTCCCTCCGCCATGATGCTCCGCTCCACTTCACGCTCGCGGCCGGTGGTCGCCCTCGGCATCGCCATGATCCTGCTCGGCGGCTGCGCTTCGCTCGGTCCCACCGAGCATCAGCACGCGCACGCCCGCGAACTCCCCTCATGGCGGGACGGCGAGACCCGCACGGCGATCCTCGAATTCGTCCAGCGGGTCACCGACGTCTCGAGCCCCGACTACGTGGCACCGCCCGAGCGGATCGCGGTCTTCGACAACGACGGCACGCTCTGGAGCGAGCGGCCGATGTACGTCCAACTCGCGTTCGCCCTCGATCGCATCGCCGCCGCCGCGGACGAGCATCCCGAGTGGCGAACCACCGAACCGTTCTCATTCGTGTTGGAGGGCGACCTGGGGGGCCTCGCCTCGGCCGGCGAGCATGGCATCGTCGAGATCGTGCTGGCGACCCACGCGGGCACCGACACCGAGAAGTTCCGATCGACCGTTGCCGACTGGCTCGAGACCGCACGGCACCCCGATACCGGCCGCCCCTACACGGAGATGGTCTACCAGCCGATGCTCGAACTGCTCGAGTTCCTCCGCGCCAACGACTTCGAGACCTGGATCGTCTCGGGCGGCGGCGTCGACTTCATGCGGGTCTTCGCCGAAGAGGTCTACGGCATCCCGACGGAGCAGGTGATCGGCTCGCTGGGCGACCTGAACTACGAGGTCGGCCCGGACGGACCACGTCTCCTGCGACTTCCCGGCATCGCCTTCATCGACGACAAGGCGGGCAAGCCGATCGCCATCCACCGCTCGATCGGCCGACGCCCGATTGCGGCGTTCGGCAACTCCGACGGGGACTTCGAGATGCTGGAGTGGACGACGGCGGGCGACGGGCCGCGGCTCGGCGTCTACATCCACCACACCGATGCCGAGCGAGAGGTGGCCTACGACCGCACGTCCTCCATCGGGAGACTCGACCGAGGGCTCGACGAGGCCGGCGACCGTGGCTGGATCGTCGTCGACATGGCCGAGGACTGGACGCAGGTCTTCAAGGCGTCGCCCGTCGAGCAGCTCGACGGCGACTGATCGCCCCCCGATCCCGGATAACGATCGTCGGATCTCGAGTAGGGATCGCGAGTGCGATTCTGGCGCCGCGGGCTCCGAGGCGGCGCACGAACGTCGCGACTCGATGCCCTCCTGCTCGGGCGGAGTGCAACGACCGCGGCGCCATGGCACCGAGACGAGGCGATCCGAGCCGTCGGCGGGGATCGTCGCACCACACTCTCGTACCACGAGGGCTCCTCGGGCGGGCTTCTCCCCATCCACGGCCCGCCCGAGGATGGGGTTCAGCCCTCGTTCAGGGCCTTGTCGGGATAGAACTTCATGCCCGTCAAGACTGCGCTCAGGTCGAGACCGGCGTCGACGAACTGGTAGACCTCGAGACCTTCGAGCTGACCGGTGGAGCCTTGGGCGTCCACGGCGCCGCCCGTCTCGTCGTCGGCCTTGGCGGCGGCGTTGGCCTTGCCGCCGAACTCGAAGCCCTCGCTGGTGAAGGTGTCGAGAGCCGTTCGCGTGTTGAACACGAACACCGCTCGGAACTTCTTCGCGCCCAGACCGAGTCCGGCGCCCACCTCCATCATCTTCATGTAGGTGTCTTCACCCGACTTGTTGTCGTGCACCATGCCGTAGCCGTTGCCGCTGGCGATGAAGATGATCTTCATGCCGAAGTTCGTGAAGACGCCGTACCCGGCGGCCTTCGCGATCTTGGACTTGAGTTCGGGCATCCGCTTGCAGGCGTCGGCGAGGACTTCCTCGGTCGTGGACTGCACGCTCGATCGCTTCTCGGCAGGAGAGGCACCGTCGGGTGCCATGCATCCAGCGAAGGCGAGACACGCCGCAGCGGCGAAGGCGGGAATGAAACGACGAAGATGAAGGGGCATCGCGTTGCTCATGAAGGAGATCTCCGGGATAATTGACACGGAGTCAGATTATGGTCTGATGGAGGCTCGTCAAGCCATCGGGTCGCGGTCTCCCGCGGCCGCCGCCGGAGGTTCCCATGCTCCACCCCGTCGACCCCCGAGGTCCGGCCCAAGGCTGCGTCGTGATCCTGGCCTTGGCCGGCTGCCTCTTCCTTGGCGGATGCCGTTCCGACCAGCAGGCGGTCGAGCCGCCCTCGGATGCCGATCGCCTCGTCGAGGAGATCCGGCGAGTCGTGCCGGCGTCCGATCGGGCGGACGACCTCGTGGCGATCGTGGTCCGCATCGAGACGTTGCAAGCTCGGCAGCTCGACGCAGAGGCTGAGTACACCCGTCGCTGGCTCGTGCTGAACGCGGACTACGACGCGACCGCATCCGACTTCGAGTCTCTTCGGGAGGCGCGAACGACCCGACGCAAGACCTATTTCGACACCCTCACGAATCTCCGTGTCGAGGCTGCGGCCCTACTGACGACCGAGGAGTGGCGCCGGCTCGAATCGGCGCGAGGCCGGGTCCGGGATTCGATTCTCGGCTCCTGAACTGGACACACCGCCATGCTCATCGCCATTGTTGCCGCCATTCTGATCGCCCTCGGCCTTCAGTCCGGCGAAGTCGTCGGCACGATCGACCGAGCCATCGAGGTCGTCGAGGAGAAGGTCCCCGACCGAGATCGTCGTGAGGCGGCCGTGGAACTGCTCGCGCGGATGCAGGAGACCGTCGAGCAGATGGCCGCACCGCCCCGTCCGATGATTCGGAAGTTCGTCGATCTGCTTCGTCGCCATCGCGCGAGCGCCCCGGACCTGCGGCGTGCCCTCGAACCGCTCGAGCAACGGCAGGTCCAGCTCGAGGAGCGAATCGTGGCGATGCGGATGCTGCTTCGCACGTACCTCACGGCCGAAGAGTGGGCCGAGGCGTTTCCGCCGCCGGCGGGATGACGAGCGAGTCGACTTCGGCGAGACTGGTCGGTTCCACGACCCTGCCCATGTGCCCCGATCCTAGAAGTCCCCAGCCCATGCACCGAACGCCTCTCCTCAGACTCGTGCTCCTCGCCACCGCCGTCACGCTCGCCGGTTGCGCCTCGCCGAACGTCCAGGTCGGGGTCAACACGAGATCCGAGACCTACGACCCCACGCTCGACGTGCCCGAGATCCTGTCGGCCGAGCCCGCCCGCCTGGCGATCCTGCCGGCGACGGTCTCGGGCACCAGCATCGGCTTCGCACCCTTCGTGAACATCTCGATCGATCGTCTCGTCCGGCAGGCTCGTGGGGGTGAGATCGGCACGTTCCTTCCCTTCCTGCCCGGTTTGGGCACCAGGTCGGACGAGGCCCCGCCTCTCTCGATCTACTCGGTCTCGGAGGTCGTCAACGGTCTCAACGCCTACGGCCTCGGCAGCGAACTGACGGCCCTCCTCGACGACACCTCCAAGGACAGCATCGCCGATCGCGACAAGCTGCAGCCGATCGCCCAGGCCCTCGGCGTCGAGTACCTGATGATCCCGTGGTTGGCCGGCGTCCACACCGACAACGCGAATCGGTTCACCTTCGCCGGTCTTTCCTTCATCCGAACCGGCTGGATCAGCATCGAGATCACCTTGCAACTCTGGCACGCCCCGACGGGCCATCTCGTCTGGCAGTCGGTGGGCAGCGGGAACATCGTCGGCGAAGGCGTCGTGGGCACTTCGCCGGCACTGGCGGACTCGATCGAGCAGATTCTTCGCCCGATGCTTCAGACCTTCATCAGCGGCGAGTCCGACGTGGTGCTGGCGACGGAGTTGAAGGGACCGACGCCTGCGACCGCTCCCGAGGAGGTGTCCACGGAGGACCCGAATCAGGGCGAGGCGACACCGAGCGCCTCCGAGGACGGCTCGTCGTCCGACCCGGAGGCGGCCGATTCGACGTCCGGAGCGCCGAAGGACTCCGATTCGTCCGACGGCGCCGTGTGACCTCCGCGATCCTCCAACTCGCCAGTCGCCTCAGCAGTCGCCCCAGTCGCCGAGCAGGATCGCGAGATCGGCGCCGTTCACCTCGCCGTCTCCGTTGAGATCCGCCGGCGAGGCCTTGGACGGTCCCCACGCGGCAAGCATGATCGACAGGTCCGCGCCGCCCACCTCGCCGTCGCCGTTGAGATCCGCCGGACACGGCGAGGAGATGAGAATCCGATATCCGCGGTAGCGCCCGAGGGTGGTGTCCAAGGCGACGCCGACCATGGTGCTGCCGTCGTCTGAGATCGCCGTCACGTCGAGAAGCAGGAGATCCGCCGGCACCGAGACGCCGTTGTCCGCGAGATAGTCCTCGATGCTCCGCATCCCGTCCTGCTCGGTCCAGACGAAGCCGGTCTCGTTGCCGATGCCGAAGCGGTTGTAGCCGACGATCGTCGAGCCGTCCGCGGTGATCGAACGCGCGGTCGCCAGACCGAACGGCTGAAAAGTACCCGGGAGCGTCCCGAGCACCGTCGGGGTCCAGACCTTCCCGTCGAAGTCCCAGCGATAGGCGTCGCCGACCGTGAAGGAGCCCGGTGCCTTGCCGCAGCCCACGACGGTCAGGCCGTCCCCACGCACGCCGTCGACGGAGCAGAACACATCGAAGTCGCCGAGCTGCGTCAGCTCGCCGTCGACCCATACGATCGGCTGCCAGAGCCCGTCCGGGCGCTCGGACCAGCCACCGACCACCAGACCGTCGTCGCTGGCGGCGTTGGCCCGGGACGATCGATTGCTGCCGAGGCTCCCGAGGTCCTTCAGGGCCTCGATCGGTCCGGCGGTCGCGTGCGCCGACCCGCCGCCAACGACTCCGCCCCGCCAGTACAGACCAACCACGGTCTCGCCATCGCCGGAGAGGCCCCACGCCGATCCGATCGAGTTGTCCAGTGGGGCGCAGTCCTCTGGATAGTTCTCGGGAATCTCCGCCGTCGTCCAGCCTTGCCCCTCGGTCCAGACCCCGATGGTGGCGAACTCGCTGGTCGCGTTCAGCACGGTTGCACTGATCCGGCTGCCGTCGTTGGAGATGTCGGGCGTACCGGCACCGACCCCCAGCACCGGAGCCGTCGCCCCGCCGAGCAGTTCGACCCCCCCGGCCTCGGTCCATCGGAAGGTCTCGTAGTTGAAGGCGAACAGCGAGTTCCCCGCGATCACCGATCCGTCCGCGGACACCGCCAGCGGGGCCAGATCGTCCGGCGCATCGGGAGTGAGGAGTTCGAAGGTCACCGACTGGGCGGAGACGATCGGCGTTGCCCCGGCGGCGAGCAGGCCGACGACGAGACGCGTGGGGAGGGATCGGATCATGGGGGCTCGCTGTTGAAGGTGGAGTTGGTAGAGAGACTTGGACACTCGTGTCCGCTCGGTGAATGGGGGGGCGAAGACGATACGAGGCGCCGACCGGCGTGGTCTCACGCCGATCGACGCCTCGCGTCGGTTCCTTTGCACACCCCTTGCCGAGGTGAGGATCGACTCAGTCCCGACGTCGCCGACCGGCGAGACCGGCGAGGCCGAGCAGGGCGATGGCGCCGGGCGCCGGCACCGGCGTCCAGGAGAGGTTGTCGGTGAAGGTGCTGGGATCGAATCCGAGGCCGACGAAGCGGACCTCGTCGAACGCCGTGCCGCCGTCACCGACGATGTCGAGCCACGAACCGACATCGGTGCCCCATGCGGGCTCGATCACGGTGCTGGTCACCTCGACGCCGTCATTCCAGACCGCGACGATGAGACCGCCGCCGATCGGGCTCGGCGGGCCCGAGGGATCCCAGACCTGCGCCGAGAAGGCGGTGACGTCGTTGTCGAAGGTGATGAACACGCCGAAGTTGCCGAAGAACGAGTTCCCGTCGCCGAGCCAGGGACCGAAGATGCCGCCCCAGGCGTCGACCACGGGATTGCCGTCGCCGGAATCGATGACGATGCCGTAGTCGGCCTGCCAGTAGGTCGAGGGCACCGGTCCGGTGGCCTGCCCGGGCTCGTCGAAGTTGAGGGTCGTGGCGTAGGTCGGGGCCGAATCGCCCTGACTGATGACGACGTCGGCCGACGCCGCCGAAGCGATACCGCTTGCGGCCATCGCCGCGATGAACACACGCTTGCTGGACATGTCTTTCTCCAGTCGATGGGCCGCACGCGGACGTGCCGACGCCCCACTCGAACATCCCGACACCGGGACCACCCGATGCCGTTCCTCGCCCAAGGGGGCGAGAAACTCCTCCGCTACGGAAGGTAGAGCCAATACCGACCCGGTCAAGTTTCCAACTGGAAATCCGCTTGGATTGGCGATTCCCTCCCCCCACGGTCCAAACCGGGCGCATCCTTGAAGGCCGATTGAAGGCTGAATCGGGCCGGGACTCGATCGCTGGATCTCATTCCGCGACCTCCGCCGACGGCGTTGACCGATGAACCTGGAGCGTCCGAACCGCGCCCGATGACGACTCTTCCCGCGATCTCCGATCCCGGCTCGCCGTTCGAGGCCCAGTGCCGCGAGGCGGTGTCCGAACTGCAGGCGTCGCTGATCCAGCTCTACGACAGCTGCGGCGTGGACCCCGGGACACCCCAGGACGTCGCCCGTCGTTTCGGTCTCAACAAGACCCTGACCTGGACGCTCGCCCGACTCGTCAACGCCGAAGACCCGCTCGCCGCAGCCTCGCTGGTGCCCGGTCGCGGCTCGATCGCCCGGGTGGTGACGGCGGCGGAGCGACTCGGCGCAAGCGGCGTGGCGGCGGCGCGGGTTCGCGAAGCGGCCGAACGGTTCGAGACGATGGCCAACCACCACGTCGGCGACCGGTCGGAACTCGAACTGGCCCTCGACAGCATGGGCGTCGGCGCCAGCGAGGCGCTCGAGCTGAGCCGCCGCCTCGCCTTCCGCGGCAACAGCGGCATTCACGGGGTGCAGGCTCGAACCCGCCTGTTGTGCGCCGTCGTGATGCCTGGAGATCGAGAGGACCGGATCGACCTGGCGATGATCTCCGGCTACGTCGGCTTCCGACGCCTGAGGCGCGATTCTCTGTGGCCGCTGTTCAAGGTTCGCAGCTGGGGCGATCCGAAGGAGCCGGTCTCCACCACCCATTGGCAGCCGGTCGACGGCGCCGATCCGAACGGCATCCTTCCGGAGTTTCGGCGCGGCTATGCGGCGGACCTCGTCGAGACCGCGCTCCCCGGCGGTCACGAGTACGTGCTGCAGCCCGGCCCCGTCGGCAACGAAGGGGCATTCGACCTGTTTCGCGGCGAGGTGCTTCGCAACGGCGCGAACCGCTACGCCAGCGCCGGCGCCGACGAACGCACCGGAGAACTCGGCGCGAACATCACGACGCCGGTGGAACACCTGCTCTTCGACCTCGTGGTCCACGAGTCCGTGGCCTTCGCCCTCGAGGCCGAGGCCCTGGTCTTCTCCCGAATCTTCGATCAGGGACACGCCACCGGCAGCGGCATCGCCGAGCGGCTCCCCATCAACCAGCGCCCGGCCATGCTCTCCGGCCGTCCGCCGGCGCTGGCGACCCCGCTGGTGCCCGGGTACTCGGAGATGTTCCAGTCGGTCGCATCGCGGCTCGAACTCGATCCGACCGAATGCCGCGCCGTCCGCGTCGAGATGCGCTATCCGCCGCTCGGATCGACCGTGAGCATGCGGTTCGAACTGCCGACCCGACCCTGAACTCGCCGACCGCCGCCGCTACGCTCCGGCGATGCCGACGATTGCGCTGCTGACCCCGACCCGCCCCGGATTCCACGAGGCGCCGACCGCGGACGAGACCGCGTCGATTGCGGCCCACTTCGCCTACCTGGCGCGCCTTGCCGCCGAAGGTCGGGTGCTGACCGCGGGCCCCTGCGAGGACGGGTCGCTTGGGATCGTCGTGTTTCCGAAGGCGGACGAGGCGACCGCCCTCGAGTTGATGCAGGCGGATCCCGCGGTCGTCGCGGGCGTGTTCCGGCTCGAGGTCAAGCCCTGGCGAATGAGCCTGCTCGGCCACGGCACCGGTCGCGACTGGACGGGATTCGTCCAGGCGGTGCATGTACGCACGACGCCCGCCGAAGCTTGGGCGATGTTCGCTTCGCCGGCGGGGATCGTGCGCTGGTTCACCTCCGGCGCAGCCACCACGCGAGGCGGTCGACCGATCGACGACGACCGGACGTTCGAGATCGGCGACCGGATCCGCTTCGTCTGGGTCGTACCCGCTCCCGAGTCCCAGCGGACCGCCGCCACGCCGACCGTCGAGATGCCCGAAGTGGACGAAGTGCTGGCGTTCGAGCCTGGGCGACGGCTGCGTCACGGCTGGTACGAAGGCAAGGGCTGGATGGAGTACCGCGTGCTTCCCAGCGGCGAGCAGGACCGCGTCACCATCGAGTTCGAGCAGCGGATGGATCCAGCCAACGAATTCCCGCTGCTCGAGAGCGCCTACATCGGGTGCCGCGAAGGCTGGGCGTTCTACATCACCAACCTCAAGGCGGTCCTCGAGCACGGCGTCGATCTGCGAGAGAAGCGTCCGGATCGAGGTTCGCTGGTCAACGTGTAGGCCGCGGGGATGCGAGTGCCCCCTCGTCTGGCGGCCCCGGCGATCCCGCTCTACCCTTGCTGCGATGACGACTGCGATCTTTCGGATGCACCTCCTTCCATTCGTCGCGGCCGCGGTCCTCGCCGGATGCGCCAGCGCCCCGATCGAGGTCAGCGTCCAGACCAGAGCCGAGACCTACCGGCAAATCGGCGACCCCCACGCGGTCCTGTTCTCCGAACCTCCTCAGTGCGCCGCCCTGCCGGCCATCGCCGGAGACGTTCCCGGCTTCGGCATCTTCATGAACACCGCTCTGGAGAGAGTCGCGGCCGACGCCGGCGCCGGCCACTCGATGATCGGCCCCTCGGAGGCGGGAAACCTGCTCAGCGAGAAGGGGCTGCGGACGGAACTCGACACCCTCATGAACTCGTGGCGTCCCACGAGCATCCTCGCTCCCAAGTCGCTGGCGAGGATCGGCGAGGCGCTCGACGTGCCGTACCTGCTCGTGCCGTACCTCGTCTCCTACGACATCGAGAAGGACAGCCGCTTCGTCGCCTTCGGCCTCACGGTGTTTCGAAGCGGCTGGACGACGATGCAACTCGCCCTGCAACTCTGGCATGCGCCGACCGGGACCCTGGTCTGGCAGGGCCACGGCATCTCGACCCTCGCAGGCGAGGGCGTCATCGGCGCACCGGTCGCGGTCGCCCCCACGCTCGAACAGGGACTTCGTCCGATGTTGAACGACTTCCTGACCGGCCGCTCCGAGACGATCGTCCAGAAGAGTCTCCGGCGACCCGAGCCGTCGGAACCCCAGACCGGCGACGACTCGCTGGAGGGCGATTCCTCGGAGAATGGTTCCTTGGCGGGCGATTCACTCACCGACGACGAATCGCCGCCGAGCGACAGCTCCGGCTGACATCCAAACGCCTCGCGGCACGCGCTCGAGCGGGGTGGGCGCCGACCGCACTCTCCCGTCGCGGCGGCCGTCGCCGAACAAGGTTGCGGTGTACCGTCGGCGGGACGACGGTCTCGATCCGGTGATGCCGGTCGGCCGGGTCAGGCGAGATCCGGGAAGGTGGTCCGCACGATGCCGACGAGGTCCTTCACGTGCGAGATCGACTCGTCCATCAGGGTCTTCTCGTCGCCGTCGAGCTCGATCTCGACCACCCGCTCCATGCCGTTCCTGCCGAGCACGCACGGCACCCCGACGAAGTAGCCCTCGCCCTTCTTGCCCGGTGCGACGCCGAACTCGTCCTCGCAGTAGGCCGCGCAGGGCAGGATCCGCTTCTTGTCCTTGATGATCGCCTCGGCCATCTGCACCGAACCGCTCGCGGGGGCGTAGTAGGCGCTGGTGCCCATCAGCTTCACGATCTCGCCGCCGCCGACCTTCGCCCGATCGACGCAGGCGTCGATCCTCTCCTTGGAGAGGAGTTGCGACACCGGGATGCCGTGGACCGAGGTGTACCGCGGCAGCGGCACCATGTCGTCGCCGTGACCGCCGAGGAGCAGCGCCTGGATGTCCTCTATCGAGACGCCGAGTTCCATGGCGATGAACGCGCGGAAGCGGGCGACGTCGAGGCAGCCCGCCTGCCCGAGGATCCGATGGGTCGGGAAGCCCGAGGCCTTCCAGGCGGTGTAGACCATCGCGTCGAGCGGATTGCTGACGACGATCAGGATCGCGTTGGGGCTGTGCTTGGCGACCTGCTCGGAGACCGAACGGACGATCTTCACGTTGGTCGCGATGAGGTCGTCGCGGCTCATGCCCGGCTTGCGGGGCAGGCCCGCGGTCAGGATCACCACGTCGCTGTCGGCGGTGTCGGCGTAGTCGCTGGTGCCGATCACGTTGGCGTCGAACCGCTCCATCGGCGCCGCGCAGAGAAGGTCGAGGGCCTTGCCCTTGGCGACGCCTTCCTTGTCGGGGATGTCCAGAAGCACGACGTCGGCGAGCTCCTTGGCGGCGGCCCAGTGGGCGCAGGTCGCTCCGACGTTTCCGGCTCCGATGACGCTCAGCTTCGCACGACGCATGGGCAGCGATCTCCTGGCGGCCCGCGGCGATCTCGAGCGATCCGCGGGCGGCCCAGTTCAGACGAGAGGTGAATGAAAAGCCCCGCGGGCGGCGACCCGCGGGGCGGAGATGATAGCGGAGGCGAGCCGGTCCGGAGTCTCCGGATCAGCTTCGGGAGGACTCTCCCAGGGTCACTTGCAGGGGCCCCAGTTGCCCAGCATCTCGGCAAGGTCTGCGCCGTTGACGATGCCGTCGGCATTGATGTCCGCGGCCGGATACGGCGCGGGATTCTCGCCCCAGAAGCCGAGCATCACCGAGATGTCCGCCCCCTCGACGACGCCGTTGCCGTTGAGATCGCCGGTGCACTGGCAGATGTCGGGCACGTTGTCGCCGTCGGCGTCGACAAGGGTTCCGTCGAGGATCTGGCCGTAGTCGACGATTCCGTCCCCGTTGCAGTCGGC
Source organism: Planctomycetota bacterium (assembly GCA_017859745.1). Lineage (GTDB taxonomy): Bacteria > Planctomycetota > Phycisphaerae > Phycisphaerales > SM1A02 > VGXO01. The sequence continues at coordinate 19,288 of JAFMML010000058.1, forward strand.
GGACCATTCGACGAGGTAGCTCGTCCGATCGAACTCGTCATCCGCATCGACGCCACTGGTCGAGTTGTCCCATAGTGGAGCTGGTTCTGCAGGCGTGGCGTAGCTGAAGAAGCGCACGTAGTGGGTGTCCTCCCAAGGTTCGCCGGGATGCCATGAGAAGAAGGCCGCGGGCTCGTCCGTCACCCAGGTCCACTCGCCATCGATCCGACGCAACCCGATCCAGGGCCCCACAGCGATGCAATTGCATTTCTGGCCATGCCAGAGCATGGGGTTGGAAGCGAGTCGCTCGTAGACGAAGCTGTGTTCCTCGGCCGATGTGAAGGTCGCCAGGTGTCCGCCGACGGCTTCGCATTGGTCGCGAGCTTCGTACCAAGAGACGAGAC
>JAFMML010000013.1 GCA_017859745.1 Planctomycetota bacterium
GGACCTGTCGGACACGTCGGACCTGTCGGACACGTCGGACCTGTCGGACACGTCGGACGGGTCAGACCCGTCGGACCCGTCGGACCGGTCGGACCTGTCGGACACGTCGGACCAGTCGGACGCGTCGGACGCGTCGGACGTGTCGGACCCGTCAGACCCGTCAGACCAGTCGGACCAGTCGGACGCGTCGGACGCGTCGGACCCGTCGGACCTGTCGGACACGTCGGACACGTCGGACGGTCTGACCCTTGGCCTCGATCGCGAGATCCCCGACGCGACGATCGTCTCGGGACGCATCGTTCGAAGCGAGTCCGGCACCCTGCTTGCCGACGACCGCTACGAGATCGCCGGCGCCGGCACCGAGGAGGATCCCTACCGCGTCAGTTGGGAACTGCTCGTCAGCGCCGGCGAGGGCTATCGCCCGCGGGTCGGGGACCGCGGCATGCCGCAACGGGTGGCGCTTCTCGACGGCGCCTGGATCGAGATCGAGGGCTACATCGCCTTCCCGATGCTCGTGGGCACCGCGACCGAGGGCCTCGTCATGCTCAACCGCTGGGACGGCTGCTGCATCGGCGTGCCGCCGAGTCCCTACGACGCCATCGAGGTGAAGCTCGCGAACCCCGTCGTCCGCACTCGCATGCACGCGATCGACTACGGCACCGTCACCGGGAAGTTGTCGGTGTCGCCGTACCTCGTCGAGAACTGGCTCGTCGGCCTCTATCTGATGGACGACGCGACCATGAAGATCGATCTCTGAGCCCGATCCCCCGACGGATCGCGAGCGGTCACTTGGTCTTCGTCCAGTGACCGAGCATCTCGGCGAGATCGCTTCCCGCAACCACGCCATCCCCATCGACGTCCGCGATCGGATCGTCGCTGCCCCAATGGCCGAGCAGGGTCGCGAGGTCGGCGCCCCCCACCAGTCCGTCGCCGTCGAGGTCCGGTCTCGCCCACCCCGCGCGACTCCACAACAAGGAGAGATCCGCGCGGTCGAGATCCGCGTCGCCGTCGAGGTCCGCCGCCTCGCGGCCGGGGACGAGCGGCGTCTCGACCCACTCGAGCATCAGGTCGCGATCGGCGGCATCGACGTCGCCGTCGTCGTCGAGGTCCCCGAGACGACTCTCCGGCAGGATCGTCCAGACCTGATCGGCGGGGAGTCCCGTCAGGACCCGCTGCCCGCCGTCGCACGGCCAGACCACCACGATCTCGTCCGCGACCGCGTCGCTGCCGAGGCCGTAGTGCAACGTCGTCTCGTGCTGGGCGAGATAGCCGTTCCCGCCCACGAGGACCTGGCGCCACTGAGCCCGCTGCCGCTTCGGTCCGCCGTGCCGGACGATCGCGACGGCGCCGACGCCGTGCCAGTTCGGAAACTCCCCGGCGATGCGAAGGCGGAGCCAGCGGCGATCCGCGGTCGCCTGGTTGAAGAAGATTTCCACGGGGTGACTCAGGTTGTTCAGCAGGACGTCGAGGTCGCCGTCGAGATCAAGATCGCCGTGCGCCACCGTGAACGCGTCGGCCCCGTTGCCCGCGAGACCGGACACCGGCCCGATGTCGACCATGGGCGGACCACCGTCGTTGCGATAGAGCGAGTTCCCTTCGTCCTCGCTGACGACGTAGAGGTCGAGGTCCGCGTCGTTGTCGAAGTCCCAGAAGGTGGATCCCCAACTCATACGATCGTGGGTGCACCCCCACGCCTCCTCGGCCCGCACGAAGTCCGAGGGCGACTGCTGCAGCAGCAGCAGATTCGACCCCTCCATCGGCGGCACGTCGTTCACCGCGTTCGTCACGTGGATGTCGGGGCGGAGATCGCCGTCGAGATCGCCGATGCCGGCACTCATCGAGCACATCCCGATGCCGGTGCCGGTCTCCTCGGTGACGTCGACGAAGACTCCGCCGACATTCCTCCAGAGACGGTTGGTCTGCTTCAGGTTGCCGCGGTCGTTCGCCAGGAAGAGATCCGGCCAGCTGTCGCCATCGTGGTCGAACATCGCACTCTGAAGACTCGGCTGCGAAGAGGCGACGCCGAGCGCGACCGCGACCTCCTCGAAGGTGCCGTCGCCGCGATTGCGGTAGAGCAGGTTTCGCGACTCGCCACCCGGCAACGGATCGTGGTAGGTGCACACGTGCAGGTCGAGCCATCCGTCGCCGTCGAAGTCGGCGACGCTGGCGCCGGAGGTCCGACGCGTCGCGCCGAGACCGCTGCTCTCGGTCACATCGGTGAACTGGAACCCGCCGTCGTTTCGGTAGAGGCGGTCCGGTTCGGCCCACTGGCCGAAGAAGAGATCGAGATCCCGATCCCCATCGTGGTCGAAGGCCAGCACCACCGACGCCTTGGCGAGCGGCAGGAGTCCGGCCGTGAAGGACCGGTTGACGAAGTGGCCGCCCCCGTCGTTCTCGAAGATGCCCGGCAGGCCGTTGGAACGACCCACCAGCACGAGATCCGGATCACCGTCCCCGTCGAGATCCGCGATGGCGTTGCCGAAGCCGGCGGAGCCCTCGGTGAGCGCGCCCCACGGACCGCGCATCGTGTATTGGACCCCGCGGGCCCAGGACTCCTCCGTGAACAGCGGGTCCTGCGGCGCCGCCGACGCGGTCGCGGTCGCGGACACGACGACGAGAAGGACGCCCGCAGGGCGATGTGGAGATCGACGCCGATCCTGACACGAGTTCGCGTTCGTCATCCTCCGCCTCCCTGGGTCCAGTCGATCAGAATTCGTCCGAGATCGGCCCCGTCGACGACGCCGTCCGCGTTCACGTCCGCCAGCGGATCTCCGCCGCCCCACCGCGAGAGCATCTCCGAGAGATCCGCGGCATCGACCCCGCCGCTGCGGTCGAGGTCGGTGCGTCGCCACCCCGCCCGGTCGAAGAACGGCTCGAGGTCCGACCGGCCCACAGCCCCGTCGCCGTCGAGATCCATCATCTCTCGACCGGGCAAGAGGTCCTCTTCGAGCCAGGCGAGCAGCAGTGCGAGATCGTCGTCGCCCACGACGCCGTCCTCGTCGCCGTCGCCGAGGAGATCGGGATGATGGATCGTCCAGGCGGTGCCGGCAGGCAGATTGCGAACCACCCGCGCCGGCCCACCTGCAGGCCACCGGACCTCGATCTCGTCGATCACGTCGGCTTCGCCGAGACCGAAGTGCAGCACCAGCTCGCTCTGCCCCTTGAAGCCGTTGCCGCCAACGCGAATCTCGCCCCACTGCTCGACGAGATCGCCCGTGCCGAACACGTCGGCTCGCACCGTCGCCGTCGCGCCGACGGCGTGCCAGTTCGGATGGATCCCGGCGATCCGCAGGCGGCCCCACCGCCGCGACGAGCCGGAGTGGTTCACCAGCAGCGCGACGTTGCGTCCCATGTCGTTCTGCACCATGTCGAGATCGCCGTCCCCGTCGACGTCGCCGATCACCGAGACCATGGAGTCGCCGTCGGTGCCCTGCACGCCGAAGGTCTCGGCGCACTCCTGCATCGGCGGCGTCCCGACGTTGCGGAACAGCAGGTTGGGCACGCAGGAGTTGTTGACGTAGAGGTCGAGGCGGCCGTCGTTGTCGAAGTCCCACAGGTGGGTTCCCCACCCGGTCTCGTCGACGGTGACGCCCCACTCCGCATCCGATCGGGTCCAGGTGCCGTCCCCCTGACTGAGCAGCAGGTGGTTGCCGGGCGCCGCGCCGAAGGTGACGCCGGTGTTGGTCAGGTAGAAGTCGGTCAGGCGATCGCCGTTCAGGTCGCCTGCGGCGAGTCCCATCGAGTTCAGTTCGACCCCCGCACCGCTCGGCTCGCTCACGTCGACGAACGCCCCCGCGTCGTTGCGCCACAGTTGGTTCGCCCCGAAGGCGTTGCGGTTGTCGTTGCTGAGGTACAAGCCCGGCCATCCGGTGTCGTCGACGGTCGCGAAGACCGCCTGGAATCCCAGATAGGTCGAATCGACGCCTTCGGCGCCACCGACCTCCGCGAAGGTGCCGTCGCCGAGGTTCCGGTAGAGCAGGTTGCGGGAGAGTGCGGCATCGGGCGAGTAGTTGCAGACGTAGACGTCGAGCCAGCCGTCGCCGTCGTAGTCGCCCGCGTTGCAGCCCTGCGAATCCATCCACAGGCCGAGGCCGGCCTGCTCGGTGACGTCGGTGAAGACGAAGTCGCCGTCGTTGCGATGAAGGCGGGTCGATCCGGGAGCCTGCGTGAAGAGCAGGTCGAGATCTCGATCGCCATCGAAGTCGAAGGCGATCACCCCGCTGCCATCGGCGAGGGGGAACATTCCCGATCCGAAGGATCTATTGAGGAAGTGCCCCGTGCCGTCGTTCTCGAAGATGCCCGGCAAGCCGTTGCTTCGTCCCAGCAGCACCAGGTCGAGATCGTCGTCGCCGTCGAGATCCGCGAGGGCCATGCCCCAGCCGAAGGCGCCGGTGGCCTGGTACCCGGGCATCGTGTATTGGATCCCCCGCGACCACCCCTCCTCGGTGAAGGGAAGTTCCTGACCGATGGCGGCAGTCCCGGCAAGACCGATCCCCGACGCCATGATCACCATGACCACCACGCCCAGCGCGCCCACCGCGCCCGCAGCACCGCGGCGGATCTCCTTCTCTGGCTCTTGAGGACCTGTCGGCATCGAGATCTCCCGCCCGGCGACCAGGGAATCTGAGCCCAGGACACGCGGCGAGGCAACTCCTTGTTCACGAATATCCAGCCAGAGGGTGTCCGGACGCGGCACAGAATGCGCCGCCCGTACGCCCTGCGACCCACCGCCCGAGAACGATGCAACGTCGCTCGGCCAGTGCTATCGTCGCGCCGCCGGGCTGGTAGCTCAGCGGTCCAGAGCAGTCGACTCATAATCGATCAGACCTCGGTTCGAATCCGAGCCAGCCCATGCTCCGGCAGCGGAGGCCCATCCCTCCCGTTCCGACAGTGTCCGGCTCCGGCCAGCGCGGAGGGAATCCGGGCACCGTCGATCGCGAAGGCGGCGACATGACCCCGCCGAGCGACTCCACTCCAGACGCGACCCCAGAGCCGACCTCCAACCCGACGCGGACGACCGCCGCTCCGACCCTCGGGAGTCTCGCGACGGCCCCGGCGTCTCCAGTTCCATCGCCCATTTGGATGCGGCGCTGGCTGCTTGCCGCGGGTCTCTACAACCTCGTCTGGGGTGCCGGTGTGGTCCTCTGGCCGCAGGGACTTGTCGCGGTGGCGGGCCTCGAAATGACCTCGGCGGGCCTCGCCATCTGGCAGTGTCTGGGCATGGTGATCGGCGTCTACGGCATCGGCTACCTCGCGGCGAGCCTGGCTCCGTTGAAGCACTGGCCGATCACCCTCGTCGGTCTGCTCGGCAAGATCTTCGGGCCGATCGGCTTCGTCTGGACCGCCGCCCGCGGCGAGATCCCCTGGGCCTTCGGCTGGACGATCCTGACGAACGATCTGATCTGGTGGATCCCGTTCGCGCTGATCCTTCGCGGGGCGTGGATTCGATCCCGCTTCGAGGGCGTCTCCGCGGAGGGACCGGCGGACTTCGCGGAACTCGCCGAGCGGGCGATCGTGCGCACGCCCGGCGCCGCCGGCGAGTCCGACGCCACGCTTGCTGCACGCTCGCGATCTCGGCCGCTGCTGCTGGTGTTCCTGCGCCATGCCGGCTGCACCTTCTGCCGGGAGGCGGTTCGCGACGTGCTCGCACGGCGCGCCGCGATCGAGTCCGCCGGTGCCGAACCGGTGCTCGTCCACATGGGAACGCCCGAAGAGGGCGACCGCTTCCTCGAGCGTCTCGGTGCTCGCGCCATCGCCCGCATCTCCGATCCCGAGCGCGTGCTCTACCACGCCGCCGGCCTCGAACGCGGCACCTTCGGCGAGCTCTTCGGACCTCGAAACTTGGTGCGGGCGATCGCCGCGGCCCGCCACGGCGTCGGCTACGCGATCGGCGATCCCCTGCAGATGCCCGGAACCGCGCTCGTTCGCGATGGTCGACCGATCCGGGTCCACCGACACCGCTTCGCAGGCGAGCGACCCGACTACGCGACGCTCGCCTGTCCGGTCCCCGAGGTCGCGGGGGCCTGACCCGAGCCCGGATCGGCCGGGACTCCCGCCTCGCCCCGCCGGAAGCGGCGCCGGAGCCTCAGGGCGTTGCCGACCACCGAGAGATCCGACAGGGCCATGGCGCCGGCGGCGATCAGCGGCCCGTGCACGCCGAGCAGGCCCAGCGCCGCCACGGGAATCATCGAGGCGTTGTAGGCGAAGGCCAGAAACAGGTTCTGGCGGATCGTCGAGAGCGCCATGCGGGCGATCCGTACGGTCTCCGGAATCGAAGTGGTTCGATCGCCGGGGACGACGATGCCCGCGGACTCGATCGCCACCGTGGTGCCCGAGGCCATGGCGAGGCCGACCTCCGCGCCGGCGAGCGCCGCGGCGTCGTTGATGCCGTCGCCGACCATGACGGTGCCGGAACCGTGCGCGGCGATCACGGTCCGCTTGCGATCTGGATCCGCATCCGCCTCGACGTCGGCAGCGTCGATGCCGACGGCCTCTGCGACCTCGAGAGCCCGCGATCTGCGGTCGCCGCTGAGCATCGAGATCTCGAGCCCCAGTTCTCGCAACGCCGCGACCGCAGCCTTCGCATCGGGTCGAGGACGATCGGCGAGATCGATCCGCCCCCACGGTTCACCCGCCACGATCACCTCGCACGAGGCGGTCTCGCTTCGAAGCACCTCCACGGTCCGCCCTTCGACGGTGCCCCGGACGCCCCGGCCGGGCAGCGCCTCGAAGTCGTCCACCGCACGAATCCTGGCGCCGCGGTCCCGCGCCGCCGCGACGATCGCCTTCGCCAGCGGGTGCTCGCTCGCCTGCTCGACGCTTGCCGCGATCGACAGGAGTTCGACCGCACTGCGACCGCCCTCGATCTCGGTGCCGACCACCGACGGTCGTCCGGTGGTCAGGGTGCCGGTCTTGTCGAAGACGACCCGGCGGGCTCGCCCCGCCCGTTCGAGACTCGCGGCGTCCCGAACGAGGATTCCGCGGCGGGCGGCATGGCCCGTGGCGACGACCACGGCAAGCGGCGTCGCGATGCCCAGCGCGCAGGGACAGGCGATGATCAGGACCGTGACCATCGAGATCGCACCGGTCGCCGGATCGCCCGCGATCGACCAGACGCCCAGGGTGACGAGGGCGATGGCGACCACCACGGGCACGAACACCGCCGAGACCCGATCCGCGACCCGCTGGATGTCGGCGCGGCTCGAACGGGCCTCCTCGACCATGCGGGCAATGCGGGCAAGGGTGCTGCCGCGGCCGGCGACCGTGGCCTCGACGATCAGCGAGCCGGTCGTGTTGATCGCGCCCGCGATCACCGGATCGCCGACGCTCCGATCGACGGGGAGGCTCTCGCCGGTCAGTACGCTCTCGTCGAGGGCGGAGCGACCCTCGATCACCCGACCGTCGATCGGCACCCGTTCGCCGGGATGGATCCGGACCACGTCGCCGGAGACGAGCATCGACGAGGGCACCTCCTCGAAGTCCCCGTCCTCGCGACGTCGCAGGGCGAGTTCCGGCTGCAGGTCGAGCAGTTCCCGAATCGCGGCGCCGGCCCCGGCGGAGGCACGGGCCTCGAGCCAGTGGCCGAGGCTGATCAGGCCGAGCAGCGCCGCCATCTCGGCGAAGTAGGTCGGCTGGCCTTCGAGGACTCCTCGCCCCCGCCCGACGAGCACCAGCACGCTGAAGATCCAGGCCGTCGTCGCACCGATCGAGATCAGCGTGTCCATGTTGGACGTGCCGCGCTTCGCCGCTTCGAACGCCGAGCGGTAGAAGCCGCCGCCGACGAACGCGAGCACGCCGGTGCCGGCGACGGCCAGGCCGACATCCAGCCACGTCGGATGCCCCAGCGCGTGGGCGCTCCAGTGAAGGACCTCCATCGGAATCCAGCACGAGATCGCGGCGACCGCCCGACGCCGCCAGCCGTTGCGATGCCGCAGATCCTCTCGCTCCAGGCGGCTTCGAAGTTCGTGCGGATCCTCCTCGACCTCGTCGGGGGCGGCGGGGAAGCCGCTGGCGGTGATGCGTTCGGCGATCTCGTCCGGGTCGAGTCCGTCGCCCCGGACGAGGGCTCGACCGCCCCCGACATCGACCGAGGCCGAATCGACGCCGGGGAGGACCTCGATCGCCCGGCGCACCGACCCCGCACAGCCGGCGCAGTGCATGCCCTCGACGCGAAAGGCATGGACCCGAGTGCCGGGGGTGCGCGGAGTGGTGGAGTCGGATCGAGTCACGGCGAGAGCGAAGGACCGGCCTGAAACGGGCGACGGGAGGCGGGAAGAGCGACGGAGACGGCGAACACGGATATCCAGACCCGCGATCCGCCTCCTGTCGCAGCGTAGGTCCTTCTCGTCCTCGAGCCCGTCCCACGGCCGCCCCGGCGCGTGGGAGGTCCCGAAACCAACCCGCGAGCGACCCTTCCGAACCCCGCATGAAGATCCGCGGCACGGTGGCGTGGTGCCGGATTCGCGTCGATACTAGAGTGACGGTATCCAGATGCAGAACCTTCAAAGCCGCCGCTCCGTCCGCCCGACCTCGCTGCCCGGCACCGCCGGCGTCGTGGTCGCGATGCTGCTGGCCACCTGTGCGGTGGTCGCGGCCGAGGCCGAGTGGCGTCAACGGGAGCATCGGGCCCGAGAGGATCACGCGAGTTCCCTGGTGCTGGGCCATCTGTCGGCCTGTCTCGCCTTCGTCGACCGGGGTGCCGAGCGAGTCTCGGCCGGCGACGCGCCCGGACGACGCATCCGCCTCGACGACGACGTCCGTCCACGTTCGGGCGACGACGGTTTCGGGGGCGCCCTCGAGGCGGTCCGCCTGCGGCGACTGCTGAACACCCCGCCACCGCGGGTGTGATCGCCCGGCGGCGATGCCGCCGATGTTCGCAAGTCGTCGATTCAGATCATCGAGAGTCCGGACCACGTGTCCGGTGGCATTCGACGCCGACCGCATCCCGCGTCGGCGGTTCCCCCCCGTTCGAGAACCATCACCATGGGTGTTCCCTTCTTCGGCCCCCTCGCCCGCGCCATCTTCGGCACCAGAAACCAGCGCCTCGTCAAGCGATACCTCTCGGAGGTCGAGCAGGTCAACGCCCTCGAGGCGTCGATGCGCACGCTCTCCGACGCCGACCTGCGTGCCAAGACCGACGAGTTCCGCCGACGAGTGGCCGACGGGGAGGACGCGATCGCGATGCGTCCGGAGATCTTCGCCGTCGCTCGCGAGGCGATGGACCGCTCCGTCGGCATCCGCAACGTGCTCGATCCTTCGATCGAACTGGTCGGAGGCGAGGCGCCCACCCTCGAGTCCGCCGGAGGCCCGTCCGCGCCGACGGCTCGCCTCGATCTCTCGAAGCTGCCCGAAGGCGTGCGCCGCACCATCGAGACCATGCGACGCGACCTCGCCGAGCAGCCCGATCTCGAGCCCACCGGCGACCTTCGAGGCTGCGCCGGCCCCGTGCCCGCCTGGCAGTCGGTGGACCTTCCGGTCGAGGTCTACGACGCGATCCGCGAACTGCATCCGGTCTCGCGACCGCCCTTCAGAGCCCGTCCCTTCGACGTCCAGATCGTCGGGGCCATCGTGCTCAGCGAAGGCCGCATCGCCGAGATGAAGACGGGCGAGGGCAAGACGATCGTCGCGCCGCTCGCGGCGTACCTCGCGGCGATCGAGGGCCTGAGCGTCAACGTGGTCACGGTCAACGACTACCTGGTGCAGCGGGATCGCGACTGGACGTTCCCCTTCTTCCGCAGCCTCGGCCTGACCGTCGGCGCGATCCATCCCTTCCACATGCAGGCCCACGAGCAGAAGGCCCTCGCCTACACCTGCGACGTGGTCTACGGAACCACCGCCGAGTTCGGCTTCGACTACCTGCGCGACAACATGAAGATGCGGACCGAGGAGCAGGTCCAGAAGCGCCACGACTTCGCGATCGTGGACGAGGTGGACTCGACCCTCGTCGACGAGGCCCGCACGCCGCTGATCATCTCGGGCCCCGCCCACGCCCACCGCCCCCGCTACGAACTGGCCGATCGCCTCGCGAGGCATCTGCTGTCCAAGCAGGAGCCGTGGCAGCAGGCCGACGACCGTCTCGAGACCGCCAAGGTCGAGGCCGCCGGCCTCGAAGGCGACATCCGCAGCACCCGCGACAAGGACGCGGTCCCGGCGATGCGGAGCCGCCTCGCCGATCTTCGCAAGCAGCTGCCGGCGCTCGAGGCCGAGCGCGACCGGTTCACCCGCTACTACGAGGTCGAACTCGACAAGAAGCGTGCGACCCTGACCCACGAGGGCGTCGAGGAGGCGCAGCGCTCCGCCGGCATCGGCAGCTTCTACGTCGGCGACAACATCGACATGCCGCACCTGCTCGAGCAGGCGATCCGCGCCCATGCGGTCTACCAGCGGGACCGCGACTACGTGGTGGCGATGGACCACATGAACGAGATGGGCGTGGTGATCGTCGATCAGAACACCGGACGCAAGATGCCCGGTCGCCAGTGGTCGGACGGCCTGCATCAGGCGGTCGAGGCCAAGGAAGGGGTCAAGATCAAGGAAGAGACCCAGACCATGGCCACGATCACGGTGCAGAACTTCTTCAAGATGTACAAGCGGCTCGCCGGCATGACCGGCACCGCGGACACCGAGGCGACCGAGTTCCACGAGATCTACAAGCTCGACGTGGTCTCGATCCCGACCAACGAGCCGATCCAGCGGATCGATCGACAGGATCTGGTCTTCCTCTCGCTGAAGGACAAGTGGTCGGCGATCGTCGACGAGATCAAGGCGTGCCACGATCTCGGACAGCCGGTGCTCGTGGGCACCACCAGCGTCGAGAAGTCCGAGACGCTCAGCGACATGCTCACCAAGCGGCATCAGATCCGGCACGAGGTCCTCAACGCGAAGCAGCACGAGCGCGAGGCCGAGATCGTCCTCGGCGCCGGCCGCCTCGGCGCGGTGATGATCGCCACGAACATGGCCGGCCGCGGCACCGACATCAAGCTCGGGCGCTTCGGTCGGGAGGATCTGCTCGAGCACTGGAAGCGGCGCGACGTCTGCCCCCGTGAGGCGAAGGCGGAGATGACCGACGAGGAGATCCTCGATCTCGTGCGACGGCACCTGCTCGCCCGCGAGTCCAAGCTCTCCAAGGGCGAGATCGCCAAGCTCGACGCCGAGGAGACCCACCGGCTCCTGCTGCAGCACCTGCTGCTGGCGCACCACGAGCTTCCGCTCGAGAAGACCGCCTCCAACTCCGTCGCCGACATGGAGGCGATGCTCGACGACGGCGGACTCTGCCGGATCCACCGAATGCGGATGTTCGAGAACGTCGAGGACCTCGGCGGTCTGCACATCGTCGGCACCGAGCGGCACGAGAGCCGCCGCATCGACAACCAGCTGCGGGGGCGATCCGGCCGCCAGGGCGACCGTGGTTCGAGCCGGTTCTTCCTCAGCCTGGAGGACGAACTGATGAAGCTCTTCGCCGGGCCGAAGACGCTTTCCCTGCTGAGCCGCCTCGGCATGAAGGAGGGCGATGCCATCGAGAACCCGATGGTGACGCGGCAGATCGAGCGGGCCCAGCGGAAGGTCGAGGAGCGGAACTTCCAGATGCGGAAGAACATCCTCGAGTACGACGAGCCGATGGAGCACCAGCGGGATCGCTTCTACGGCGTCCGCCAGCGTGTGCTCGAGGGACGGCAGGTTCGTCCGCTGATCTTCGAGTACATCGAGGACTCCGTCGCGGGCGCCTGCGAGAGGTTCCTCGCCCGCGACTACGCGGCCCGCTGCGCCGCGGAGTGGGTTCGAGAACACCTCGACGTCGCGGTCGATCCGGAGCGGCTCGTCGGCAAGGACCGCGAGGATCTCGGCGACGCGATCCGCCGCGACGTGCTCGCCGAGACCGCCGAACTCGTCCGGATCACCGCCGGCGAGTACATCCCCAACGACATCGAGGAGTCGGAGTGGAACTGGACCGGCTTCGCGGAGTGGGTGAAGTCCCATCTCAAGATCGAGGTCGAGGCCGGCCAACTCGCCTCGCTCGGCCGTGCCGGCGCCCTCGCGGAGATCGAGTCCCGCTACGCCGACCGGGTCGATGGCGTGGACCTTGCTCCCGCGGAGGCGTTCCTGGTCGAGGATGTGGGCCGGCGGGATCTGATCGCCTGGCTGGGTCGCAAGGTCGGGCAGGAACTCCCCGCGGATGGTCTCTCGGAGGCCGACGACGCCGCGGAGGCGACCGATCGCCTCATGAGGATCGTGCGCGAGGCCTACGCCACCCGCGAGCGCACCTATCCCATCGAGTTCGTGCTGGAGATGACCGGCGCAAACCTCGCGCAGGACCCCCAGCGTGCCTTGGCGCAGTTCTGCGCCTGGGTTCGCAGCCGATACGAGCTGGAGTGGACGCCGCAGGCGCTGCCCAGTTCGAACCCGGCCGAACTGAGGGGACTGCTGCTCGAAGAGGCGGCCCGCTGGGACGACGCCCGCATCGAGCGCAGAGTCGCCAAGGTGCTCGAGCAGGGCGAGGACGTCGATTCGATCGCGGCGTGGTTCGAGAAGGAGGGGCTCGTCCGCCTGACCGACGCGGAGCGAACCGAGGCCAGCGAGGATCCGCGGGACTTCGTGGATCGACGCCTCCGGGACCTGCTGCGCACCGAACTCGCCCAGTTCGAGCGGTGGATCCTGCTGCGGGTGCTCGACGACGCGTGGAAGGAGCACCTCCACCAGATGGATCAGATCCGCGACGCGATCGGATTCCGCGCATTCAGCCAGCGCGATCCCCGGATCGAGTTCAAGCGGGAGGCCGCCAGCGCATTCGAGACCATGCAGGACTCGATCCGCGACAAGGTCACCGACGTGATCTTCAAGGGACGATTCGCGGTTCAGCGACCTCAACCCCAGGCAACGCCCGCCGAACCCACCGGCGAGGTGACCGCCGAGGCCGCGAGCCCGGCTGCGGCAAGCACCTCGACTGCGACCTCGAGTCCTCCACCCGCCGCGGCCCCGCCCCAACCACCGCCCCGGCCGGCACCCGCGTCGCGCCTGCGACCCTCGGCGCCGCCCAAGCCGGCAGCTGCGAAGGTCGCCGCCAGCGGGGCTGCGGTCGTCGGTCGCAACGAACCCTGCCCGTGCGGTTCGGGCAAGAAGTTCAAGCAGTGCCACGGCAAGCCGGGCTCGCCCCCGCTGGAGTGATCGTTCGCCCCACCTCCCGAGACGCCCAGACACGAGGCGAGCGAACGCCCCGGGCGGGGCGACCCGAAAGGAGAGCCGTGGAGCGTGGCCCTGCGAGCGAAGTCGTCGCGCGCCGAACGAGATGCACGCTCCGCGCGACCGGCTCGTCCCCGCGGGCGGTGGTGGCGAGGGCCGATGTGGTTGCAATTCCGGCGCCTGCGGATACAGTCCCCCCGCCTCCGTAGCTCAATCGGCAGAGCAGCTGACTCTTAATCAGCGGGTTCTCGGTTCGAGTCCGAGCGGGGGCATGTCCCGGTGCCACCTCCCAGCCACATGTTCGTGACGTTCGAGTCGGACGTGACGCCGTGATGCGGGAAGGCAAATCCGGTGGGCCACCGGCAAGCAGCAACGCCCTCGCAACCCCACCCGGGACGCGAGGGCGTTTCTGCGTGCAGGGGCTCGGCCGCGAAGGCCGGTCGGGAAAACGCCCCGCCGGCGCCGAGATCACCGAGGGGCCTCGTCCGGCCTCGCCATCACCCTGCCGGACACCGAGGCCAGAGGCAGGCAACCCGGACAAGAATTTCGCAACCTCGGCCATCGAGCCGCGTATCGTTCCGCCGTTCGCATCTTCTGCACCCCCACGTTCACTCAGGACGCGGGTCCAACCACCATGCCGACCAGATCGGGGACGTGCCCATGGTTGTCACCCCCCAAGCCGAGACCAGGACCGAATCACGACGGCGCAAGGAGGCAGTCAAGACGCGATCCCAGTCAGATCACAGCGCGATTCGAATCGAGGTTGGCGATCTCCCCGGATCATGAGCCCTTCGAGCCGCGAATCTCGGATTGACCGAGTCCTGCCCACGGCAAACGCCGATCACCCCAACTCACGTGCCCCGTTGCCAACAGATCGACCCGAATCCGACATGAAGGCCCCCGACTCCGCCATCGAACGCCGTCGCCCGAAGTCCGGGCCGAGCCGCCGCCCCTACGACGATCGCGATCTGCTGCATCGCCTCTACATCGAGCGCGGCATGACCATCGCCGAGATCGCCCGTGAACTCGAGGCGACCTCCGTGACGATCCAGAAGTACCTCAAGAAGTACGAGATCCCCTCTCGAGGCCGTGGGCCTCGCAAGGGTCGACGGCGGCGGAGCGGCGAGGCGGTTCCGGAGCGTTCGCAGATCTCCGAGCCCCTTCGCGTCACCCTGCTCGCGATGCTGCGAACGGCCGCGGAAGCGGAAGAGGCGACCCGACAGGAGCTTCTCTCGGCGATCGAGCGTCAGATCGAGAACGCCTAGAACCCGGTCCAACGCGCCCCCCCTTGGCGACATCGTCACCAGGAGCGGACCGGGTAGCCGCCCAGGGAGATCGATCGCCCGCGCGACCTCGAAGGTCCGCGACGGTTCGCGACGTCTACAGGTTCCGGACAGACTCTCCCAAAAGGCCGGGAGTCCGACAGCGACCCGACCACCGGGCGGCTGAGATCAGGACTCGGGGCTGACCAGGCCCTCGCGGATCGCGAAGCGGGCGAGTTCCACCCGATCGTGGATGTCGAGCTTCGACATGAGGCTGGTCGCATGGCGATCGATCGTCTTCACCGAGAGATGCATCAGGCCACCGATCTCCTTCTTGGAGAATCCACGGGCGATGTAGCGCAGGACCTCGAGTTCGCGGCCGGAGAGCTTCGAGACCCGATCGCCGAGACCTTCACGAATGCGGTCTCGAAGGGATGGGGAGTAGTAGGTCTCGCCCTGGACGGCCGCGCGAATCGCCTCCTCGACGCACGCGGGGCCGTCACCCTTGCTGACGAACCCGATGCTGCCGCATCTGCGGGCCTGCTCGAGCATCACATCGTGGTCGGCACCGCTGACGAAGACGACGTCGGTCCCGGGACTGAGGCGTCGGATCTCGTCGACCGCCTGAAACGAATCGACGCCCGGCATCAGGATGTCCATCACCACCACGCGCGGCTTGTGCTCTGCCACGAAGTCGACCGCCCGCCCGGCCTCGTCGGTCGTACCCACGACCTCGAAGTCGGGGACGCTGTCGAGAATCGCGACGATCGCCTCCAGAATCAGCGGGTGATCGTCCGCAACGAGAACTCGAATGGGGTCCGCCACGCGTGTGCTCCTGAAGACCAGTCGACACCTGCCATCGCCCGCTCGGGGAGTCTACCCCAATCGGAGTTCCCCCCCGGTCTTGCCAGTCGATCGGCGATCCCTCAACGGAACATTCGAAGAAGCACCCACCCGACACCGGCGAGCGAGAGGATCACGACCCACAACAGCCCCGATCGCCACCCGCCGCCGGCTCGGTCTGGGCGGGCGGTCGAGTCGATCCAGTGCCCGCACTCGGGGCACCGATCCGAGAGGTCGTGGACCTCGCCGCCGCAGGCGGGACAGCCGACGGTGTCGCCGCCGAACCTCGCAAGATCGGCCGCATCCGGCCCCTCGGGATCGAGATCGTCGGAGTCGAACGGGTCTGGGTCGTGGGAGGGACTCACGCCGCCGATCCTAAGGGAGACGAACCGGGGGCGATGCCTTCGAAGACGACTCCCGCAGCGGCGGCGGGTGCATCGGCGCCGCCCGCCGCTCGTCCTCGGCCCGGCCGCGGCCGCCGTCGACGAGGTGGTCGCCGGCCCCTAGAGTCGATCTTCCGCGCCGAAGTCGTCCCATCTCGATCGCCCCCCAACCCTCGGAGTCTCGCATGCCTCGCACCCCATCTCTGATGGTCCCGATCGGCACACCGTGCCCCGCCTTCGCCCTCCCGGATTCCGCCGGCACCGTGCACACTCGAGACGGATGCCGCGGTCCCAACGGACTGCTGGTCCTGTTCCTCTGCAATCACTGCCCATTCGTCCATCACATCGCCGAGGAGATCGCCCGGATCGCCGACGAGTGCTCGAACCTCGGCGTGGGTGTGGTCGGAATCATGAGCAACGACTTCACCGCCCATCCCGCCGACGCTCCGGACCGGATGACCGAGGCCGCGGAACGATGGTCGTGGCGGTTCCCGTATCTCGTCGACGAGGATCAGTCGGTGGCGGCGTCGTTCCGGGCGACCTGTACGCCCGACCTCTTCCTCCACGACGCCGCCGGAGATCTGGTCTACCGGGGCCAGCTCGACGGCAGCCGGCCTGGCAACGACGTACCGGTCACCGGGGAGGATCTGAGGGCTGCCGTCGCCGCGCTCGTCGAGGGGCGGGGTCCGCTCCAGACGCAGCAGCCGAGCCTCGGATGCAACATCAAGTGGCGGCCCGATCGGGTGCCGCCTCACGCCAACGCCTGACCTCGAGCCGATCTTGACCGGTCGGACGCGGCTGCTACATTGCTCAGTCTTCCTCCGGCACCTCGAGTCCGGAAGGGGCGGTAGCTCAATTGGTTAGAGTACCGGCCTGTCACGCCGGTGGTTGCGGGTTCGAGTCCCGTCCGCCTCGTTCGAGACCCTCGCTTCGGCGGGGGTCTTGTGCATTGGCACCTGCTGCATCGGCGCTCTTCGTCAGCGAACCATCGGCGTGGACCCGGCCCCGCCGAACATCGCCTCACCGACCAGAGGGCATCGACGCCGCCATGCCCCGGGCGGTCTCGACGATCGCAAACCAAGCCGACGCGTTCGACCGGAGTGTCAACTCGCGTCGAACCAGTTGGCCGCCCAGGCGGAGTCCACCCTCAACGGGACGTCGAGCGTCATCGCCTGTTCCATGGTCTCCACGAGGAGCGACTTCGCGGCATCGAGCTGGTCGCGCGGCACCTCGAGAACCAGTTCGTCGTGGATCTGCAGCAGCATGCGTGCGGGAGATCCAGCCTCTCGGAGGCGCCGATCGAGTCCGACCATCGCGACCTTGATGAGATCGGCGGCGGATCCCTGCACCACGGTGTTGATCGCCGCCCGCTCTCCGAAGGCCCGCTCGGAGGGATTTCGGGATCCGATCTGCGGAATGGGACGCCGTCGACCGAGGATCGTCTCGACGTATCCGTCCGTGCGGGCCTTGGACACGCACGCCTCGAGGAACGCGTCGATTCTCGAGAACCTCGCCTTGTAGGTCTCGATGATCTCGGCGGCCCGTTCGCGAGTGGTGTCGCCGCCGAGACGCCGCGCGAGGCCCGCGGCGGTGATGCCGTACACGATGCCGAAGTTGACCATCTTCGCGACGCCTCGCATCTCCGAGGTCACCTCCGCCGGCGGGACCCCGAAGACCTCCGCCGCCACCGACACGTGGATGTCGCGGTCCTCTCGAAACGCCTCCACGAGTCCGGGATCGCCGCTCAGATGGGCGAGCACGCGGAGTTCGATCTGGGAGTAGTCCGCCGAAAGCAGCATGGCGCCATCCGCGGCCTTGAACGCCTTGCGGATCTCCCGACCTCGAGCGGTCCGGATCGGGATGTTCTGGAGATTCGGATCCGACGAGCTGAGCCGTCCCGTGGCGGTCGCGGCCTGGTGGAAGGTGGCGTGGATCCTGCCGGTCTCGGGGTTGATCGCCTGCTTGAGCGCGATCAGGTAGGTGCCCACAAGCTTGGAGAGACCTCGGTACTCGAGCACCAGACCCGGCAACGGCGTCTCGATGTCCGGATCGGCCTCGAGCCTGCCGAGCGTCTCCGAATCGGTCGACGGTCCGGTCTTGCCCTTTCGCAGCGGCCGCAGGCCAAGGCCGGGCGGATCCCCATCGGGGTCCCCGAAGAGAACGGCGGCCAACTGCTTCGGACTGTCCGGGCTGAACGGTGCCGGCGCCGCCTCGACGATCTCCCGACGCAGTCGATCCAGATCTCGCTCGAGCACCTCGCGCTGTCGATCGAGTTCGTCGGGATCCACTCGAATCCCCTCGAACTCGAGACCTGCCAACACCGCCACGAGAGGGAACTCGACATCGCGACACAACGCGGCCTGCCCGGCCTCTTCGATGCGTTCGGCGAATCGCTCGTGAAGTCGCCAGGCCAGCACCGCGTCCTGCACCGCGTACGGTGCCGCCTCGGAAAGCGGGACCTCGTCGAAGGACTTCTGGGCGCCCCCCCGCCGCTCGCCGATGAGGGTCTCGATTCGCCGTGGACGGATGCCGAGGACGCGCTCGGCGACGTCCTTCAAGGCGTGGCCGGCGCCGATCGGCGCCACCAGGTGGCTCTCGATCATGGTGTCGATCACCCGCCCGGCGAAGGCCGCTCCCGCGGATCGAAGCGACACGAGATCGAATCGCAGGTTGTGTCCAAGAAGCACCACCCGTGGATCGCTCCAGAGCGGCCCGAGGCCGGCAAGAACCTCGGATGCCGCAAGGTGCTTGGACGCCTCCGGCGAACGGATGGGCACGTACATGCCCTCCTCGCCGTCGAAGGCCAGACTCAGACCGCACAGTGCCGCCCGTCTCGGGACGAGACCGGTCGTCTCGACGTCGAAGGCGATCGGCCGTCCCGAGTCGATCGCCTCTCGAACCCTCGTGGCCAGCGCCGCGAGTTCGCGGGGCGTTCGGACGATCGTGGTGGGAGGCGTGAAGATCTCCTCGGCCTCGTCTTCGAAGCCCTCTGCGAACAAGAGGCCCTCGCGAGACGCCGCGGAAGGTGCCTCCTGAGCGGCCGCCGTCGGCGGCGGCTCGTGTCCGAGCAGTTGGGCGAACTCCTCGCGCAAGCGATTGAAGCCGAGGGTCCGCATCAATCCATCGACCGCCTCGGGATCGGCACGGTCGAACTCCAGCCGAGCCCGCGCGAGAGGGAGATCGATCTCCAGATCGGACTTCAACTCGACGAGACGGCGGCTGCGGCGAACCAGCTCGGCGGCGTCGCGAATCGCCTCGCCTCGCTTGCCCTTCAACTCGTCGGCATGAGCCAGCAGCTCGTCGAGCGAGCCGTAGCGAATGACGAGTTCCGCCGCGGTCTTGGGACCGACGCCCGGCACGCCGGGCACGTTGTCGACGGTGTCGCCCATCAACGCGAGCACGTCGGGAACCTGACGGGGTTCGAGTCCGGGACGGCCGAAGAGCTTCTCGGTGTCGACGAACGCATCGGCCTGCGGGTCGAACAGACGAGTCCTTTCGTCGGTGATCTGGGCGAGGTCCTTGTCGCGGCTGAGGATCCGGATCTCGATGTCGGGATCCTCCCGCCGCCAGCGTGCGACCAGACTCGCGATCGCGTCGTCCGCCTCGACTCCCTCGACCGCCACGACGGGGATGCCCAGGGCCTTCAGCAGCTCGAGGCAGCGGTCGACCTGCGGACCGAAGTCCTCCGGCGGCGCCTCGCGATTGGCCTTGTACTCCGGATCGATCCGGCTCCTGAAGGTGCCGCGATCTCCGCTGGCGTCGATCGCCACCACCAGATGCCCGGGACGTTGCTCGCGCAGCACCTTGGCGAGCATGTTCGAGAAGCCGAACACGAGGTTGGTCGGCTCGCCCGTGAGCGGGCTGCTCATCGGCGTCCGGATCGCGTGGTAGGCCCGGTGGAACTGCGCGTGCCCGTCGACGAGGTGGACGAGTCCGCCCATCAGTCGACGCGTCCCGCGTCGTGCAGGCGTCGCAGTCGTTCGAGGTACGCCGGTCCCGCCTCGACGCCGCGCCGCGACTGCGCCGCCGCCATCACCCCGAGGAACTTCTCGAGTCGGTAGGTCGCGTCGCCCCGCTCGGTCAGCCAGCGGAACCGTCCGACGGATCGGGGTGGATCGGTGCTGGCGATCATGCTTCCCGTGCCGAAGCTCGAGCCGGTCATGATCCGCACGAGGATCGCGAACTTCACGTGATCGCCGACGATGCAGCCCATCGCGGTCCGGCCACTGCGCTCCGACGGGCCGTCCGGATCGAGTCGCATCGAGACCTCGCCGTAGGTGTTGAGCAGGTTCGAGTTGGTGGTTCCGGCGCCGAAGTTCACCCACTCCCCGATCCAGGAGTCGCCAAGATGGCCCTCGTGGACCTTGTTCGCGTGGCCTTGGAAGATCGTGGCGCCGATCTCGCCACCGACCTTCGAAACCGGACCGATCACGGTGTTCGCCTTGATCTGGGCCCGGTCCGCGACGACCGATCCAGGCCCGATCCAGACCGGACCGCGCAGCACCGCGAGGTGCCCGATGTGCGCCCCGGCGGCGATCGCGATCGGCCCATCGGTCGCGTCGAAGACCACCCCCCGACCCAGCGAGGCACGAGGGTCGACATCCACCGGATGATCGCCCACTCGTTCGGCCGCCGGCCCGGGCTCGCGAGCGCCCTCGGCTCCACGCATGGTCGAGAGATCGTCGAGGAGTCGTTCCGGGAGATCCTCGAGCACCTCCCAAGGACGCCGGTAGAGGGCCGCTCCCGCCTTTCCGATGCGTCGAATGTCCTCGGGCAGTTCGCGGTGCCGGAGGAACTTCTCCGCCGAGCCGTCATCGAGCGTCGTCGCCACCACGTCGCCTTCGGCATCGCACCAGGCTTCACCCGCCGCAGGCCAGTGTTCGGGAAGCGCTCCCCGCCAACGGCTGTTCAAGACGTGCACGCGTTCGCCGGGCGTCCTCGACGCGGCGGAAGTCAGACCGCGTTCCGAAGCAAGATCCTGCAGGCCCTCCGGCAGCAGCAACGCCTGCGGCGCCCCCCACCGCCGCGTGCAACGCTCGAGTGCGGTGAAGGCACCGGTGCGAACCTCCGCAAACGATCGCAGATCGGTCATGGGACCGAAGCGTCCGCCGCCGTCGTCGTGGAGCACCCATGCGGTCATGACGACACTCTACGAGTTCCGACGGCACACCGAGGCGCCGAAGGCGGTCTCATCGTCGCCCCCCTTGGAACCGACGGGATCCCGCCGCGCTCCAGCCGCCCCCGGGAAACCGCCACCAGTCCCCCAATCGCATGAGGAGCCACGCGAGAGGAACCGCCACCACGCCGTTGGCGAGGGCCTGCAGGCCCAGGCCTCCGAGCGCGGCCACGCCACCCCCGGCCGGCCATGGCATCGATTCTCCGTGGAGAAGACCGCGCAGCACCCAGATCGCACCCCAGACCAGTCCGGCAAGGAACGTCAACACCACCGTCGCGGCCCCGATCGCGACGGGATGACGACGCAGCAAGACCCGTCGCAGGGGGAGCAGCGCAGCGGTGCCGAACAGCCAGCCCAAGGTCGCTGGCCCCAGCAGACGAATCACCTCTCCATCGCCGACGATGACCGGCGTCGAGAGGTCCTGCACCAGTCCCAGCAGGAACGCCGCCCAGGGCACCGCCGGACGGGACGCCCACAAGGCCACGAACGCGACGAGGCCCGGCGTGGCGAGAGGCCAGAGCTCGCCGAGCCTCAAGGCCTGCATGAAACTCGCATCGACGACGACGAGCAGCAGACCGACGACGAGGAAGAGGAGCCAGTTCACGGGAGATCGCCCGTGCCGGTCCGCTGCACCACCAGGACCGGCCCATCGACCATCGACCATGCCGGCTCGACACGAATCGCTGCACGCAGCGGACGCTCGGGCACCTCCCGGCGCTCGACCACTCGACCGAGGCGGAGTCCCTGCGCGGACATCGGCCAGGCCGGATCGTCGAGTCGGACCGTCGCACCGATCGCCACCCGTTGCGCGTCGACCTCGGCGACCCATCCATCGCCGTCGGGCTCGAGAAGGCAGAGCACCTGCTCACCGACTTCGCGGCCGCCTCCCTCGTCGAGAATGCGGACCCGAAGCTCGACGCCCGACGCATGACTGGCGGGAACCAGCACGCTTCCGTTCACGGCGACAGGATCGCCGATCCTCCCGACCAGCCGTCCACCGGACGCCACCACCGGATCGCCTGCGGCGATGCCGTGTCGTTGGCCGACGTTCAGGGTGGCGATGCCACTCGGATCGACGGCGATCACCCGTGCCGCAGCCGGTCGCGGCGAGGGCTCGGCACGACGCGGCAGGCCCTCCAGCACCTCGATCGCCTCGTGGGCGAACTCGAGTTCGGATCGAAGTCGCTGCACGAGCGCCAGCAACTCGTCCCGCTCCTCGGCGAGCGTGACCGCGTCGGCCTGTGGGGTCGGGGTCGGCGGTCTCAGCCACGACGCGGCCGCCACGCCGAAGTGCGCCAGCGGGCGAAGAGGCAGCCAGAGCACCGAGGACGCCTCGTTGGTCCAGACCAGAAATCGCGCCGGTGCCAGCGCGAGGCAGGCGACGGCCAGGGCGGGAATCAGCGGGGTTCGAAGTCCGTCGAGCATGGCGGGAGCACTCCGCCGTCGAGGCGTCGCAGGACGGCGGCGATCAGAAGTCGTCGCGATCCGACTCGAGGGTCGCCTGATACTGCTCGAGGTTCTCGAGATAGATGCTCGTGCCTCGTGCCACGCAGGTCAGGGGATCCTCGGCGATGGTCACGTCGAGGCCGGTTGCGTTCGAGAGCTCCAGATCGATCCCGCGCAGCAGCGCTCCGCCGCCGGCGATGACGATGCCGTTGTCGACGAGATCCGCAGACAGTTCCGGCTCGGTGGCCTCGAGAGTCTTCATCACCGTCTCGATGATCGAGTTGAGCGGCTCCCGCAGGGCCTCGCGGATCTCCTCGCTGGTGACGACGGTCTTGCGCGGCAGGCCGGTGACGACGTCCTGACCGCGAACCTCGAGGGTGCGTTCCTCGCCGACCGGCGCTGCGGAGCCGATCTCGATCTTGATCCGCTCGGCGGTCTGCTCGCCGATCGTCAGCGAGTAGGTCTTGCGCATGTGGTTGATGATCGCCTCGTCGAAGTCGTCGCCGGCCACCCGCACCGACTGGCAGGTCGCGATGTCCGCGAGGCTCATGATGGCGACCTCGGTGGTCCCGCCGCCGATGTCGACGATCATGCTGGCTCGCGGCTCGGCGATCGGCAGTCCGGCCCCGATCCCCGCCGCCATCGGCTCCTCGACGAGAAACACGCGGCTCGCGCCCGCCCGCTCCGCCGAATCCACGACGGCTCGCTTCTCGACCGCGGTGATGCCGGACGGAACCGCGATCACCACCCGCGGACCGAACAGCCAGCGACGGGCATTCACCTTTCGGATGAAGTAGCTGAGCATCGCCTCGGTGATCTGGAAGTCGCTGATCACCCCGTCCTTGAGCGGACGGACGGCGCTGATCGAGCCCGGCGTCTTGCCGAGCATCGCCTTGGCGGCGAAGCCGACCGCGGTTCCCCCGTTCAGAACCTGATTGGTCCCCTTGCGCACCGCAACGACCGAAGGCTCGTCGAGCACGATGCCCTCGCCGCGGACGCACACCAAGGTGTTGCAGGTGCCGAGGTCGATCCCCATGTCGACTCGGAACCACCCCATCAACGAGCCCAACATGGAAATGCGACACTCCGTTCGACGACCCGAGGCACCCGGACGCGGCACGCACCCGACCGGATCGGACCGTCCGCGATCATAGCAGCATGGTGCAAGTCGTCGTCCCGACGGGGCGACCGACGACCGGGTCGGAATCAGCGGGAGGAGACGAGGCCGAACATGGATCCGGACTGATCCATGTTGGCAAGCATCACCCAGATCACTGCGGCGAACAGCACCAACGCCGCAGCGCCGAGCATCGCCGTGAACACGTTCATTTCGCCGGAAGAACCCCGCGGGCCACTGGAACTCATGGACATCGCTCCTGATTCGGTGTTTGGCGACGTGGCCTGACCGGCGAGGCCGGGTTCACTCGCCTTGACGGGCGGTGGCGACATGACCGACGGCCACGAGGCCCCGCGAGGGATCCTGCAGTTCCACGATGCCGACCGATCGGTTCACATCCACGTCGAGGACCCGGAGATTGGCCACGTAGTCGGGGCCATCCGAGATCGTGAGAACCCAGCCCACCTGGACGCCGTCGAGCTGCCCGGCATCGATGGTGGCCAGGGTGTCCCCGGCATCCTGGACCACGTTGCTGACGACCGCGCGAAGGTTGCGATCCGCCACTCGACGAACTTCACCCGCGGCCGCGAGGTTCAACGAGCCTCCACTGGCCTCGTAGCGAGCGATCGTCGACTGGGCGCGATCCCGCTCGCGCTCGACGCCCTTGAGCTGCTCCTGCAGGGACGCGTTCGCCGCCTGAAGCACTTCTTCGGAGTCACGAAGATCTGCCACCTGCTGCTCGAGTTGCACGAGCTTCGCATTCAGGCGGGCCTCGCTCTCGCGAAGCTGCTTGGCATCCTGAACCAGCTTGTTGGTCAGTTCCTGGCTCGCCTCACCGATCGCAGCGAGACGCTCGAGCTTCGCCTCGACGCCCGCGACGCTGGCGGTGGTCCGCGAGAGCTCGCCCTGCAGCCTCTGGTTCTCGGCGCTCGCGGAGCGAAGCTGCGAGGCGACCGAGGACGCCTCGGTCTGAAGGGCCTTGATCTCGGCGAGCATCGACGCCTCGCTGGCGGCCTGCGAAGCCTGGGCGGCCTCGAGCGCCTGGTTGGCGGCGGCAGTCATGCTCTGCTGGCGTTCGAACCTCGCCTTGTACGACCCTTCGTTGCTCGCGTTGACCATGACCAGCGGCACCAGCATCACCACCAGCAGGGTCACGACGACGATCAGGATCTTGGTCAGGATGTGCACTGAGAGATCTCTCGAGGGGGCTGCGCGAGTCCGGAACGGCGAGTCGCTTGAAACGACGACGAGGCTCGAAACCTTGGAAAGAGCGGGAAGAGTCGGTGAGCGGGACCGGTGAACCACCGAAGCACGCCACACCCCGCTCCACCAGTCGAGACCACCGCCGACAGGCGATTTCGAGGTTGTAGTCGGGTGTCAAGGGAGTGTCAACGCACGCCCGTGGCATCGGCGACCGAGGAGGATTCGCCGGCCACCTTGAGGAGGTTGCCCGCCGCCGTGATCCGAACGAACTCCACAGGATCCGAGAGACGAGATCTCAACGCCTCGACCGAGGTGCCGCCCCCCACCGCTCCGGCGACGGCACACCCTTGGGCTCGGAGCAGCGGGTCCGGCGCCTGCACCGCGTTGGCGGCGATGGCTGCGGCATCGACCTGTGTGGCAAGGCCCAATTCGGCCAACGCCTGGGTCGCGGCCATCCGAATCTCGGGCGGCCGGATCGAGGTGCCCGAGGCCAGTACCAACCGCTCGAGCATCGGGGCTGCGGATCGGTCCCCGAGACGGGCCAGGATCTGGCAGGCGAGGATGCTGAGCTCGCCCTGCTCCACGGGGGCGAACAACGCGGCTCGAATCGCCTCGAGCTCGTCGTCGTCTCCCAGCTTCACCAGCGTCTCGGCCCCCTGCAGTTCGACGATGCGGACCCGGATCGGATGGACCCGACGCATGCCCCGACCGAGGGAGTCTCGAATCATGCCGATCGAACTGCTGTCGCCGAGTTCGCCGAGCACGATGTAGGCGTTCGACCGGACCTCCGGATCGTCGCTCCGCACCATCGCGGCCAAAGGCGAGGGATCCGCCGGGCGACCGCAGCGACGCAACGCGTAGATCGCCGCAGCCCGGACCGAATCGGACCGATCGCGAACCAGCGGCTGGACGAGATGGGAGAGATCGTCGAGCCGGGCCCGGCCCACGCACATCGCCGCCACGAAGCGAACGCCACGGTTGTCGTCGACGAGTCCGCCGGCGACGTGTTCGCGAAGAAGACTCGGCCACGCGAGCATGCCCTCGAGGGCGTTCGCCCGGACCACCGGATCGGCGCTTCGAACGCCCGCCGCGAGGATCGCCGTCGCCGCCTCGATCGGGTCGTTGGACAACGGCCTTTCCGGACCGCTCGGTGCGGTGCTCGATCGGGCCGTCTCTCGAGTCCCGATGCTCGGCGGCGTCGAGGTCGGCTCGACGGCCTTCGGGCGTTCCGCGACCGACGCCGACGCCGAACTGGACGTCCGGGTCGGGTCCGGGCTCGTCGGCTCCGGAGAATTCGAGTCCGCGGCGCTGGCGTCCCCACCCACGACGGCCGCCACGGCGACGGCAGGCGCCGGCTCGCGATCGGCGGATGGTGACGGAGCCTGAGGACCGTCGCGACGAGTCGTCGCCACGGCCCCCGCGCCACCGGCTGTGGTGGCGGTCCCGATCGAAGACGACCGGTCTTCGGTTGGGGCGGGTGCCGATGTCGCCAGGATCTCCTCACGCTCGACCGCGGTCACGTCGGGTTCGGCGGCAAGGCTGGTCGTCTCGGAACCGGTCGCCCCCTCCCGATCAGGCGCTGCGCGTTCGTCGGTCTCTGGCCCATCCGGTTCGGCAGCCGCGGCGACCGCGGCTGTGGGCGCCGCTGGCGCCGGCGCCTCGGGCGGCGGCGTCTCGACGTCGCGTCGCCGGCCGCCCCGACTCCATTCGCTGGCGCCGATCGCGAACTTCGGCGACGGATCCGACGCCACGGAGGCCGCCGGGGACGAGGCAGAGGACGGAGACAAAGAAGTGGACGAGGAACTCGAGCATCCCGCCGACGTCAGGCCGAACGCCGCAACCAGCAGTCCTGTCGCCGCCACGCACACGCTCCAAGTCGAGCGACCACATCGGCCTCGGCCGGATCCGGGATTCGAACACGCTCGCGAGGTCTCGGTCATGGAACGCTCCGGTCTGCGGGGTCGGTCGGGGATCGTCTCCCCTCGAGTTCGGGTTATCGGCGGACCTCAGCCGCGGCCTCGACTCGAATCCCGTTTCGGCATCCGACTCCACCAGAGCCCCACCGCCGTCGCAAGCACCGCCAACAGCGCCCACCGGTCGCCAACCACCGAGAACAACGGGTGCCGGTCGTCCCTGGGCAACTCCGCGAGGACCCATCCCGCAGCGGTGCCGACCCGATCGCCACGACCATCCAGTCCGGCCACGATTCGTCCGCTCGAATCGATGCCGGCACTGAACCCCGTGTTCACCGTTCGAAGCATGGGCGTCCGGTTCTCGATCGCCCGGATCGACGCCAGGCGCAGGTGCATCCGACGCGCCGCGAGGTCGTCGCCGAGCCAGCCGTCGTTGCTGGCGTTGACGAGGAGATCGGCCCGACGCCTTCCATCGTCCCAGACGAGACGGCGGCACAACGAGGCCACCGTCGCCTCGAAGCAGATCGGCGTCGCGACGCGCACGAGGTCGCCTTCGGAGGTCTCAACCTCGAACCGGACCGGTTCCGATCCGGCATCGAGGTCGAAGGTCATCCCCCGGGCTCCGATGTCGAGGAGCAGTTGCTCCAGCCACTCGAAGCGGGAGATGCCGGGCATCGTCTCTCCGAAGGGCGTCAGCACGATCTTGTCGTACCTCGGAGGCTCGCGATCCCCGGGGGTCGGCGTCGGCGGCACGAGATACACGCTGTTGAAGTGGGCGTCCCAGGTCCAGCGGCCCTCCTCGGCTGCGAGGCCGACATAGACCGGGCTGCCGACCAGCAGCGGCGCTCCCGCCCGCCACGCCACGGCGTGGGCGATCTCGGCGAACAGCGATCCGGGGAAGTAGCCGCCCCGCTCGAGCATGTCGAGAGTCGCCGGATCGAGGCCGAACCCCGGGAGCATGGTCTCGGGCCAAGCGACCAGATCGACCGGGGGCCCAACCTCGTCGAGCGCTCGCTGCGTGGCGTCCGCGAAGGCCGGGACGTCGACGAGTTGTCGCTCCGCCGACCATCCGATCTTGTTGTCGATCGGAAGCGCCGTCTGGATGGCGAGAAACCGACCCAGCGAAGGCGCGAGGTCCGCCTGCCCCAGGCGCCAGTGGCCGTATCCGAACGCCGCCGCCCACATCGACACGGCCACCACGACGCCGGCGAAGCGCCGCCCGAGAGAGACGTGCGCGGCGCGGGGGCGGAACCCCTCTGCAACCGCACCCGCGGAGAGCGCCACCAGCAGCGTGAGGCCCCTCGCGCCGAAGAGGTCCGCGGCCTGGGCGACCTCGATCCAACCGCCGCTTGCCGTGACGACGCCCTGCCCCGCCTCGTACCAGGGATACCCACCGAGGACGAACTCGCCACGAAGGACATCGAGCGCCACGACAAGCACCGGGAGCACGATCCAGAGCGGCCACCGGGCGGTCGACTCTCTCGCAGCGAACCGCCGCACCAGCCAAGCCAGCATCAGCGCCCACAGCGACAGGTATCCGCAGAGGAACGGATAGCCGGCGACCGAGACGTCGGCGATCCATCGCTGCACCAGCAGCCACCACGCCAGATCGACGATGATCACTCCCAGCCAGAGAGTCCTCGGCGAAGAGGATCCCACCGCCGCGATCGCGAACAACGCCAGCCACGCGACGGTCGCGATGGGAACCTCCGGCGGCATGAAGGCCAACCACTTGGCACCCGCCGCCGCGACGAGCAGCAGCACCGTCGCGATCGCGCCGAAGCCCCCGGGGGCCGGACGATGGGATCCGTCGGCGACGGCGGCGGCGCTCACTTGCCGGCGTAGTCGATGAGGCGGCTGATCTCGCTGCGGAGATCGGCGCGATCGACGATCCGATCCACGAAGCCCGACTCGAGCAGGAACTCCGAGGTCTGGAATCCCGCGGGCAACTCCTGCCGGATCGTCTGGGCGATCACCCGCGGTCCCGCAAACCCGATGAGGGCGCGAGGCTCTGCGATGATCACGTCGCCGAGCATCGCGAAGCTCGCGGTGACGCCGCCGGTCGTGGGATCGGCAAGCACCGAGATGAAGAGACCCCCGGACTCGTCGAAGCGGGCCAGCGCCGAGGAGGTCTTGGCCATCTGCATCAGACTGAAGCCCGACTCCTGCATTCGAGCCCCGCCGGAGCAGCTCACGATCACGAGCGGCCAGTCGCGGTTGGTGGCCAGTTCGATCGCAAGCGTCGTCTTCTCTCCGATCACCGATCCCATCGACCCGCCCATGAAGGAGAAGTCCAGAGCCGCCAGCACCACCTTGCGACCCTTGATGAAGCCGGTGCCGGTCTGGACGCCGTCGTTCTCGCCGGTCTTCCGCTGACTCGCCGCCACTCGATCCCGGTAGGGAAGCAGATCGACGAACTGGAGCGGATCCGCCGGGGCGATGTCGGCGTGGAGCGGTTCGAAGGTGCCCGGATCGATCAGCTGGGCCACCCGCTCGCGGGCGGTCAGACGACCGTGATGACGACACTTCGGGCAGACCTTGTGGTCGGCGTCGAACGCCTTGCGGAAGATGGTCTCTCCGCACCCCGGACAGCGCAGCCAGAGGCCCTCGGGAACCCCCTTCTTGACGACGCGTGGCGTCGCCTCGGGGCGCTCGGCGGCGGCCGGTCGGCTGACGGGTGACGAAGTCGGTTCCACACGCTCCTCCTGAGACGGGGTCGGTCCCATCACCCCTTCAGGGGCGTCGTCCTCCGGACCGGTGGACAAAGAGTACCACCGACCTTGCGAAATCAGGCGCCTTGCGGGGTCGATGCGGTCGTGCCCGCCCCGCGGATCGCCTCGATCTGGCCGCGGTAGTCCTCGCTCCCGAAGATCGACGAGGCGCTCACGAGGACGTCCACCCCGGCCTCGCGGCAGGCCGCCGCAGTGGTCGGGTTGACGCCACCGTCGACCTCCAGTCGCTGCTCCGGCCGGAGGCGAGGGGCGATCTCGGCCATCTTCTCCAGCACCTCCGGCATGAACGCCTGTCCGGAGAAGCCCGGATGGATGCTCATCACCAGAACCAGATCGACCTCGGCAATCCAAGGCAGCACTCGCTCCACCGGGGTGTCGGGATTGAACGCGAGGCCGGTCGAGAGTCCGGCCGAGGCGATCCTCGAGATCGCTGCCGCCGGGTCCTCGACCGCTTCGACGTGGAACGTCAGGTGGTCGGCGCCCGCCTTCGCGAACGGATCGAGAAACGCCAGCGGATCCGTCACCATCAGATGCACGTCGAGGAACGTCTCCGGGCACGCCCGACGGACCGCGGCGCAGACTGCCGGCCCCATCGACAGGTTGGGGACGAAGTGCCCGTCCATGATGTCGACGTGCAGCAGATCGGCGCCCGCGGCGAGGACCGAGTGGCACTCCTCGCCGAGCCGCGAGAAGTCCGCCGACAGGATCGACGCCGCCACCAGTGGTCGGTGGGGCGGATGGGCGAGAAGGTCGCGGTGACGCGAGGTCATCGGGACGAAGCCGACGCCGCCTACCGGGACGAGGATCGACGGGCCGTGGTTCGGTACTGGTCGAGGGCCTTCTTGAACTCGGCCTTCACCGAAGGATCCGCCATCATCCAGGCCCGCTGCTGGTTCTCGATCGCCGCGGTGGCGTCGCCCTGCGCGAACTGGACCATCGCAAGAACCGCGAGCGAGTCGGGCTGATTGGGGGCCGCGGCGTTGACCGCCTCGGCGGCGGCGGCGGCGAGTTCAAGGTTGCGAGGTCGCAGATCGGGATCGTTCACGAGCGCCGTGGCGAACTCGGTCAGGCTGCCCGCATCCGGGCCGTACTCCTCGATCTTCGTCGACAGGTAGGCGGTGGCGGCCTCGGTGTCCTTCTCACCGGTCAGCATCAACTCGTACCGCTGAAGCACCACCGAGGAGAACACCTTCGGATCCATCTCGATCACCTTGTCGAGATGGGTGTAGGCCTGCCGGTAGTTCCTCCGGCTGGCGGCCTTGTTCGCGGCGTCGAGCAGCGGCGCGGCCTGCTTCTCGAGCACCGGGTCGTACTTGCCTGCGAGCAGCTTGGGGATGATCTCGAGCATCGCCGGATCGGCCGGATGCCCAATCCAGGCGATCTTGCCGTCGCGACTCACGAGGAACGCCGCGGGGATGCCGTTGCGACCGGCGGCCTTCATCCACGCCTGGTTGGTCTGCTTGTTCTCATCGATGGCGACGGGGTAGCTCATGCCTCCACCGCGACTGCGCACGAACGGCTTGACGACCTCGGGCTTCTCGTCGCTGACGCCGATGACCACGAGGCCCTTCCCCGCGAGGTCGTCGTGCAGTTCGTCGAGCTTGGGGATCGACTTGCGGCACGGACCGCACCACGTGGCCCAGAACTCGACGAGGTTCACCTTGCCCGACTGAAGGCCGGCGACGTCGCCCTGCACCCACTCGGCCACCGAGAGCGGAGGGGCCGCGTCTCCAACCTTGAGGGTCTTCTGCTGGGCGTACGCCCCGGTGCTGACGCAGGCGGCGAGCGTGGTGGCGGCGAGCAGGCGGCGGATCGACATGGCTGGGTTCCTGTGCGGTTCGCGACTCGGAAGTCGCAAAAACGGCCGTTCGCAGCGGCCATTGCGACCGCCTTCTCCCGAAGTCTAGCACCGCCCCAACGGCGGGCGAGGTCGATGCAGGACGTTCCCGCCCCGCGCGGAGAGGGGAGTCAGGCGTCGTCGAGCATCGCGAGCGACTCGAACGCCTTGCCCTCGAGCATCTCGAGACTCGCTCCCCCGCCCGTCGAGACGTGACTGAGGCGGTTCGCGACGCCGAACACCTCGACCGCCGCCGCGGTGTCGCCGCCGCCGGCGATGGTCACCGCGCCGGCCTCGGTCGCCGCGGCCACCGCCTCGGCGACTCGGCGGGTCCCCGCGTCGAAGGGCGGCATCTCGAACACGCCCATCGGCCCGTTCCAGACCACGGTGCCGGCGGCCCGGATCGCCGACGCGAACGCTTCGGCGGTCCTGGGCCCGACGTCGAGGCCCATCCAACCCTCGGGGATGGCCCCATCGACGCTGATGGTCTCGGTGCCCGCTTGGAGCGCCCGCCCACACACGTGGTCGATCGGCAGCAGCAGTTGCCGCCCCTTCGCAGCGGCGAGGTCGAGCACGTCCTTCGCCTCCCCGAGCATGTCCGGCTCGACTCGGCTCCCGCCGACGGCAACGCCCTGCGCGGCGAGCAGCGTGTAGGCCATCGCCCCCCCCACCACCAGCGCATCCACCCGCTCGAGCAGGTGGCGGATCGCGCCGAGCTTGTCCGAGACCTTCGCGCCGCCGAGGATCGCGACGAACGGCCGCTTCGGATCGGCGACGGCGCCTTGCAGATAGCGGATCTCCGCGTCGAGCAGGAACCCCGCGACTGCCGGCGCCGGCTTCATCGCCCGCGGCAACGCGACCATCGAGGCGTCGCTGCGGTGGCAGGTGCCGAAGGCGTCGTTGCAGTAGATCTCGCCCAGCGACGCCAGTCGCGCGGCGAAGTCGGCATCGCCCTTCTTCTCGCCCGCATGGAATCGCAGGTTCTCGAGGAGTGCCACGCCACCTTCAGGCAGCGCTTCGACCGCCGCCTGCGCGGCCTCGTCGAGGCAGTCCTCGCTCGGGAAGGCCACCCCGCCGATCGCCTCTTCGCCCAGCAGTTCCTCAAGTCGCTTCGCCACCGGCCGAAGCGAGTACGCCTCCTCGTATCCGACGCCCTTCGGTCGTCCGAGGTGACTCAACAGCACCGCTCGCCCTCCGCGCGAGACGATCGAGCGGATGGTCGGCAGGGCCGCCTCGATTCGGCGGTCGTCGACGATCCGGCCGCCGTCGAGAGGCACGTTGAAGTCCACGCGGGTCAACACCCGCCGCCCGGCGACGTCGATGTCGGCAATCGATCTCTTGGCCATGGGAAGGAACCCGAGGGGAACTTCGATCCAGCGGATGTCGTCGAATCCGCGAATTCGTCGACCTACTTTCGAACGGTCGCGATGATACGCCTCGGAGGAGACCGTCCCCCCGATGCACGCCCCCCACGCGAACCAGCTTCCGCCGATCCTCGTCCTCGGCACGACCGCAAGCGGGAAGAGCGAACTCGCGCTCGAACTCGCCACGACGCTCGACGGTCTCGGCGAGTGCATCTCCGCCGACAGCATGCAGATCTACCGGGGGCTCGACATCGGCACCGCCAAGCCGACGCCGGCCGAACGGGGCGCGGTGCCCCACCACCTGCTCGACGTCGCGGATCCGCACGATCTCGAGCGGGACTTCACGGTCGCCGACTGGCTCTCCGCCGCGCGAACCGCCATCGCCGGGATCGAGTCCCGCGGGCGAGTCCCGATCGTGGTCGGCGGAACCCACCTCTATCTGCAGGCGTTGCTCCAGGGACTCTTCGAGGGGCCCGCGATCGATCCCGATCTGCGTGCCGAACTCGAGCGGACGCCCCAGACCGAACTGCGGGCCGAACTCCAACGGGCCGATCCCGACGCCGCCGCCCGCATCCATCCCGCCGACCGTCGCCGCACGCTTCGCGCCGTCGAGATCCACCGCCAGACGGGAACGCCGCTGTCGGTGCTGCAGACCCAGTGGTCCTCGGCGGGCACCGAGATCGCCACGAGAGCGATCGTGCTCGTTCTCGAGCGAGACGCCCCGGCGGCCAATGCGAGGATCAATCGACGGGTGCGCACGATGCTCGAGGCGGGGTGGCTCGACGAGGTTCGATCGCTTCTTGCCGTCGGCCCGCTCCATCGCCAGGCGGCCGAGGCCGTGGGCTATCGGGAGCTCTCCGAGGTGCTCACGGGACTCCGAAGCCTCGAGGAGGCCGCCGAGGCGATCAAGATCCGGACCCGACGCTACGCCAAGCAGCAGCGGACGTGGCTCAAGCGGTTCCGATCCAGGCCCGGGGCGATCCGGATCGAGGGTGGTGAACGCTCCATCCGGGATGGATCGGATTCGGTCTTCGAGGAGGCCTGGGACCGTCTCCGAGCTTCGATTCCAGGTCTCGGACGAGATCTCTGAAAAAATTTTTCGGCCCCGCCGAAGGCCCTTCCGCCTACGGCGAGGCCGGAACTTCATCGTCTCTCGGGAGGTTCGACTCGACCGATCGCTATTGACGGGCCGATGCCGAGACGGTTCCAATCCCGCCCCGACGACCGGTCGCTCGGCGGAGAAGGATGCCGCCACAGACCTCGACGCCGGGCTCGACGCCCCGGCCACCGCCTCGGATTCCCCGCTCCATGGCCACCCGCAAGAAGGCTTCAAGCACCTCCCGCCGCCCCCGCTCGGGTTCGCCCGCCTCGCGTGGCCCCTCCGCCGGAGGACGCCAACTCGTGATCGTCGAGAGTCCGGCGAAGGCGCGGACCATCAACCGCTACCTCGGCCCGGACTTCGTGGTTCAGGCCTCGGTCGGCCACATCCGAGACCTGCCGACCAAGGCCGCCAAGGGCGAGAAGGCACCGGTCCCCGGCGTCGATCTCGAGACCTTCGACCCCACCTATGTGGTCAACGCCGACAAGTCCAAGACCGTCGCGGCCCTCCGCAAGGCTTGCAAGGACGCGAGCGAGGTCTGGTTCGCGACCGACCTCGATCGCGAGGGCGAGGCGATCGCCTGGCATCTCGCGGAGGTCCTCGGAATCGATCCCCGCACCGCCAAGCGAGTGATCTTCAACGCGATCAC
This sequence comes from Planctomycetota bacterium, assembly GCA_017859745.1. GTDB lineage: Bacteria > Planctomycetota > Phycisphaerae > Phycisphaerales > SM1A02 > VGXO01. Next base: position 34,201 of record JAFMML010000013.1, read on the forward strand.
CAAGGACGAGATCCGACGAGCGTTCGAGAATCCCCATTCGATCGACCTCGACAAGGTCAACGCCCAGCAGGCCCGTCGCATCCTCGATCGGATCGTGGGCTACCAGGTCTCGCCGCTGCTCTGGAAGAAGGTCGCCCGCGGCCTCTCCGCGGGACGGGTGCAGTCGGTGGCGGTTCGCCTCGTCGTCGAGCGGGAGCGAGAGATCTCGGCGTTCGTGCCGAGCGAGCACTGGCGGTTCACCGCCCGCCTCGCCGAACCGAACGCCGCCGCCGGTCTGATCGAGCCGTTCGCGGCACTGCTCGCCGAGACCGACGACCGTGGCCGCGGCCCGACCGTCAAGCGACGCCAGCGCTGGCTCGGCGACCACGATGCGATCGAGGCGGAACTCGTCGAGCTCGACGGGGCGCCCTTCCGGCTCGAGACCGCTCCGGACGAGGCGAGAGACCTGTCTGCGGACGCGATTCGAGTGGCTCAGGCGATCGGAGTGCGGAACGCCGCGGTCGAGGCCGTTTCCGATCCGACCGGCAAGGGGCCCGCCGCCACGATCCGCACGTTGTCCGGTGAACTCGATCCGTCGGCCCGCTACCGGGTGGCCGACGTCGAGAGCAAGCCGACCTCGGGACGCACTCCGCCGCCCTTCATCACCTCGACGCTGCAGATGGGCGCTTCCAGCGAACTCTCCTTCGGCACCGACCGCACCATGCGGATCGCCCAGCAGCTCTACCAGGGCGTGAAGGTCGCCGGCGAGGGCGAGGTCGGCCTCATCACCTACATGCGAACCGATTCGACGCACCTCGCGCCGGAGGCGATCGCCGCGGCGAGGAGCTACATCGGAAAGACCTTCGGAGAGAAGTACCTGCCCGACAAGGGGCGCACCTTCAGCTCGAGCAACAAGGACGCGCAGGAGGCCCACGAGGCGATCCGCCCCACCGACGTCTCCCGCACCCCCGACTCGATGCGGAGTTCGCTCACCGACGAGCAGTACAAGCTGTATCGCCTCGTCTGGAGCCGCTTCCTGGCGTGCCAGATGACGCCGCCGCAGTACCGGCAGACCACGGTGCGCCTCGAGCGGACCGACGTGCCCGGCGCGGTGCTGCGGGCCTCGGGCCGCGTGCTCGTCTTCGACGGCTCGCTGCGGGTGGGCGTCGGCGGCGGCGGCGACGACGCGGATCTGCCGCCGCTCTCGGTGGACGACGCCCTGGCGCCGTTCTCCATCGAGTCGCAGCAGGTCTTCTCGAGTCCGCCCCCCCGCTACAGCGAGGCCGCGCTGGTCAAGAAGCTCGAGGAGGAGGGCATCGGACGCCCGTCGACCTACGCCTCGATCATGAAGACGATCGTCGATCGCAACTACGTCGAGCTTCTCGAACGGCGATTCCACGCGACCGACCTCGGCATCAAGGTCACCGAGAAGCTGATCGAGGGCTTCCCCGATCTCATGGATCTCGGCTTCACCCGCGAGATGGAGTCCCAGCTCGACGCCGTCGAAGAGCAGCACCGCGACTGGAAGGAGTTGCTGCGACGGTTCTACGGACCGTTCAAGGACGCTCTCGAACACGCCGGCGAGAAGATGACCCACGCGAAGGCCGAGCTCGAACCGGCCCCCTACGCGTGTCCGAAGTGCGGCCGCCGGACCCAGTACCGCTTCGGCAAGAACGGTCGGTTCCTCTCCTGCGGCGGCTATCCCGACTGCGAGTACGCCGCACCGGTCGATCGCGAGGGCCGCCCCATGCTCGAGGAGCGGGTGGATCTGAAGTGCCCCGAGGACGGCTCGCAGATGATCCTGCGGACCGGCCGCTTCGGAAAGTTCCTCGCCAGCGAGAACTACCCGCAGATCAAGTTCGTCCTGAACCTCGACAAGAAGGGCAACCTCAAGTTCCCCGCGGCGCCGCCCTACGTCACCGATCTGCCCTGCCCGAAGTGCGGCTCGCCGCTGAACCTCCGCGAAGGCAAGCGTGGACCGTGGCTCGGCTGCTCGAAGTTCCCCAAATGCCGGGGCCGCGAGGCGTGGAGCAAGGTCGAGGACTCGCGGCGCGAGGCCCTCGAGAAGGCGCTCGCCGAGCACATGAGCCACCACCCGCCGCTCGTGGTCACCCGTCTCGACGACTCCCCGGTCGCCGAAGGGACGCCGATCGCGGATCTCGCGCTGCCCGGCGAGGTGCAGGAGCTCGAGATCTGGACCGGCGACGGCGGCGGTTGAGTTCGCGTCGGTTCAGGCCGCGGGCGACGGCGTCGATCGTCGACCGGGATAGAAGACCAGGAGCGCCGCCAGGCACGCGACGGCCATCCACATCGGGACGCTGAAGAGTCGGGTGAAGTTCATCGCCGTCTCGGGAGCGCCGTCGGCGCCGACGACCGCCTGGCCCGCCGCATCGAGGACCGGATCGAGCGCCCACGGTCCGACCACGCTGCCGGCGAACCAGCTGCCGACGATGATGCCGATGCCCACGATCACGAGGTTGAACAGGTTCTGCGCCGTGGCCCGCACGTCCGTGGTGGTCCGCTCGTCGACGATCATGAACGCGACGAAGATGAAGCAGCCGAAGCAGAAGCCGTGCAGGGCCACGCCGAGCAGCACCGGCCCGAGTTCGGGCGTGTAGGCGAAGAGCGCCATCCGGGCCGCGTACGCGACGAGCCCGATCGCCAGCAGACTCTTGCGCGACAAGGTCGTCGCGAGGATCGGCATCAGGGCGAGCACGCCGATCTCGGTCATCTGGCCGATGGTCATGAGTCCACCGCCGCCGACGCCAAGCACACCGTTGACCGCGTTGGCGAAGGCGTCGGCACCGGCGCTCTGGGCGTTCGCCTGGATGCCGCCGACGAAGTCGCTGGTGAACACGAAGTAGAACTGGTGGATGATGCTGACCGGCACCGCGATCAGGAACAGCGTCACCAGCGGCTGCAGGCGGATCTCGCGCAGCGCCTCGATCCACGCCATCGCCTTGCCGGGCGTCCCCGGAGTCTCGTCGCGCCGGCCCGAGGGCGGGGTGTGCGGCAGGGTGAGGCAGTAGATCGCCATCGCGACGCCGAGGACCGCGCTCAACTGGAAGGCGAATCCGCGACCGGCGTTCTGCGAGGCCATCAGCTCGGCCGCATCGGCGCCCGCGGGCGAATGCAGACGCAGCAGGACCTGGCCGACCGCGATGCCCGCGGCGATCCAACCGATGGTGCCCCAGAGTCGGATCGGACCGAAGTCGCGATCCCGGTCCTCGATGTGGGCGAACGCCAGCGAATTCGTCAGCGCGATGGTCGGGGCGTACACGAAGCCGTAGAGGAAGCTGAGCGCGAGGAACGATCCATAGGTCTCGACGGTTCCCAGCATCCACACGATCACGGCGCCCACGAGGTGGCTCGCGAACAGCAGCTTCTCGGTCGAGAAGAGGCGATCCGCGAGCTGTCCGGCGATGAACGGCCCGAAGATCGCGCCCACCGCCCCCGCTGCGAGGCAGTTGCCCGTCTGCGGCAGGTCGAAGCCCCGGTGCCCCATCAGGAACGGGTACAGGATCGGCAGCCACGCCCCCCAGATGGCGTACTGAAGGAACATCATGATCGACAGTCGGGTGCGAAGCAGGCCGTGGTGGGACTGGTTCATGGTCGATGGCTCCGAAGACCGGACGGGTCGGCCGGGGCGGAGTCGCCCAGGTCCTCTTCACGGAAGGTAGCGGGATCGACCGTCCGGCGCGCGTCCCTACAATCGTCGATCATGCAGTCACGACGCCCCACCCGCCAGATCTCCCTCGGCGACGAGCGGACCGGAATCGTCCGAATCGGCGGCGACGCCCCGATCGCGGTCCAGACGATGACCGCCGGTTTCACCCACCAGATCGATGCGACGGTGGCCGAGATCGAGCGATATCGCGAAGCGGGCGCCGACGTCGTCCGGGTCGCGGTCCCCGAGAGGAAGGACACCGAGGCGCTTGGGGAGATCCTCGCCCAGACCCGGGTGCCGATCGTGGCGGACGTCCACTTCCACTTCAAGCGGGCCCTCGAGGCGATCGAGGCGGGCGTCCACAAGATCCGGCTGAACCCCGGAAACATCTCCGACCGCGATCAGGTCAACGCCGTCATCGACGCCTGCAAGGAACGGGGGATCCCGATCCGCATCGGCGTCAACGAGGGCTCGATCATCGAGCGGAAGGACAAGCAGCGTCGCGCCGAGGAGCTCGGCATGTACTTCGAGGGGCATCGATCCGGCCACCTGCTGGCGTTGATGATCGCCAAGCTCGAGGAGTACCTCGACATCTTCGACGCCCGGGGCTTCCACGACGTCGCCATCAGCGCGAAGAGCATGGACGCATCGCTGGTGATCGACGCCTACACCGAGATCTCCAAGCGATTCGACTACCCGCTGCATCTCGGCGTGACCCACGCCGGCCCCCGCTCGACCGGGGCGATCCGATCGGTGGTCGCCCTCGGCACGCTGATCGCCAACGGCATCGGCGACACCATCCGCCTCAGCTACGCCAGCGACCACGTCGACGAGGTGAAGGACGGCCTGGAGATGCTCTACTCCCTCGGCAAGCGCGAGCGGAAGGGCGCCGAACTCATCGCGTGTCCGACCTGCGGCCGGATCCAGGTGGATCTGTTCACCCTCGTCCAGGACGTCGAGCGCGTGCTTGCGAAGGAGATCGAGCTGCCGATCAAGGTCGCGGTGATGGGGTGTGTGGTGAACGGCCCCGGCGAGGCGGAGGGCGCCGACGTGGCGGTCTTCGCCGGCGACCGCAGAGGGATCATCTACGTGCAGGGCGAGAAGGTCGCCAACGTCCCCGAGGCGGAGATCCTCGATCGGCTCCTCGCGGAGTGTCGCTCGTTCCAGGATCGGGTGCGGCGAGGCGAAGCGAAGCTCGGCGAGAAGCGGGTCGACATCGTGCCGCCCGATCCGATCGGCGAACTCGGCTCCGGTGTCGATCGGATCAAGGCCGGTCTCGTCGAGCAGGTCACCGTCGGCCGAACGGACTGATCCGGCCGACGACGCGACGAGCGGACCCGGCCCGTCTTCGGCTCCGTATAGTCGGGGGATGGTCGGAGACTCCGTCGCCGACCCCGAACGAAGGCCCTCAGGAGCCAGTGTCCATGCACCCACGCCCCGCCCGCGGCTTCACGATCGTCGAGGTCCTCGTCGTCATCGGCATCATCGGGCTGCTCGTCGGCCTGACCGCCATCGGCCTGCAGTCGGCCGGTCGCACCGCTCGGAAGACGACCGAGTTGAACAGCGGACGACAGGTCGGCATCGCCTGGCAGCTCTACTCCTCGACCTACGAGAGTCGGCTGCTTCCGGGCTGGATCGACGTCGAGGTGCAGGAGGCGTGGAAGGTCAAGTACAAGAACGAGTCGGGCGACCGGGTCGATCCGGCCTTCTGCCGCACCTATCCCTGGCGACTGCTGCCGTTTCTCTCCTACGAGTTCGACACCCTGTACGGATACCTCGGCCGGGACGAGCCGCAGTGGAACGACGAGCCGGCGGTGGTCTCCGAGAACCCCGCGTTCGGCCTCAACGCCTACTACGTCGGAGGTTGGTGGGAGCCCTTCAGCAGCGGCCCCGACGTGCCGGTGCGGGGCATCCCCGTCTTCGCCAACTCCGCCTTCGAGGACTCCGACGGCAACCTGCTGTCGAAGCGCCTGATCAACCAGACCCAGGAGTCGATCCGACGCCCCTCGCAGCTGATCGTCTTCTCGGCCAGCGGATATCGCGAGCCCGGCTTCTACAAGGAGATCACCTCCAGCAGCGCCGAGGGCGCCGCATGGGTGGTGCCGCCGCGACTCGGGACCCAGTCGATCTGGGAACTCTCCTACGGCGACGTCTTCCAGGAGCTCACGGTGGGCACAGGCATGCTCGCCTCCACGGCGGCCGCGGGGATCAAGGTCTTCCAGACCCAGGCGGTCCCGATCGCCCGGCACAAGGCGACGATCGCCACGGTGCGGGCGGACCTGAGCACCTCCAACACCGGCCTCGGCGAGATCATGGACATGGCCGTCTGGATCGACGTGGCGTTCTCGGGGACCGGCGACGGCGTCACCTTCAGCCACACCGACGACTGAATCGCCCTCGGGCCCGGTCTCGTCACCGCCGGTAGCGGAGCAGGCGCAGGGCGTTGAGTGCGACCACCACGGTGCTTCCCTCGTGAAGCACCACCGCCCACGCCACGTTGGTCACGCCGAGCATGCCCAACGGGATGAGGGCGCAGACCACGCCCATCGAGATGATCACGTTCTGAAGGATCAGGCGTCGCGTGGCCCGGCTCAGTCCGATGGCGAAGGGGAGCTTCGCGAGGTCGTCGGACATCAGCGCGAGATCCGCCGCCTCGAGGGCCACATCGGTGCCCTTGGATCCCATCGCCACCCCGACGGTCGCTGCGGCGAGGGCCGGAGCGTCGTTGACGCCGTCGCCCACCATCGCGGTCCGCCCGTAGCGATCGAGCATCCCTCGCACCTCGCGGATCTTGTCCTCGGGAAGCAGGCCGGCCCGAACCTCGGTGATCCCGATCTCCCTTGCGATCGCCTCGGCGACCGGGGGATTGTCGCCCGTGAGCATGACCAGATGCTCGACCCGCATCGAACGCAGGTCCTCGAGGACCTCGCCGACGCCGGCCCGTGGGCGATCGGCGAGACCGAGCACGCCGAGGAACCTGTCGCCGAGCGCGACCAGCATCACCGACTGCGCGGACTGCTCGATCTCCGCCACCGTGGACGCGATCGCCGCCGGCAACGGCGCCGCCCCCTCGCCCTCGGTGAAGAGCCGGGCACTGCCGACCCTGACCCGCACGCCGTCGAGCATGCCCTCGAGACCGCGACCTCGCTGGATCTGCACCTCGTCGGCGGGATCGAAGGCGATGCCCAGTTCCGACGCCTGGCGCACCACCGCCTCGGCGAGCGGATGGGTCGAACGGCTCTCGACCGCCGCCGCGATCCGAAGCAGTTCCGCCTGCGCAACGCCTTCGCTCGGGCGCAGCGACACCACCCGCGGCTCGCCCTCGGTGAGCGTTCCGGTCTTGTCGAAGGCGACCGCGACGACGGTGCCGAGCTCCTCCAGATGCATGCCGCCCTTGATCAGGACGCCGTTGCGGGCCGCCCGCCCGATGCCTGCAAGAACCGCCGCGGGCGTGGAGATCGCCAAGGCGCAGGGACTCGCCCCCACCAGCACGGTCATGCCTCGGAGGAACGCGACGTCCCACTCGAGCCATCCCGCGAGCGGCGGCACCACGATGATCGCGCCGGTGAACACCAGGACGAACGGCACGAACACGCGGGTGAACCGCTCGGCGAGGCGCTGGGTGGGCGAACGCTGCTCCTGCGCCTCCTCCACGAGCCGGATCATCCGACTCATGAGCGTCTCCGACGCGAGCGTGCGCACCTCGACGACGAGTCCTCCATCGCCGTTGATGGTGCCGGCGAAGACCTCGGCGCCCGGGGCCTTCTGCACCGGGCGACTCTCGCCGGTGATGGGACTCTGATCGACGTCCGACTCGCCCTCCCGGACCTCGCCGTCGACCGGCATCCGCTCGCCGCCCCGCACCACGACCACGTCGCCCGGCCGCAGCGTCTCGACCGGCACGACCTCCTCGCCGTCGCGACGCCGCACCCGCGCCGTCGCGGGCGCAAGCCGGCCGAGGGCCTCGATCGCCTTGCGGGCCTGTCCGAGGGCGTAGCTCTCGAGGCCGTGGCCGAGGGCGAACAGGAAGAGCAGCAGGCCACCCTCCTCCGGATGCCCCACCGCGGCGGCACCGACCGCCGCGATGATCATCAGCAGGTCGACGTCGAACTGGAGCTTCAGCGCCATGCGCACCGAGTTGCGCAGCACGTCGGTGCCGGCGACGAGATAGCAGCCCCCGTAGAGAACCCAGACCAGCGGTGTGCGGCTCCCGGCGGAGAGTTCGATCAGGTACCCCGCCAGCAGCAGCGCCCCCGCGATCGCGGTGATCGCCATGTCGCGATGACGGGCCAGCCGCAGGGCCATGGCGGCGGCCCGTGCGACGCGCGTCGGCGTCTCGTCGCCCAGCGCAGCCGGTTGTTTGGCGGTCACGCGTCGACGACTCGGGCGGTCGGATCGGGGCGTCGTGCCGAGAGCGTCATCGCGATCGCGATCATATTCGAGGGTCGTGTTCCACGCCGCCGACCATCACCCGGACAAGGACCTGCTCCGCCGCAACCATCACGGCCCTCGAGGGAATCGACCGGCGCGCGGCTATCCTCCGGCGGCATGACGGCCATCGAGACGAACGACGCACGAGGGCTCCTCGTGCCGATCCGCAGAGCGTTTGCGGCGGTTCGCGAACACCTCGAGGCGTTCGGGCGCTTCACGGCGTTCTGCCTCGAGACGTTCTCGCTGATCCTCGCTCGGCCCGGGAGTTGGGCCCGCTGGCGGATCATCGGCCCTCAGCTCTTCTCCATCGGCGTCGCCACGATTCCGGTCGTCGCGATCACCGGCGGCTTCATCGGCATGATCCTCGCCATCGAGGGCTACTGGCAGTTCGAGGCGATCGGACAGGTGAATCGCATGGGCGGCATCATCAACGCCTCGGTCACGCGACAGATCGGTCCGGTGCTCGCGGCGGTGATGGTGGCGGGGCGCGTCGGTTGCGCCCTCGCGGCCGAGATCGGTTCGATGCGCGTCACCGAACAACTCGACGCCATGCGGGCGATGGCCGCGGATCCGGTGCGGATCCTGGTGGTGCCGAGGGTGGTGGCCTGCATCGTGATGACGCCGATCCTCACCATCTACTCGAACCTGCTCGGTGCCAGCGGATCGTGGTTCGTCTCGACCAGCTTCCACGGCGTCTCGAGCGTGGACTACTGGTACTACACCGCCCAGTACGTGCTGTGGTGGGATCCCGCCAACGGGCTGGTGAAGAGCGTCTTCTTCGGTGCGAGCATCGGCCTGATCGCGTGCTGGAAGGGCTTCACCTGTGCGCCGGGAGCGACGGGGGTCGGTCGCGCGTCGACCGCGGCGTTCGTCCACAGCTTCATCACGATCGTCGCGCTGAACCTCGTCCTGGCCCAGTTCCTCACCGATCTCCAGATCCTGCTCGACCCTCGCGGCTTCTCCGAACTCCTCTCCTAGGGGACCTGGGCTTCGCCGGCGGGCCGGCCCGGGGATTCCGTGCCGCGAGACCCAGATCCGCCGTCCTCGGGCATCCGTAGAGTTCCACCATGCCGCTGCTCGCCCCGCCACCCCCACCGCCGCCCGCCGCGATCGCCCCCGCCACGCCGCCGATCGTGGCCCTCGGTTCCTCCCGGATCCAGGAGATCCGCTACCAGGTCACGGTCACGGGATTCTCGGGAAACCAGTGGTCCCCCGACACGCTCTCGATCCCGCCGTCGGACCTCGGGCTGTCACTGGTCATGGAGGGGCCCTCGAGTCGCGTCGACCGAAGTTCGCTGTCGGCCGCGGTATGGCTGAACAGTCGGCCGGTGCCGGATCTCCAGTCCCGATGCCGGCTGGCTCCGGGCATCGCGACGGGCAACGAGTTGGCGATCGCCCCGCTGCCGGCCTTCACCGGCCAGTCGATCCGATGGCAGACCAGCTTCCTCGTCGAGTGCTTCGACGTGGCGACCGACGAGGCCCGCGCCGCCTCGATCACCTGGCCTCGAGATTGGCCCGAGGAGGTCGAGCGGTTTCGGCGACCCGAGCCGCTGATCGAAAGCGATGCGCCGCCGGTCCGGGCGTTCGTGGAGCGCACCTCCGGGGGCCGACTTCGCGAAGTGCCGCCCTATCTCGCCGCGAAGGACCTCGTTCGCGCGGCCGTCGTCGGAGTCCGCAACCTGACCGGCAACGGCGTCGTTCGCGAGGGGTTCGCGGCGATCAACGGCATCGAGGTCAACGGATGCCTGCCGCTGCTCTCGACCGGCGACGGCACGCCCGCCGATCTGGTGTGTCTGGCCGTGGCGGCGCTGCGTGCCGCAGGAATCCCGGCTCGTCCCGTGCTGGGCGTGACCCGCTACGACGATCCCAAGCGCAAGATGCTGCTCTCCAAGGGCAACGGCCCCTGGGTCTGGGGAGAGTTCTGGCTTCCCGAGGCCGGATGGATCCCCTTCGATCCGGTCGTGATGCGACGACAATCCCTGCGCACACTCGATGTGCGAGCGCCGTGGAAGGGCTTCGCAAGTCCCGCCGGAATGAAGGAACTCGTCCCGATGGCGTGGACGTTCATGCCGACGCCACCCTTCGTCGTGAACGGATGGCCTGCCATGTGGTGGAGCACGGTCGAGGGCCTGGTGTTCGGCCCCACGGGCTCACCCGTGGGATGGAGCAACGCCTCGATCTCGGTCACGATGATCGGGCGGGGTCGCGGGACGGCGCCCTGACCGCGCTCGCGCTCTCCCGACCCTGGGCCGCGGCGGCGGCAAGCGCTTCGAGACGTCCGATCGCCCGCTCGGCCCTGGCTCGGAAGGCCATGAAGGGGAAGAGCGTCGAGAGCGCGACGACAAGGCCGGCCGCGGTCGAGACGAGCGCCTGGGCGATGCCGGCGGAAACCTCGTTCGGATCGGTGATGGCGTTCTCGCCGCCGAGCAGCTCGAAGCTGTCGATGATGCCGAGGACCGTGCCGAGAATGCCGAGCATCGGCGCCGCGGTGACGATCGTGGAGAGCCCGATCATGAATCGGTCGATCGCAGGACGAACCGCGTCGGCGGCCTCCGCGGCGACCGCCTCGGTCGCGCCGTGCTCGGCGAGGATCCCGGCGAAGCGGGCGTGGACGTCTGCCTGGTCGCCGGCGATCGCGAGCACCTCGGCGGTCCGACCCTGACGCAGCGCGGCAGCGAGCCGCGAGACGTCGCGGCCGCGGTTCCGCCACCAGAACCAGAGCCGCTCGATGACGAGCGAGATCGAGATCACGCTGAGGGCGAGCAGCGGCCACATCGCGACCCCGCCGCGGTCCATCAGCTCCAGAAATCCGCTCGGTTCGTTCGGCACGCTGCGAATCCTAGAACGTTGGCGGAACGTTGGTGGAACGTCGGCGAACCGTCGGCGGAAAGTCGGCCCGATCCGCCCGGATAGACTTCCCGAGGCATCGCCGCCGCCGAGTCCGCCCATGCCCTCGACACCGCCCTCCACCGAATCCAGCTCGTCGCCCTGCGACTCCTCCGCCGGTTCCGCGCCGGCGACCTCGACGCTGCTCGACAAGATCGAGCGGGCGCTGGCAGATCGTCTCGACGCCCAACCCGATCCCCCACCGAGGCTGCTCGCCGCGGCCCGCCATGCGGTGCTCGGGGGCGGCAAGCGTCTGCGTCCGATCCTCTGCCTGCGGGCGGCGGTCGCGGTCGGCGGACGCATCGAGGACGCGGTCGACGTCGCTTCGGCGGTCGAGTTCGTGCACGCGTTCAGCCTCGTGCACGACGATCTTCCGGCGCTCGACGACGACGACCTGAGGCGTGGACGTCCCACCGTCCACAAGGCCTTCGACGAGGCGACCGCGATCCTCGCCGGCGACTTCCTCCTCGCGGTGGCCGCCCAGTCGGCCGCAGCCAGCCCGGTCGATGCGGGACGGGCGACGCGGGAACTCCTCGCCGCGACCAACGAGATGATCTTCGGCCAGCTGCAGGACACCCTCGGGGGCACCGACCCCTCCCTGCCCGAGGCCGACCAGTTGCGGGCCATCCACGCCCGAAAGACCGGGGCCCTCATCGCGGTGTCCTGTCGCCTCGGAGCCCTCGCGGGCCGCGCGGACGAGCCGACCGTCGCGGCCCTCGATCGCTTTGGAGGGGTTCTCGGTCAGATGTTCCAGGCCGTGGACGACCTGCTCGACGAGACCCAGACCACCGAGCATCTCGGGAAGGCGGCGGGCAAGGATCGCGAGGCCGGCAAGCTGACCTACCCCCGGATCCATGGGATCGAAGGCACCCGCCGCCTGATCGAGTCGATGCGGGAGTCGTCGCTCGCGGCGATCTCGGATCTCGGCCTCGTCGCCGATCCGCTTCGGGACCTCGTCGAGGATCTTGCGGTTCGGACGAGGTAGCGCGAACCGGCCCCCGAGACTGGGCGTCTCACCCCGCTCCGGATCGCCGCAACCTTCGAGAACGCCGCGAATTCGCGTTCGACCGCTATCATCGGAATCGCATCGGCAGCGTCCCCGAAGACGGAGACCGCGGGCTCGGCTCGCTCGATGCCGGAATCGCTCCCGGCGAGGCGGAGATCCGCGACTCGACCGGTGTTCGCAACCTCGACCCGAGTGCCCTCGTCGATGCAGACCACGCTCCTGTCCGGCATCCAGTCGCCCGCCGACCTCAAGAAGCTGCCCATCGATCGGCTGCCGCAACTCGCCGCCGAGATTCGACACGCGATCTGCGATCAGATCTCCCGGAGCGGCGGCCACCTCGCCCCGAATCTCGGCGTGGTCGAGCTCTCGATCGCCCTCCACTACGTCTTCGACTTCGGACACGATCGCCTGCTGTTCGACGTCGGACACCAGTGCTACCCCCACAAGCTGCTGACCGGCCGACAACCTCTGCTCGGCAAGCTCCGACAGCGCGGCGGCATGGCCGGCTTCCCCGACCCCCGAGAGAGCGACTACGACCTGTTCATGGTCGGGCACGCCGGCACCGGCATCTCGACGGCGGTCGGCATGGCCCGTGGCGACCAACTCAACGGCGACGCCGCGAGCGCGGGGTCGTCCGACGGCCGCCGCGTGGTCACGCTCGTCGGCGATGCCAGCATCGTCAACGGCGTGGCCATGGAGGGCCTCAACAACGCGGGCACGTTGAAGCGGCAGTTCCTCGTCGTTCTCAACGACAACGGCATGTCGATCGCGAAGCCCCAGGGCGCGATGGCCGCCTACTTCGATCGCGTGCGCCTCAGTCACTCCTACGGGGAGTTCAAGAAGGCCGCGAAGGACCTCGCCAAGCGAATCCCCGGAGGCGGCGTGCTCGCCGACGCCTATCACCGGATGGGTGAGATGAGCAAGGCGATGATCTCCGAGGACGCGTGGTTCGAGAAGTTCGGACTGGTGACGGTCGGCCCCATCGACGGGCACGACCTGCCCACGCTGATCGACTTCCTCAACGAGGCCCGAGAGTTCGACCGCCCGATGCTGCTGCATGTGAAGACGGTCAAGGGCAAGGGCTTCGAGTTCGCCGAGGGCGACTCCTGCACCTTCCATTCGCCGAGCCCGTTCGACGTCGTCGCGGGCGACGGCGGGGACGACGCCAAGCTCGTCTCGGAGGGCTGCCGCGTCGAACTGAAGAAGAGCGGCCGCAGCTTCACCAGCGCCGTCGGCGAGGCCATGGTCGAGCTCATGAACCGCGACGAGAAGGTCGTCGCCTGCACCGCCGCCATGCCCGACGGCACCGGCATCGCGAAGGTGCTCGAGGCCCATCCCGATCGGGCCTGGGACACCGGCATCTGCGAGTCGCACGCCGCCGACATGATGGCGGGCCTCGCGAAGACCGGTTGGAAGCCGTTCATGGCGGTCTACTCGACGTTCCTCCAGCGGGCGTTCGACCAGTGCTTCCAGGAGGCGTCACTCCAGGGTCTGCCGCTTCGACTCCTGCTCGACCGCGCGGGCCTCGTCGGCGGCGACGGCGCGGTCCACCACGGCTTCTGCGACGTCAGCCTGCTTCGAGTGCTTCCCGACGCCTGCCTCATGGCGGCGATGGACGAGCCGAGCCTCGAAGCGGCGATCGAGTTCATGGCCGGACACGACCGCGGACTCTCGGCACTGCGCTACCCGCGCGACAAGGTCAGCGATCTCTTCACGGACGATCCCTGCCCACCCTTCGAGTTCGGCAAGGCCCGCGCCCTCCTTCGACACGAGCGACCCGATCTGGCCGTGCTGGGATACGGCGTGATGGCGATCGAAGCCGTGGACGCGGCGCGGGAACTCGAGGGCGAGTACCGCATCGACGTCTACGACGCGAGGTTCGCCAAGCCCGTCGATCACGCCCTGCTCTCCGATCTGCTCGGACGCGGGATCCCCGTCGTCACGGTCGAGGACCACTCGATCGTCGGCGGATTCGGCGCGGCGGTGCTCGAGGCGTGCAGCGAGCACGGCCTCGACGGTCGCCTCGTCACCCGGCTCGCCCTTCCCGATGGATGGATCCACCAGGGATCCCGCAGCGAGCAGCTGGCCGAAGCGGGGCTCGATGCGGCGTCGATCGCTCGCGCGATCCGCGACCGCCTCGATCAGGTTCCCGTCGTGGACACCGCCGGCACGCCCGCCAAGGCCGAAGCCGTCAGGCGCTGAGTCGTCGGGCGCTCAGTCGCCGGGCGCCGAATCGAACGATCGCCGCGAACCGTGGTCGACGACGCAGGCGGCCCCCGCAGACGACGATCCATCGGACCCCCGTCACGCTCGACTAGTAGTGCAGGTCCTTGACCAGTCCCTGGTTGGTTCGATCGATCGGAGCGACGAAGAGCGCGAAGCTCTCGAAGATGCGACGGGCGAGGCGCTCGGCCTCGGGCAGTCGCTCGGCGGTCTCGGCATCGGTCCCCGATGCACCCGCCGCGGAAAGCGCCGCCTGCACCCCGCCGAGATCGAGTTCGAACCGAGGCAGGAACCCGTAGGTGCGAAGTCCGCCGTGAAACGCGGCGACACCACCTCCACCGAACGTCCATAGCGGTCGGGCGTCCTTGGGGAGCTCGGCGATGCCACACGCACCGGCGACGACCTGGCGGGTCGTCCACGGCACCCCCGCCAGCACCGCCTCCTCGCGACCGTCGGCAGTGGCCTTCACCTCGTGCCATCCCGCCGCGGGCGATTCCCCGGAGGCCCCGCCGAGCGCGGTCGCGAGCACCGCGGCACCGTCGCCGAGGCCGATCGTCGGAAGTTCGGACGCGTGCGCCTCGGCGAGCAGTTGCGAAAGGCCGTCCGGTGCAGCCGCCGACGCCATGTGCCCGCAAAGGACCACGGCGCCGATGTCGTCGAGATCTCCGGGCAGGGCGTCGCCCGAATCGAGATGCACCGTCTGGAGTCGATGGCCGTAGTCGCGAAGGATGCGGGTGAGCGAACCCCCGCCGAGTGCGTCGAGTTGGATGAGAAGCGTCGCCATGGAGCGCGAGAGCGTACGGGCGGGAGGACGCCCGCTCAACCTCGCCGCTCAGGTCGGGTCGGTCGTCGGCGCGCCGGCCCGTTCGATCCAGATCGCCGCATCGTGTCCGTCGAGGTGATCCTGGCGGAAGGCCACCCGCGGCGAGAGGCCCATCGCGAAGCGAAGCATGGCGACCGTCGAGAATCGCCGGGCCGGGGTCAGATCCTCGGGGCCGGTGCGGTGGTGGCGGTCGGAGAGGAAGTTGAAGCAGACGCCGATCGAGACCCGCTCGAAGACCGCCGCGACGACCCGCCTCGCCTGCCGCTCGGACAGCGTGTTGAGGCTTCCCGACAGCACGGCGACGTCCGCCCGGAAGGCGTCGAGATCCTCCGGACGGCGCACGAAGTCGTAGCTCTCGACGGTCCACGCGGCCGGCGCTTCCCGTCGAGCGGTCTCGGCGAGTTCGGGAACCGCCTCCACCCCGAGTCCCGCCGCGATGGCCACGCCCTCTTCGGAGAGGAAGGCTGCGAATCCACCGGTTCCGCAGCCCAGATCCGCCACCCGGGCACCGACGAACCTCGATCGGCCGGGCAGTTCGACCAGCACCTCGAACCGGCGCCGCTGGGCTTCGCGACTTCTCCAGAGTTGCGCTTCGAACGAGCCGCCGTGCTCGGCCGCCGCTTCGAGATAGGGACGCAGGTAGGACGGCGACGAGCGAGGCATGGTCGAAGCGTAGCGTCGCCGGGACGCTCTTCGGCACGAGACGCGCGATCCACATGCCCCCGACCGTAGGATCGCCGCGTGCGGTCGACCCTTGCGCCATCATGGTCCTCCCGTCCGCGTGCGAAGCGGCGTGCCGTGCCATGGGCGCCGTCGCCGGCACGGAGACTCTTCGCCACGACGACGGCGGTGCTGGCCGCCGCGATCGCGGCGCCGCTCGCCGCCGCCCCGGTCGCGGTCGGCCCGCCCCCCATGCGTGTCGAGTCCGACTCGCTCGACCCGGCCTCTCTCGATCGGGCCGTCGAGGCGCTGGTCGATGGCCTGCTTGCCGCCAAGGACCCGAACTCGTTCTGGGAACCGAAGCGTGTGCCGGCCGACGAGAGTTCGACCCAGGCGTTCGGTTGGACCGCCATCGTGCTGCTGGCCCTCGTCGAGAGTGGGGTGAGTCCGCAGGATCCGCGCATCGCCGACGCCGTCGCGGCGCTCGCCACGGCCCGGCTCGAGGGCACCTACGCCGTCGCGGTCCGCACCATGCTCGGGGCCACGCTGCCGGACCGTCATCGTCCGATGCTCGAAGGCGACGTGCGTTGGCTGCTCGATGGCTTCAGCCGGCGCAGCCGTGGTTGGGACTACGTCAAGCGGCCCAACTCGGCGCGCGAGGACAACTCGATCAACCAGTTCGCGTCGCTCGCGATCTCCGACGCGGCGGGGCGCGGCATCGAGGTGCCGAACGAACTGTGGTCGCTGCTCGAGGCCCGAACGCTCGCGATGCAGCGCCCCGACGGCGGTTGGACCTACGAAGGGCGAGGCGAGCCCCGAGGATCGATGACGGCGGCGGGCGTGGCGACCTTGTTCATGCTCGACCGCCAACTCGATCCGCGACGACGGGAACGCCGCGCCGCCGCGGACGCCGTCGAACGAGGTCTCGCCTGGCTTTCCGATCGGTTCGATCCCGATCGAAACCCCGGTCACGCCCTGCACGAGCTCTACTGGCTCTTCAGCCTGGAGCGGGCGGCGCTGGCCGGCGGAATCTCCCGACTCGGCCGCCGCGACTGGTTCCGGGAGGGTGCCGCATCGATCATCGAACGCCTGTGCGAGATCGACGCCGACGGAACCTGGCGACTGAGGACCACCACCCCGCGCGGCCGGGCGATCCGGTGGCACGAGCACGCCCTCGGCCTCCTCTTTCTGCTGCGGGGGCGCACGCCGGTCGCGTTGGGGGTGCTCGCCGAATCGGGAGAGGACGCCCTGACCGCCGGCCGATTCGCGGGCGAGCTCTCCGAGTGGATGGGCGACGCCGCCGAACGGGAGTTCAACTGGCTTCGCCTCGATCCCGACGACGCCGTCGACACCTGGCTCGAACCCGCGCTGATGTGGTGGAGTCCGGACTCCGCGACGCGGATCGACGGCGACGAGGCGTTCCGAACACGCCTCCGGCGATTCGTCGATCTCGGCGGTCTGCTCGTCGTCGACCTTGGCGCCCTCGATCCGCGACAACGAAGAATCGTTCGCGATCGCCTCGGGCAGCTCCGGGTTGGGGCGACATGGCGAGAACTCGACGATGAACACCCCGCGGTCTCGTCGCTGTTTCGGATCCCGCCTCGCCGCTTCGGACTTGAAACGCTGTCCGACGGAGTGCGGGATCTGGTCGTCCTCGACGATTCCGGTCGCCTCGCCCGCGGACTCGGCGCCGGGCCGATTCGCGGCATCGAGGCTCGTCGGATCCTGTTGAACCTCTGGATGCTGTCGGTCGAGACCGATCGATCCTGGCCGCGTCTTCGGCGCTGGACGCCTCCCGAGCAGGACACGCCCTCTGCGGCATCGCCCCGACTTCGACTGATCGATCTGCAGCTTGAACCGGCCTCGACCGGACCGGAGCCGGAGGCTCCGGCCTTCATGCGACGGGCGTTCGGCGAACGCCTCCGCGGGACGATCGACCTGCGCCGTATCGCCCTCGAGTCGGCCGATTCCCTGCTTGCGACCGCCGGCGACGGCGACGTGCCGACGATCCTGCTGCTTCGAGGCGTCGTCGCCCCGGAGTGGAGCGAGGCGAGGTGGAACGCGCTCGCCGAACTCGTTCGCGAGGGCCGGGTCCTGCTCGTCGAGACCGTGGGCGGGCGCGGCGAGTTCGCCACCGCGGTCGAGCGGGAACTCGCGGCGCGGCTCGACCGGACGGTGGTGCCGCTGGTCGGGGATCCCCTGCTCGCCGGCGACGAGTCCTCCGGCCGGGCCGATCTGCGACGCAGCGCCTATCGCCCCTCGACCGCCCGGCGGACGGGCGCCGGGCGTTCGGCGTGTCGCCTTCGCGGTCTGCGCTTGACCGAGCCCGAGCCGCGCCCGGCCGTTGCCGACGGAGAGGCCGTGTCGCAGCCGCCACTGCCACCGCCCGAGGTCGTCTTCAGCACGCTCGACCTGAGCCATGCGATGCTCGGTCGGCCCCGCGAGGGTCTCGACGGCTACGCCACCGCCTCGGCGATCGAGCTGCTGGATCGGATCGCGTCCGATCTGATCATCGCCCGGGACGCACGGTCCGTCGCGGCGCCGTGAGCCGGCGCGATCGCTCCGCGGTCGCAGGCCTCGCCGCGGAACTCGCGCGGCGGCTGGCGTCGTGGCGCCCGTCGCTGTCGCAGCCGTCGACGGGTGACGCCTCGAATCCCCGCGCCGCGACGCGCACCGACGCCCACCTCGGCGAAGCGCTCGCCGCCGCGCACCTCGAATCGCTCGGGTACGCCGTCGTCGCTCGCAATCTTCGGATCGGGCACGACGAGGCCGATCTCGTCGTGGTGGTGCCGCCCGATCGCGACGCCGACCCGCCGGTGCTCGCGATCGTCGAGGTCAAGACGACGCGGGCCCTCGCGGCCCCTCCGCACCTGCGGATCGATGCGGGCAAGAGACGGCGGCTGATTCGCCTCGCCGAACGTCTTCTGGCCCGCCACGAGCTCGCCGACGCCTTCCTGCGCTTCGACGCGGTCGGCGTCGATCTCGCTCGCAAGCCACCGAGGCTCGAACATCTGCCCGGCTGCTTCGAAGCCACCTCGCCGACCGGCCGGAGGCATCGAGGCTCGCGACGGAGCGAGTAGCTCGACGCCGCTCTCGAGTCCGATTCGGCATGTCCACCCGCCATTCCCGCGATTCGGCCCCAGCGGCGGGCGGTGGCGCACGCCGCGGCGTGCTGGCGGTCGACGTCTCCCCCATGGAATCCGCATCGGGGTCGCCGCGCAGTTCGATCGCGCCGCATCCGGCGGTACGCTGAAGGCATGGTCCCGACCGCCGTGATGATCGCGATCCCGGCCATCGCGTGGGCGCCGCCCGGCGAGATCGACTTCAATCGCGACGTGCGACCGATTCTGGCGGCGAACTGCTTCGCCTGCCACGGGTTCGACGAGCACGCCCGGAAGGCCGGACTGCGCCTCGACGTCGCCGAGTCGGCGTACGCGTCGAGCGACGGCGTCACGCCGATCGTGCCGGGAGACCCAGACGCCAGCGAGCTCTGGCGGCGCATCGCGTCGCCCGATCCCGATGAAGTCATGCCCCCGCCCGAATCGCACCGCGAGCTCGACGCTCGCGAGCGCAACCTCATCCGGCAGTGGATCGAGGAAGGCGCCCCGTACGCCCGCCACTGGGCGTTCGTTCCACCGCGCAAGGTGGACGTGGATCCGGACGTCCCGTCGCCGATCGATCGGCTGGTCCGCGTCCGCCTCGCCGACGAGGGCCTCGCCCCGGCGCCGCCAGCCGACCGCGCCACGCTGCTGCGCCGGGTCGCCCTGGATCTCGTCGGACTGCCGCCAACGGCCGACGAGATCGCAGCGTTCGTCGCCGACCCCGACCCCGACGCGTACGAGCGTGCCGTCGACCGCCTGCTCGCAAGCCCGCACTTCGGCGAGCGGATGGCCCTGCCGTGGCTCGACGCCGCCCGCTACGCCGACACCAACGGCTTCTCGATCGACGGTGGCCGCCACGCCTGGCCGTGGCGGGACTGGGTCATCCACGCCTTCAACACGAACAAGCCCTACGACCGGTTTCTCCTCGAGCAGCTCGCCGGCGACCTGCTGCCCGACCGGACCGACGAGACGCTTGTGGCGACCGGCTTCCAGCGGAACTCGATGATCACCCACGAAGGGGGAACCATCGCCGAGGAGAATCTCGTCAACTACGGCGTCGATCGCGTTCGCACCTACGGCGAGGCGGTGCTGGGACTGACCCTGGCGTGCGCCCAGTGCCACGACCACAAGTACGACCCGATCTCGCAGCGGGACTACTACCGCGTCTTCGACTTCTTCAACCAGACGACCGAGCCGTCGCACGGGGGCGACGGCGGCGTGAACGCGAGCCCGGTCGCCATGCTGCGATCGCCGCTCGCCGCCGGCGACGAGGCGATCCTCCGGACCCACATCGCCGAACTCGAGAACCGGTTGGCGAATCCGGATCCCATCGCAATCGCAGCGTGGGAGGAGCGCCGGCGTGCGGAACTGGCCGCGCGTGGGAGAGATCTCGCGCTCCATCCCGCGAAGCTGCTCGAGATCAGCACCCCCAACACCGGAAGCGGCTTTTCGATTCGCGACGACCGGTTCGCCGTCGTCGAGAGGCCGATGGGCTTTCGAGCCTTCGACGTGTCGATGGAGATCCCGCGGCGCGGCGTGCCGATCACCGGCCTGCGGATCGTGATGCACCCCGATCCAGACGCACCGGAGGCCGGCTGGGGGTGGTCGAACGCCGACGGCGTCGGTCGCGAGGGCAAGGGCGGATTCGTGGTGACCAACGTCTCGGTCTCGGCAGGGCCGGTGCCGGGCGACCAGGTGAACCTCTCGCGACTGCTTCCGATCCGCACCGCGACCGCAAGCGGCTGGTCCGGCGACAACCATCCGGAGGGCGTCCTCGACACGAAGGCGAATCGGGCCTGGATTCCCGACCTCGATGCCGAGGGACCGGTGCACCTGACGCTCACCTTCGCCGAGCCGCTTTCGGGCGACGCCGCGTTCCTGACGGCGCAGGTCAACTTCGGCCGCGGCGGAAACGTCGCGGCGAAGCGCATGGAGTTTCTCGTGGTGACGGGCTCCGACGACGGATCGATCCTGCCGGAACCGGTGCTCGCGACGCTGGAGAAGCCGGCGTCCGAACGCACCAACGAGGCGCAGGCCGAGCTCGAGGCGTTCTTCGCGCGGCGGGCGCCGGAGACCGCCTCGCTGCGGGCCGAACTGGACTACGCCCGCGAACTCCTCGCCGCGCGGACCGAGGCGTTTCCCACGCTCGTGATGGACACCGCCCCGTCGCGTCGCGAGACGAGGATCCTGCACCGCGGCAACTACGCCGATCCTCGCGAGACCGTCACCCCCGGCGTGCCCGACATGCTTCCGCCGCTCCCCGAAGGCGCTCCCGCGGATCGCCTCGGCCTGGCGCTCTGGACGGTCGATCCGGCGAATCCGCTCGTCGCGCGGGTCGCGGTGAATCGTCTCTGGCAGCAGTTCTTCGGAACCGGCCTCGTGAAGACCGCCGCGGACTTCGGCACGCAGGGCGAGTGGCCGTCGCACCCGGAGCTTCTCGATTGGCTTGCGGTGGACTTCGTCGAACACGGCTGGGACGTCAAGCGCCTGGCGCGGACGATCGTGACGAGCGCGACCTACCAGCAGTCTTCGGCCGCGACCCCCGCCCAACTCGCACGGGACCCCGACAACCGTCTCCTCGCCCGCGGTCCGCGATTCCGCCTGCCTGCCGAGCTCGTTCGCGACGTCTCGTTGAAGACGAGCGGACTCCTCGTGGCCGACATCGGCGGACCGAGCGTGAATCCCTACGCCCCCGGCGACCTGTGGCGGGAGGTCAGCCACTACGGATCGACGCCGGCGACCGCCCAGAGCTTTCAGCAGGATCGCGGCCGAAGGCTCCTTCGCCGGAGCCTCTACACCTATTGGAAGCGGACGATGCCGCCGCCGAACATGGTCGCCTTCGACGCGCCCAACCGCGAGACCTGCACCGTCGATCGGGCGAGGACCAACACTCCGCTGCAGGCCCTCGTGCTGCTGAAC
>JAFMML010000110.1 GCA_017859745.1 Planctomycetota bacterium
GTAGACGTTTTCGTCCACAACGTAGGTCGGATCCACCGCCTGCATGTAGGTCAGGATGGAACGATCCGGGTCGGTCCAACCCGCAGCGGTTGAAAGGGCGGCCTTGCTCGGATGGATCGTGCTACCGATGTCGAATCCGGCGGCCTGCCACTGGGACAGGTCGTACGGTTGGGAGTTGTTGAGGTAGCTGAACCTAAAGCCGTACGCGCTGGCATCGCTGAAGTAGTCGTTGCCGCTGATGTCCCATGGCTCTCCAGTAAGCCCCTGCGCACTTGGCCACTTGGACTCCATCAGCGCTGAGAAGTACCAGTTTAGGTTCGTGTCCTTCTGGTCGCCGCTGTAAAGGGCATTGTCCCGGACGACCAGCGTGCGGATGTCGCCGGTGTCGAGGATTGAGAAGGCCTCCTTGCCACCATCGAGGTGCAGATCGTTGTCGACGACGATGATCGTGTCGGCAGGCGACGCCGGGGACTTGGAGGACTCAGTCTTCGCGAGCATTCGGATCATCGCATAGGAGCCGGTGGTGCGATGCGACTTGGCGAAGACGTTGTCGGCGATGACCACCGGGAACACATGGGCCTCGGTGCCGATCGCACTGTCGTAGGCGCCAGGAGGCAGGAGGTGGTCGAAGTGCAGGAAGCAGTTGTCTGTGATCAGGCTGCTGTTCCAGTACGCTCCAAAAGACTCGGCGTGATTCACTGCCAGATGCATCGGGTTCCAGATGAACAGGTTTCGCTCGGCGACTCCGCCGCTCCGCATCTGCACCGATCCGCCGCCGCCGCCTCGCGAGAAGATGTTGCCTCGCAGCAGCAGACTGTCGTAAGTCGCGCCATAGAGATTGCGGTCGTAGAACGTCCGATTCGGCTGATAGCCGGTGCCGTACCCGCTGAGGCCCAGATCAACCGAGACCGAACGGGTCCAAGTCGTGGGCTCGTTGGGATCCTCCTTGTAGCCGTTTCGATCGAAGACGCACTCCTCGATCACCCAGGTGGGTGGCTCATCGGAGTTGCTGTTGTAGTTGTCGGGAGTCGACAGGAAGAGGCCCGAAACGTGCCCGTCCGCGCTCGACGCGTCCACGATGGTGCATCGTCTGATGGTGATATCGGTCCACCAGTTCAAATTGGTGCCTCCGCCGACACCCTTGCAGTCCTCGATGAGCACGTTGCGGGTGCCGGTGCGGTTGTTGTCCCACGGTCGGGGGTCCGTTCCCGTCAAGAAATCGATGCGGCCCTCGATCGAGGTGATGGCGATGTTCCCGGTGACGTCGTTGATGGTCAGGACGTCCTCCAGAACGGGCCGCGGCTCCGAGTCGGAGACGCCCCATGCGGTGATCACGGCCCGTTCAGATTCGCTTCGTCCGCCCCAGTAGCCCGCCCGTGATCCACCCACTTGCTCACCAGTGCCATGCTGAATCAGCATATTGATGATGTTGTTGTTGGTATCGCTGACGTATGGCCCGCCAATCGTGGTCGCGTAGTCCTCCGACGGGAACGTCTGTCCACGCCGGAAGAGGAGCCAGTCGGGGTGGTGTTCGGTCGGATCCTCGGGTCGTGCCCAGAGTAGTCCGTAGTCGTCCACATTGTTCGTCTCGGACCGCCATCGATGACCTCGAATCGGCACGACAGCGCGGCTGATGGTCTTGTACGCCTTGATGTTCTGGGGCTGGGCGGGGTTCTGCGGATCGCCGCCGATCTCGGGATCGCTGGGCAGGTAGTACCGCCTGCCGTGCTGGTTGCTCGATGCTTCGACATCGTTGCCATCGGTGGCAACGTAGACAAGGCGACTGTCCGGGGACGGCGTAAGGACGGTCCATCCGTTGTTGGATGCGGGGACGTCCCAGACGCCGTTTCGCTTATTGACGACGAGGGGCGGCGACTCGAGAGGGTCGGTGACCCCGCTGGTATTCACGATGGCGGTGACGGCGACCTGACTTCCCGTCACGTCGCCGGGGCGGATGTCGATCCAGTAGGCGTCCAGACTTCGGTCCGGGTGGTAGTCGACTTCCGACACCGAAGTCGCGCCGAGACCGGTGACGAGGAATCGCACCGAGTCGATGCCTTCGACCGCGTAGGCGGAGACACCGACCCACAAGCGGCCGTCGAGAGTCTGGAAGGGCTCGCATGCCCAGTAGCCCCAGACCGGGTCATCGGTGTGGCGGCCGAATCGATAGGCATTCGCCGAGTCGCCAGAATCCGAGTTCGCGACCGGGTCGGTGGTCCCGATGGGTGTTGTGGGGGCGACCCCACTGCTGGGATTCCACGTTGTTGAATCGGGGACATCGGCGTTGGGGAGGTTGTTGGTGTTGGCCGGCGTTTGGGAAGCGGGCGGGAACGCCGTCGAGGACGACTCGGACGGCCCGATGGGGATCACGATCGGTGTGGTCGAGGACGGTCCCGAGGCGTTCGGAGGGTTCGACATCGCGGACGCCGACGCGGCGGTGCCCGAAGCGATGCGACCGGAGGCACCGCCGCCAGCGCTACTTGTCGCAGAGGTTCCTCCGCCACCACTTCGAGAGCCCTCGCTGCCGCCGCGACGAGCCACATTGGGCAAGCTTCCGAGACTCGAGTTCCCGGCAGTGGAGCTGCCCGGGGCGCCTGCGGAAGATCCACGACTCGTGAGTGACCGACCGCTCGTGGCTGGAGACGTCGTCGCTGCGAGTCGGATGAGCAGATCGGACAACGAGGTGTCCGTTCCTACGCCGACTTCCATCGACCCGAGATACGGGAAGAGGGTCGGAGGTGCGGTTGCCGTGGGGATGGTGGCGCTGCTGCCGACCAGCTCGCGCAGGGGCGAAGAACTCCTTGTCGACGGATCGTCACCGTTGGTGCGCGAGCGGGGTGTGTCTGATTCTGTGGGGATGCTGGTCTCGTCGCGACCGTCGGACGACCAGAGAGCCGACCCAGCTTCTGGCTCATCTCCCCCCATGTCCTCGTCGGGCCAGGCGTTGACGGAAGCACCGACGGGAGCCGTGCCGGTGTACTCGTCCGAAACCTCGGTGAGCGGGCGCTGGTCGGTGGACCATGCAGTGGCGTGTCGCCGTGATGCGAGGTCTGCATCATCGACGAAGGCAGGTTCCGATGACGAAGAGTCGAGGGCCAGTCGTTGTTCGGACCCCGTGACTGGACGTTCCGCCGGCGGAGACACCTCAGAAGCACCCCTCCCCTCATTGGACGCTTCCGATCCGGAATCCGCGGCCACGGAGGCGCTTCGCCACGAGGTCCACCCCTGCAAGGTTCGGTAGTACACCGGACGTCCGTTCGCATTGGAGGTGGTCGTTGGGAGCGCGTTCCGCAACATCGCGGAGGACACGCCGTCGCCCAACTGCAGGAGCGTGCGACCGCTGACGAGGACGTCAAGCTGCTCGGTGATCGGGTTCAGGACTTCCGCCAAGGCACGTTGACCTGCGGTTGGTCGCTCGATCGGAAGACCGACGATCGAGAGTGGACGTCCGGGGTACCGGTGCCGAGCTTCCTTCAGAATCCCATCCAGCGTCTGTGCGAGACGGGTCCCGTACTTCTCGATCGCGGTTACGTCGGCCGTGCCGGATTCTCCGGCATCACCGGAGAGAGGAGGCACTTCGAAGGGGCGAACAGCGCCATCCACCTGGATCAGGAATGCCAAGGGAGAGAGATCGCCACCCGCATCCGGCCTCGTAAGTTGCAGTTCGATACGGTCCCAGTCGGTCTCGAATGGTGACGTTGCGGGATCGGGGACGGGCGTCTGCGGACCGAGTGCCTCTCCCAAGTCCACTCTGACTCGAACCACCAACGGTCGGTTCGACGATGGCGACTCCTTGCCGAGACCCGACGCATGGCCCCGATCGACCTGCTCTGACGAGGTCTCGGAGGTCGCTGCAGGGGTGGATGCGTTGGAGGGGAGGCTCGTCGATGCGGAGATCGACGAGTTGAGGATCATGGCGAGGAGGACACTGAAGAGATGCTGCTGCACGTCGGTACTCCTGAGTGCAAGGGAACTCCAAGAACTCGGGGACTCCCGAACTTGGAGAGACGGCGTTCGGCATCGCCGGTATCGAGTGTCGGTCGATGCTCGACGACGCTGGAGGCTCTTGTAGGGAATGGCAGACCGCGAGGAATCGGATCGATCGCGCAGGGTGAGCCGCCGGAGTCTGCCCGACGTCCACATCCGGATCGGAAAGGTTATCGGCGTCTCGCGTCGTCATCCGCGTCGTCATCGAGGATGATTGGAGTCGAGATCGTGGGCCGGATCGCCTCGAGGTTCAGGCCGAATTCCCGCCGGTGGCCTGCAGGAAGAGGGACACTGCCGGTCCCGTTTGGCCGATGACACGGGTCCCGGCATAGAACGTTCTGTCGCATCGATGATGGTGCGGCACCACGGAACCGTTACCCGTGTTCACTCTGGTCTACATCGCCTTCGCCGTCTGGCCGCTTGTGACGATCTCGCTTTTTGCGACGCTTGGACCCCGGCGCGGACTCATCGCGTCCATGATCGGAGGATTTCTCTTTCTTCCGTTCGTCAGCATTCCCATCGCAGACGGGATCCCACCGGTCACCAAGGGTTTCGTGACCACTGCTTCGGCATTGGTCGCGGTCTTGGCCTTCGATCCGCAGCGGATCACGAACTACCGCTTCCATTGGCTGGACTCGTTCGTGTTGGCGGCCTGGTTCGGATGGGGTGTGAGCTCGCTCGTCAACGGTCTCGGCATTCAGCAGGCACTTCTGGAGTGGTGGTACTACGCATTCTGGGCGGCGATCCCATACTTCCTCGGGCGGGCGTATCTGGACTCTCCGGAGGCGCTTCGCGATCTGGCCGTTGGAATCGTCGTCGGCACGATGATCTATGCGGTGTTTGCGGTCATCGAGATGCGCGTGAGCCCGCAGTTTCACCGCTGGGTCTACGGTGTGGCGGGAGCTCGATTCCACATGGCGCAACGCATGGGCGGCTGGCGTCCGCGGGTGTTCCAGTTTCATGGGCTCTCAACATCGATGTGGTTTGCCGCCGGCGCCGTG
>JAFMML010000111.1 GCA_017859745.1 Planctomycetota bacterium
GAAGCAGCGCGGTGACAAGCCCAAGCGCTTCAAGGACCGCAAGTAGCGGCGCAAGACACCGTCCGAGTCCGGACGGCTCGACGTCAGCGTCACTCCGACCGAAGTCGGGGGGCCCCCGAGACGGGGCGACGACTTGGACGCCTTCGCGTCCGCATGATCAGCAGTCCTCCGTGGATCTCGCCGAGGAATCTCGCGGCGGGCAGCAGCGTGTCGAGGACGAGGTTGGTCGCGCGGTAGTCGGCGCTGGTCACGAATCGACCGACGTTCTGCGGCAGCACCCTGATCGGTGCGAGCACGACCGACACGAGACGCTTGAGCAGACGAACCGGCGTCGGTTCGACGCCGAAGGTGTCCCACGAATCTCGTCCCTTCGCGAAGCGGACCCTGAGGAACCACGTAGCCTCGAGGCGATTCCGCTGCACGAGGTGATCGACCTTCATCGTCGGCTCGAACCCGACGAGGAATCCTCGCTCCCGCATCCGCACCTGCAGCATGGTCTCGTCGCCGTAGGCGATCTTGTCCTTGTTCATGCCGACGAAGGTCGCGTGCTCGACCGCAAAGCCGCCGAGCGCCTCGAGCACGGACCTGCGAAACGCCACCAGCGCGCCCATCGCGAAGCCGTCCCGCAGTACGCCGGTCTCGACGTTCGGATCGACCTCGTTGATCACGTAGCGGTCGTGCAGCCACGATGGGCGTCCGAACTTGAACCACGGCAGGCAGAAGCCGCCGAAGCAGTCGAAGTCCTGCGTGTCGATCGTGGCGATCGCCCGTTCGACGAGATCAGGATGGGCGCGGACGTCGTCGTCGAGGTAGAGGACCCAGTCGGCGGCCGCGGCGCGGAATCCGGCGTTGCGTGCGAAGTTCAGCCCCTGCGAGGTCTCGAGGAGATAGCGCACGTTCGGGTTCGCGGCGGCGAATCGATCGACGATCTCCCGGGTGCGATCGGGCGAGTTGTTGTCGACGACGATCACCTCGAAGGAGGACCGAGGGGCGGTCTGCTCCCCGAGCGAGTCGAGGGTCTCCGCAAGGGACTCCTCGCGGCGGTAGGTGCAGATCACGATCGACACGCGCGGATTCGACCGCTCGGATGCGGCGGGATGCGGCCTGTGGGGCACCGCCGCCGTGATGGAGGCGCGGGGCGCGGCTTCCAGAATCGCCAGTGTGCGCTGTGCCATGGTCTCGGCGGAGAACTCCGTCAGCACGCGATGGCGGGCGGACTCCCCCCGCTCCCGCATCCGATCCGGACTCGCCAGCGCGTCGAGCAGGGTGTCGCGCAGGCTCGCGACATCGCCGGCTCTCGCCACCAGGCCATCCTGCCCCGGACGCACCACCTCGAGGATTCCGCTCGCGTCGGTGGTGACGACCGGCAGTCCGACCCGCATTGCTTCGAGCAGCGCGAAGGGCGACCCTTCGTAGAGCGTCGGGAACACGAAGAGGTCGGCGGCGATCGCGAGCGCCTCGGTGTCTTCGCGATGGCCGAGCAGGCGAATCCGGCCATCGAGTCCTCGCCGCGCGATCTCGCGCTCGAGGCCCGCCCGATCCGGACCATCCCCGGCGAGAGCGAGGACGCAGTCCGGATGCGCCTCGAGCACCGGCGGCATCGCCTCGATCAGGATGGAGAGGCCCTTCTGTGGCGCGAGCCTCGCCGTCGTCAGCAGCAGGCGTTGATCCTCACGCAGTCCAAGCGACTCTCGGAGTGAGCGGCGCACCACCTCGCGAGCGTCCGCCCGAATCTCGGGAGGACCGATGCCGTTGTGGACCAGATCGATCTCGTCTCGACCGAGCCCGAACATCGATCGCAGGATTCGTCGGTTCTGTTCCGACACCGCGATCGCCCGTCCGTGCGTGGTGAGCAGTTCCCCCGTCGCCGCCGATCGCCACGACGGAAGGCTCTGGTACTTCGCCACCTGATAGACCACCACCGCCGGCACGCCGAGATCGCGGCAGGCCTGCATGATCCCGAGGCCGTAGGTCATGTAGGGCAGGATCACGAGCACCCGGTCCGGCCGGATCGACTCGAGGATCGATCGCGTGCGTCCCGCAAAGCGACCGGTCATGCGCCGATACGTCCACGAGCGACACGGCGACTCGACCAGCTCGCAGTCGTGGTGCGAGTTCGCGATGGATCGCATGCGTTCGGCCAACGGCCGCATCGCACGTCGGGCCGAGCAGGCGGTGTGGACCTCCCATCCCTGACCCATCGCATGCTCGACCATCGGCACCCCGTAGGTGAGGTCCGCGCCGCCGGGAACCCGGGTGGTGAAGAGAACGAGGAGCCTCATCGAAGCGGAATCCCCACCTCTCGGACGCGAAACACCCGCCCTCGACTCGATGGCCCGGCCTCCAATCGCCGAAGAGGGACACTGAGGGTTCGATCGGGCATGCGAAGACCACCGTCCAGAATCTACGACCAAGCGTTCTTCGAGCATCACTCGGCGATGGTCGAGCGGTCGGCGACGCCCGTGCTCGGTCGGCTCTTCGAGGTGTATCGGCCCGAATCGATCCTGGATGTCGGATGTGGCCGCGGAATCTGGCTCGCCGCCGCCGCTCGGCTCGGCGTTCGTCGGCTCCACGGGTGCGATGGCCGCTGGGCCGCGGACGCGGGACTGGCCTCCGAGGCGATCGGGTTCTCGACGATCGACCTCGACCGAGATTCTCCCGAGGGGCTCGGGACCTTCGATCTCGCGCTGTGCCTCGAGGTCGCCGAGCATCTCGCTCCGGAGCGCGCAGATCCGCTGGTGACAGCCCTGTGCGCGGCGGCGCCGGTCGTCCTCTTCAGCGCCGCGATTCCCGGACAGGGCGGCACCGGCCATCGCCACGAACGATGGCCGTCCTACTGGATCGAGCGATTCGCCGATCGCGACTACCAGTGCATCGACGCGTTGCGGCCTCACCTGTGGCACGACGAGTCGGTCGCGCCCTACTACCGGCAGAACCTCCTGCTCTTCGTCGCGCGCGAGCGTGCCGATGGCGACCTCGCCCCGCTTCGCGCCCTTGAACGAGCGATTCCGGACCTGGTCCATCCGGTCTACTTCACTCGGAAGGCGCGTCTGCACGATCGCGCTCAGGAACCATCGCTTCGCTTCTGCCTCTGGGTCTTCCGAACCTGGGTCCGGCAGCGTCTTCGGGTTCGATCCGCGGATCAGCACGACCATGGTCGCCCCGACACCGCCCGTGCCTCGTTTCCATGAGTCCCCCGATCCTGCGGTCCTCGAACACGCTCATCGTGACCGGCATGCACCGCTCGGGCACCTCGCTGCTCGCCTCGGCGCTCGAACAGGCGGGCCTTTCGATCGGCGACCGCCTGCTCGGGGCGACCCTGATGAACGGGCTGCGCCGGTTCGTTGCGCCGTTCGAGCCGCCCTGCTGAAGGCCAGACCGCCTCAGGCTCCGCGTGATCAGCCGCAGAGTCCCCACGCGCTCAACAGCATCGCGAGATCGCCTGCGCCGACCACGCCGTCGCCGTCGAGATCCGCGAGCGGCGGGCCGGTCTTACCGCTCGTCTGACCCCACTGCCCGAGGCAGATCGCGAGATCGCCCGCCCCGACCACGCCGTCGCCGTCGAGATCCGCGGGACATCCGACGGCATCGCCCTGGAACTCGTAGGCTCCGAGATCCACGACCGGCGGAGCACCGGAGCCGGTGTCGGGCGTGTTCGGATCGTCGACGAATCGCGCCTCGCCCGCGAGATCGGTCTCGATCTCGAAGGGCACGACGCCGTTGTCGCCCGCATCGATGCACGGCGAGTCGCCGGCGAGCCGGTAGTCGCCCGCGTTCGCGTCGACGAAGCGAGGATCGGCGTCCAGGTTGCCGAAGCCCGGCCAGCCGCCGCCGATGTTCGAGAACGAGATGGACTGCGCACCGCCCGTGTAGAAGAGCTCGGGCGACGAAGGGGCGAGATTGCCGCGCACGATCGAGTTCGCGATCGAGAGATCGCCTCCACCTTCGCCGTAGTAGAGCCCGCCGCCCTCGCTCGAGGCGAGGTTGCCGCTGATCGTGCAGTTGAGGAGCGTGCCGGTGCCGCGGGCGTAGAGTCCCGCGCCGGACGGCGCCGCGTTGCCCGTGATCAGGTTGTTGACGAGGAGGATCGCGCCGCCGTTGGCGAACCAGACGCCGCCGCCGTCGTCGTTGGCGACGTTGTCGCGGATCTCGTTCGCCTCCAGGTGGTGCGGCGTGTCGCCGGAGAAGAGCACGAAGACGCCGCCGCCCGAATCGGCGCCGACGTTGCCGGCGATCTCGTTCCCCACGAGTTCGAGCGAACCGTTCCAGCAGAGCACTCCGCCTCCGAATTCGCCGTTGCACACGTTGTCCTCGATCGTGTTGCGATGCACGAAGACGCGGGTGTTCTCGACCTGGATGTAGATGCCCCCGCCATCGCCTGCGGCGTTGTCGGCGATGAGGTTCTCCTCGATGCGCGGCGAGGAGGACCCGTAGACGATGATGCCGCCCCCGAGCAGGTTCGTCGTGTTGCCGACGATGCGGTTGCCGCGGATCGTGGGCGAACTCGATTCGACGAGGACGCCCGCACCGCCCGAACCCGCAGAGCCCCCGCCGTTGGTGATCGTGAAGCCCTCGATGCGGGTCGCCGGGCCTTCGCCGCTGCGGAAGACGACCACGCTGCCCGCGCCTCCGCCATCGATCACCGTGCTCTCCGGTCCCGACTCGCTTCGCACCACGATCGACTTGCCCAGAAACACCAAGTGCTCGAAGTAGGTGCCCGGCTGCACCACGATCTCGGAACCGTCGGCGACCGCGGCGATCGCGGCCTGGATCGATCCGAACTGGTCCGGCACGAGGTAGGTCCCGGGGAACTGGCATTCGTCCGGCACTCCGTTGGCATCGACGTCGGCGCTCGACCCGCTGTCGATGTCGCAGGAATCG
>JAFMML010000014.1 GCA_017859745.1 Planctomycetota bacterium
CGACGGACCTCGAGGACCGGTCGGCGTCGTCGCACGAATGGTCGTCTTCGGAGCGCCGTACCGGCCTCGGACGTTGACCATCGGTGACGGTCGGTTCAGACTTCGCGCTTGAATCCTCAGGAGCACGATTGCCCATGGCCGACGGCACCAACCCCTTCATCCTGCTCGCCCGAATCACGGTCAAGCCCGGCCAACTCGACGCCCATCTCGATCTCGCGGCCACCGTCGATGCGGCCGTCGAGGCCAGCGAACCGGGCATGCTGTTCCATAACCTCGACCAGGACAGCGTCGATCCGCACAAGCTGGTCTGGACCGAGGTCTACCGGCGAAGCGACGACTTCCTCTTCCACGCCGACAACCCTCCGGTGCTGGCCTACGTCGAGCAGCATGCGCAGTCGGCTCTCGACTTCGCCATCGAGATCTACGGCAACGTGTCGCAGGCGGTGATCGACCTGATCGACGAACGCGGGATTCCGCTGCGTCACTTCCCCACCACCCCGGTCGGATTCGTCCGCAGCGAACGCTTCGCCTGAGTCGACAAGAGCCCACGCTTCGGCCGCGGTCGGTTCACCCGCGCGACAGTCGACCCTCGAGACGCAACCGCACCAGACGAGCGGCCACGACGTCCGCGCCGAGGCCGGTCTCAGAGACGATCGCGTCGATCGCCGCGGCCCGATCGCTCGGCTGCGCGGTCGCGATCTCGACGATGCGCCGGTCGAGGGGGTCTTCACGGCGATCGAGGCCGTCCGTCGATCGCAGCCCCTTCCGCGAGGCGTGGTCCGCCTTTGCCCGCTCGATGGCACCGACGAGAAGCGATCCGACGCCCGCCAACTGCTCGCCGATCTCCGCAAGGCTCGCCACCGGCGCCGCCCAGCCCTCGCGGATCGCCTTCAGGCAGCCCGCCGACTGCGGCATGTCGATTCGACCGGGCACCGCCATCGCCTCGCGGCCGTGCTCCTCGACGGCGAGCCGGGCGGTGATCAGGGCCCCGCTGCGACGGGCCGCCTCGACGACGATGACGCCGAGGGCAAGTCCCGAGACGATCCGGTTGCGGCGAGGAAAATGTCCCGGTCGGGGCTCGGTGGCGATCGGCCACTCGCTCAGGATCGCCCCGCCGCCCGCAACGATCTCGTCGAACAGACGGTCGTGCTCCGGGGGATAGCGCCGCCCGAGCCCCGAGCCGAGCACGGCGATGGTTCTTCCGCCGACGCGAAGCGCCGCCCGATGCGCCGCAGCGTCGATGCCACGAGCTCCCCCGGAGACGATCGCGACGCCACTCGCGGCGAGTCCCTCGCCGAATCGGGCTGCGGTCTCGAGGCCGTAGGCGCTCGCACGACGCGTGCCGACGATGGCCACCACGGGCACGTTCGGTGCGCCGCCTTGCCCAAGCGCGAACAGCGCGTTCTCCGAAGGCTCGCCCTTATCGGTCGACGCGGCGGTCTCATGGCCGGCCTGCATCCACAGCAACGGAGGCGGATCCGGAATCGAGGCCAAGAGCGGCGGATAGTCCTCGGCCCCAAGCGAGACCAGCACGCCGCCGAGGTCGGTGATCCGCCGCAGTTCGCCATCGACATTCGCCCGACGAGCGGCTTGCTGCCAGTCGCGGACCGTGTCCGGCGCACGGCGGAGGAGCGCGGCGAGTTCGCCAACGGGCGCTCTCAGCATCGCTTCGCAACCGCCCGCCGCCGCGGCAAGGCGGCGGCATCGCGTGGGCCCGACCCCCGGAACCAGCAGCCAGGCCAGGCGGGCCCGCAGCTCCGGCTCCGCCGCACCACCCAACTCGCGGAGTCGGTTCGACTCGGGGGTCGGACTCCGATCAATCGGGATCCGGCCGGTCGGGCTCCGGTCGGTCGGGCTCCGGCCGGTCGAGGCCTGTCCGATCGAGCCCGCCGCAGAAGGCTGCGTCATGGTCCGGTTCCGGGAAGACGGCCACCCGCGAGGCCGGCATCGCTCGACCGTAGCCGGTCTCCGAGTCACCCCTGCATGACCGTGCCGAACCGCCGCCTCGCTGACGATGGCGTCGCCGACAATCGGTCGACACCTGCCTCGGCATTGGGGTGGGTTCCCCGGCCCCCTTCGGATCCGGACGGGATTACTCTCTGTTCGAAGGCGTTCGCGGATCGCCACGACGCCTTCGCTCTCTTCTCGGCATCTCTCTCCGGAACTCGGCCCAGACGTCTCGACGTGTGGGCCGAGATTCTTTCCGGGGTCCTCTCGCCTGCACTCCGAGCGCGACGCTGCCACCGCAGTGCCATCCGCGCCGCGGCGACGCGCCGAACCGGCCATTTCTGGAGCTGCGCCCCGCGGACGTCGCCTTCGACGACCCGGGACCGATCCGTCAGGCGATCGTCACCTCGGGGCAGAGATAGACGTCCTGGATCGCGTTCAGCAGGGCGACGCCTTCGGCCATCGGCTTCTGGAAGGCCTTGCGCCCCGAGATGAGCCCCATGCCGCCGGCCCGCTTGTTGATCACCGCGGTGCGGACCGCGTCGGCGAGGTCGTTCTTGCCGCTCGCGCCGCCGGAGTTGATGAGACCGGCCCGGCCCGCGTAGCCGTTCAGGACCTGATAGCGGCAGAGGTCGATCGGATGGTCGCTCGCGAGATCGGTGTAGATCCGCCGGTCGAACTTGCCGTAGCTCGAGTCGCCCATGTTGAGGGCCTCGTAGCCTCCGTTCAGCTCGGGCAGCTTCTGCTTGACGATGTCCGCCTCGATGGTCGCGCCGAGATGGTTGGCCTGACCGGTGAGATCGGCGCTCGTGTGGTAGTCCTTGCCGTCCCGCTTGAACGACGGACTGCGCAGGTAGCACCAGAGCACCGTCGCCATGCCGAGCTCGTGGGCGTGGGCGAAGGCGTGGGAGATCTCCACGATCTGCCGCGAACTCTCCTCGCTGCCGAAGTAGATGGTCGCGCCGACCGCCGTGGCGCCGAGATTCCACGCCTCCTCGACGGTGCCGTACAGAACCTGGTCGAACCGGTTCGGGCAGGTGAGCAGCTCGTTGTGGTTGATCTTGCAGATGAACGGGATGCGGTGGGCGTACTTCCGTGACACCGAACCCAGCACCCCGAAGGTCGTCGCCACCGCGTTGCAGCCGCCCTCGATCGCGAGCTTCACGATGTTCTCGCCGTCGAAGAAGATCGGATTGGGGGCGAAGCTCGCGCCGGCGGAATGCTCGATGCCCTGATCGACCGGCAGGATCGAGACGTAGCCGGTTCCCGCGAGTCGGCCGTGGTTCAGGATCGCCCCGAGCGAACGGATCACCTGGGGATTGCGGTCCGAGGGCATCCAGACGCGATCGATGAAGTCGCCGCCGGGAAGCTGCAGCAAGGCGCTGTCGACCTTGGCCTTGTGGCCGAGAAGGTCGGCGGCGTCGCCGCCGAGGTGACGCTCGATGGATGAGATGAGATCGCTGGCCATGGGTCGAATCGCTCCGAGGGTCCCGTCGTGTGCATCGCCGTCGGGCCCGACGGCCATCCGGGCGGCGTGTCCAGTTCGTCGGGGGAGTATCGGCAGGTCGCCGCCGTCCGCCGCACCCTCGGTCGGCGCTCGACCGGTGAAGCACGCCCCCTCCCCTACGATGCGGCTCCCTTGTGGCTCCCGCTGCTGCTTCTGACCCTCTCGCTGGTGCTGCTGACCGTCGGTGCCGAGGTCCTGGTGCGCGGTTCGAGCGCCCTCGCGCTGCGGGCCGGGGTCTCGGCGTTCTTCGTCGGCATGACCGTGGTGGGGTTCGGAACAAGCACCCCGGAACTCGCCACCAGCGTCTTCGCGGCCCTCGACGGCGCTCCGGAGATCTCGATCGGCAACGTGGTCGGCTCGAACATCGCCAACCTGCTGCTGGTTCTCGGGGCCGTCGCCCTGCTCCGACCCGTACCGGTCATGGCGAAGTCGCTGAACGCCGAGATCCTGCTGCTGGCCGGAGTCACCGCCCTTCCCTGGCTGGCGTTGGCGACGGGGAGCGTCATTCCCCGCTGGATGGGCATGCTGTTCGTGATCGGGCTCGTCGCGTTCATCGGGTGGAGCTACCGCGCGAGCCGCGACGAACCCGCCGCGGTGCAGGCCGAGGCTCCGACGCTTCCCGAGGGTTGGCGAGGCGGGTGGACGGTGAACATCCTGCTGACGGTCGTCGGCATCGCGATCCTCGTGGGCAGCTCGCGCCTTCTCGTGGACTCCGCGGTCGAGCTGGCGGAGCTGTGGAGCGTTCCGCCGCTCGTGATCGGCCTGACCGTCGTCGCCTTCGGCACCTCGGCACCCGAGCTGGTCACGAGTCTCGTGGCGAGCTGGCGGGGGAAGGACGATCTCGGCCTTGGCAACCTGATCGGCTCGGGCATCTTCAACGTGCTGGGCATCCTCGGCCTCACCGCGATCGTGGTGCCGGTGCCCATCGAACCGCAGGTCTTCCGCTTCGACCTCGTGGTGGCGACGATGGCGCCCCTGCTGGTCCTGCCGTTGGCTCGCTCGGGCCGGGTGATCAGCCGCACCGAAGGCGGTCTTCTGTTCGGAGCCTTCGTGCTCTACACCGTGGCGCTCTACGCCGGCTGGCCGCAGAGCCTGCTCGGCGGCTGAATCGAGTCGGCGTCGGGACGGTCGCCGGTCGAATCCCGCGCAGCGTCAGACCGGCGCGTCAGACCGGCGCGTCCAGCACCCGGTCGATCCAGGCGCCGCCGAGGACTCGTCCCTGCCGGTAGCAGACGACCGCCTGCCCCGGCGCAAGACGCTCCTCCTCCCGTGCGAACTCGACGTCCAGTCGAAGCCCGGTCTCGGTCTCGATCGTCCGCACCCGGGCGGCGGCGGCCTCGCCGTGCAGACGCCACTGCACCTCGCACTCGATCCAGTCCGCGGGCGGATCCCCGTCGAGCCAGTTGATCTCCGTCGCCTCGGCGCCTCGGCAACGCAAGGCGGCCTTCGGCCCGACGACGACTTCGTTGCGGGCCGCGTTCTTCGAGAGCACGTAGAGCGGCACCGTCGCGGCGACCCCGAGACCACGCCGCTGCCCCACGGTGAAGTGCTGGTGGCCTCGATGCTCGCCGATCGTGCGGCCGGCCTCGTCGACGAGTGCTCCCGGCCGAATCGATCCCGGCGCCCGCCGTTCGAGCAGGCCCGCGTAGTCCTGATCGGGCACGAAGCAGATCTCCTGCGAATCCGGCTTGTCGAACACCGGCAGGCCGAGGCGCGATGCCAGCTCGCGCACCGCCGGCTTCTCGAGATCGCCAAGCGGGAAGATCGTGCGGGCGAGGCGATCGGGACGGATCCCGAACAGCGCGTAGGTCTGGTCCTTTGCGAGATCGGCGCCGCGATGCAGTTCGGCGCCGGCTTCGCCCCGACGGACGACCGCGTAGTGCCCGCTGGCCACATGGGTCGCGCCGAGCGTCTCGGCATGCTCGTGCAGGCGACCGAACTTCAGCCAGTCGTTGCAACGCACGCAGGGGTTGGGCGTGCGTCCGGCCTGGTACTCGGCGACGAACTGGTCGATGATCCGCCCGAACTCCCGTCGAAAGTTCATCACGTAGAGGGGAATGCCGAGCGTGGCCGCGACCACTCGGGCATCGGCGGCGTCGTTGACCGAGCAGCAGCCCTGCTTCCGCCGGCCTCCGGTCGCACACATGCCGTCGTCGGGCACAAGGCCCTCGGCCTCCCCCGCCTCGCCGAGCCGCATGAAGCAGCCGATCACCTCGTGGCCCGCCTGCCGAAGCAGGGCGGCGGCCACCGAACTGTCGACCCCACCGCTCATGGCCACCAGCACCCGGGTCGGCGGCACGCTTGCGGCAGCCAGCGTCTCCGCCGTCGCCGCCACGGGAGCGGGCTCACCCACGCCCCCCCTTGCGGGCTCTCTCGCGGCCCCATGACGTCGTGAGGATCCGGCCATCGCCCGAGTCTACGGCGTGGGTCGCGCACCGGAACCCTCGGCTACCTTGGGGGGGTGCTGATCTACGCGGGCATCGACGAAGCCGGCTACGGCCCCATGCTCGGGCCGCTCGCCGCGGCGGCGACGGTCTTCCGGATCTCGGACGCCGACCCCGAGGAGGGACCTCCCCAACTGTGGTCGCGCCTCGAGAAGGTCGTCGCCCGCTCGCCCGCGGATCGACGCAAGCGTCTCGCCATCGCGGACAGCAAGCGTCTGAAGGGTGCTCGCGACGGGCGTGCCCATCCCCTGCGACATCTCGAGCGGGGCGTCCTCTGCATGCTCGCCGCCGCCGACGATCGGGACATCGCCGAGTCGGACGGGGAGGCGTTCGAGCGACTCGGCATCGATCTCGCCCGACTCGAGACCCGCCCCTGGTACCGCGACCCGACGCCGCTTCCCCAGGGGGCGACCCGCGATCGCCTCGCGATCGACGCGGCACGCCTGAAGAGGGAACTGGACGCCGCCGGCATCGAGATCGTCGGGATGTTCGCCGAAGCGGTGGACGAGGAGGCCTTCAACCGCCTCTGCCGCAGTGCCGGCAAGGCCCACGTCAACTTCCACGCGGCCATGCGTCTCGTCGACCGGATCTGGACCGACCACGGCACCGAGACGCCGCGGGTGATCGTCGATCGCCACGGGGGACGCAGCGACTACGTCGAGCCGCTGATGCGAAGCTTCCCCGACGCCGAACTCGAGGAGATCGGCCGGACCGATCGGATCAGTCGGTATCGCCTTCGGCGGTCGGGCGGCGAGATCGTGCTGAGCTTCGAGGCCGAGAGCGAGGACCGGCACCTTCCGACCGCTCTGGCCTCGATGACCGCGAAGCTGGTCCGGGAGTGGTCGATGGCCCGCTTCAACCGCCACTTCGCCACGATCGCCCCCGAGGTGAAGCCGACGGCCGGCTACGTCGCGGACGCCCGGCGGTGGCTCGAGGAGATCGCCCCTGAGTTCCAGCGACGCGGGGTCCGGCGGAGCGACCTCGTTCGGATCGCCTGAAGTTCCCGCCCGCGCGAACCCGGAAATCCCTCCGGACGAACCTTGACTGCGCCACGAGGAGCGTTACCCTCGTGGATTCTGCAATTTTTGGACCGGACCCCTTCGCCCCCTCCACCTCCAATGCCCCGCCTCCTGCGAACCCCGATGCCTCGAACGGCACCCGCCGCCCGCGCCGCCCGCGCCGGGAGCACGGCGGCCGCTTCGGCGATCGCGGCGGATCGGAGTCCTCAGGGTGATGGCGGTGATCGGAGTGGCAGCCCGGCGGATGCCGACGACGACCCCGACGTGACGGGTCGTCCGCGGGCATCGGCGGCGACCGGAGGACGCGTTCGGCGTTGACCGAACACGGCGAACGCCGGCGGAACGTGTCGGGACCTTCCCGGTCCCCGATCCCGAGACCGCCCTCACCGCCCGCCACCTGCCGCAAGTTCACGGCGCAACTTCACGGCGCAACTTCACAGATTGTTGACCGATTCCGGTCGAGACCGGCAGCCCAGTTGCCGATCCCCACCTTCGACCGCTTCTCGGTCCTTGCCCCCAGCACTCCGATCCCAGCACTCCGATCCCAGCACTTGGATCCCGTACCGGGTCCGCATCAGGCGGGCCGTCCCCGAACCTCGAGACCGAACCATGTCGACCGATCTCAACTTCGTCCGCAACATCGGCATCTGCGCCCACATCGACGCCGGCAAGACCACCGTCACCGAGCGCATCCTCTACTACACCGGGAAGAACTACAAGATGGGCGAGGTGCATGAAGGCACCGCGACCATGGACTTCCTTTCGGAGGAGCAGGAGCGGGGCATCACCATCCAGTCCGCCGCGACCACCTGCCCGTGGGAGCACGCCGGCAAGACCTACAAGATCAACCTGATCGACACCCCGGGCCACGTCGACTTCACCATCGAGGTCGAGCGGTCGCTTCGCGTGCTCGACGGCGCGGTGGCGGTCTTCGACGGCAAGGAGGGCGTCGAGGCGCAGTCCGAGACCGTCTGGCGGCAGGCCGACCGCTACCGGGTCCCCCGCATCTGCCTCGTCAACAAGATGGACAAGCTCGGGGCGGACTTCGAGTTCAGCTTCGGCACGATCCGCGAGCG
This sequence comes from Planctomycetota bacterium, assembly GCA_017859745.1. GTDB lineage: Bacteria > Planctomycetota > Phycisphaerae > Phycisphaerales > SM1A02 > VGXO01. Next base: position 7,994 of record JAFMML010000014.1, read on the forward strand.
TCTCGGCGCGAACGCGATCGCCGTGCAGATCCCCATCGGCGCCGCCGACACCTTCGAGGGCCTCATCGACCTCGTCGGCATGCGGGCGTACTACTTCGACTCCACCGAACTCGGCTCGAAGGTCGAGGAGCGGGACATCCCCGAGAACCTCCAGGAGATGGCCGAGCTCTGGCATCACGAACTCGTCGAGAAGGCCGCCGAACTCGACGACGACCTCATGGAGAAGTACCTCGAGGACGCGGACTCGATCACGCCCGAGATGATCAAGGCCGCCCTTCGCAAGGGCACCATCTCCCGCGAGTGCTTCCCGGTCTTCTGCGGTTCGGCGCTCAAGTACGTCGGCGTGCAGCGGATCCTCGACGGCGTCATCGACTACCTGCCCAACCCGACCCAGGTCCCCCCGGTCGAGGGCGTCGATCCCCGCGACAGCGAGACGAAGCTCAGCCGCCCCCACAACCTCGAGGCTCCATTCTCGGCGCTGGTGTTCAAGGTGGTCTCGGACTCCCACGGCGATCTGACCTACATGCGGGTCTACTCCGGCGTCCTCGAGAAGGGCGCCCGCGTGCTGAATCCCGTCAACAACAAGCGCGAGATCGTCTCCCGCATCTTCGAGATGCACGCCAAGGACCGGCAGGCCCTCGAGAGCGCCGGCGCCGGCCAGATCGTCGCCGTCATCGGGCCGAAGAACTCGACGACCGGCGACACCCTCTGCAGCAACGACGATCCGATCGTGCTCGAGCGGATGGACTTCCCCGAGCCGGTGATCTCGATGTCGATCGAGCCCAACACCGCCGAGGACAAGAAGAAGCTCGGCGAGGCCCTCACCACGATTCGCCGCGAGGATCCCTCGTTCCGGTCCAACTACAACGACGAGACCGGCGAGACCATCATCGCGGGCATGGGCGAGTTGCACCTCGAGATCATCAAGAACAAGCTCGTCCGCGACATGAAGGTGAACGTCACCGTCGGCAAGCCGCGGGTCAGCTATCGCGAGACCATCACCGGCGCCGCCGCCGACGTGCGCGGCCTCTTCAAGAAGCAGACCGGCGGCCGCGGCCAGTTCGGCGACGCGGTGGTCAGCGTCAAGCCCTTCACCAAGGAGGAGGCCGAGGCCGAGGGTCTCAAGTTCGTCGACGGCATCTGCTTCGTCGACAAGATCACCGGCGGCGTGATTCCCCGCGAGTACATCCCCTCGGTCGAGCATGGCGTGCGGCATGCCGCCGCGAGCGGCGTTCTCGGCGGCTTCCCGATGATCAACGTCAAGGTCGAGCTGGTCTTCGGCTCCTACCACGACGTGGACTCCAGCCAGGTCGCGTTCGAGCAGGCCGGAGCGCTCGCGTTCCGGCAGGCGTGCACCAAGGCGGGGCTCGCCCTCCTCGAACCGATCATGAAGCTGACCGTGACCACGCCCGACGAGTTCTTCGGCAACGTCTCCGGCGACATCGCGAGCCGCCGCGGCCAGATCAACGACTCGGAGATGCGAGGCAACGTCCGCGTGGTCTCCTCCGAGGTGCCGCTGTCGGAGATGTTCGGCTACACCACCACCCTTCGCAGCATGACCCAGGGCCGGGCCACCAGCACCATGGAGCCGCTCGAGTACCGCATCATGCCGGACCGGCTCAAGGACGCGGTCCTCACCCAGGGCTGATCGCCGCTCGAATCCCGAATCCGCAACGGACCGGTCCCTCGCGGGCCGGTCCGTTTCGTTCGATGCCGACCGGACTTCGGACGGGAAGTCGGACGTGAATCGACGCATGCCGTCGCCGTAAGATCCCCTGCGATGTCCGACCCCCCGCTCGTCGACGCCGAGGAGATCCCCGAGGAACTTCGGGATCATGGAGACCATCGGGAGTATCGCGGCGAGTTCGAACTCGATCTGGTCCGGTGGTTCCGGCGACGGTTCGCGTGGATGTGCGGGGTCTACGCGGTGCTGCAGACCTTCATCTTCGCCTCGCTGCTGGCGCTGGCGCTCTCTGGCCTTCCTGCGGAGACGGATGCCCCCACCGCATCCGTCTCCGTCGGCGACGGCGTGACCCTCGCCCTCGGCGAGCTTGCGACCTCTCCCGACGAGGTTCCCGCAGCTTCGGATTCGCCTTCGGACTGGCGCATCGGCACCCTCGTCGACGCGATCACCGCGGCGCTGGGCCTCGTCGCGATCGCGATCTTCGCCCTGAAGATCCGACCCCGCATCGACAACCGGATCGGGGCGCTGTCCGCCGCGACCCGACTGCTCCTGCTGCTGGGCGCCTTGATCGTGGCCGGCGAGTTCGTGAAGCGAATCGTGGCGCCGGAGATGGTGGTCTCGCCGCTCGCGTCGGTGATGCTGCTGCACTTCTCCGCGTGCCTGTTCCTGCCGTGGACTCCACGGGAGTCGGTTCGCCCGATCCTCCCGCTGCTGGTGGCCTGGGCGGGGTACCGCCTGATCGTCGGAATCGTCGCGCTGCTGGCGTCTTCCGGCCGGTTCGAATCGCTCGTGGTCACCGTCGTCGAGGTCGTGGCGAGCCCGATGATCCTGCTTCCCGGCATGGGCCTCTGCTGGTGGCGCCTGCGGCGATACCGACGCCGCTTCGGCAGGGAGTTCACGGGTCGAAAGCTGCGGGCCCTTCGGCGGGAGATCAAGCAGGCCCGCACCATCCACGACAGTCTGTTTCCAGCCACCTTCGAAGCGGCCGACCCGATTCGCTTCGACTACGCCTACGCCCCCGCGAGCGATCTCGGCGGAGACTTCCTCCACGTCCACCGCCACGTGGACGGCGCCGTGACCATGGTGCTGCTCGACGTCACCGGACACGGCCTCTCCGCGGCGATGACCGTGAACCGGCTCGTCGGCGAGATCGAGCGTCTGCACGCCGAGCGACCCGACACCGGTCCCGGAGAACTGCTTGCGGGCCTCAACCGCTACGTCCATCTGACCCTCGCCCGGCACTCGCTGCTCGCCACCGCGGCCGCCGTGCTCGTCGATCCCGCACGCGGCGCCGTCCGCATCGCCAACGCCGGCCACCCGCCGGTGCTGCGGCGAAGGCGCAACGGCGTGCTGGACCACTTCGGAGCGACCGAGCCGCTGCTCGGGGCCCTGCCGTCCGAGGAGTTCGGCACCTTGGAGCACGAGTTCGAACTCGCGCCCGGCGAGACCCTGTTCGCATACACCGACGGTGCGTTCGAGGCTCGCGATCGCACCGGGCGCGAACTCGGGCTCGACGGCTTCGCACGACTCTGCGGCGGCCAACCGGCCCCTTCCCGATGGCCGAGCCACCTGCTGCGGATCGTCGAGGGCTTCGAGGGACCGATCCGCGGCGACGACGTGCTGGTCGCGACCCTCGCCTGGACCGGCGTCGGCGTCGACCGACCGAACCCCGCGCCCCCGCGCGGCGGCACCCGAACCTTCGAGGAGGAGACCATCGCATGACCGTGGATCGCGACGACCGGGATGCCGAACTTCTGCGGATGGCGGTGCGCCTCGCGCTTCGAGGCCACGGGCTGGTCGAGCCCAATCCCATGGTCGGCTGCGTCGTGCTCGACGCCTCCGGACGCATCGCGGGCCTGGGCCACCACCGTCGCGTCGGCGGGCCGCACGCGGAGATCGAGGCCCTTGCGGCCGCGGGCGAACGGGCTCGCGGTGGAAGCCTGCTCGTCACGCTCGAGCCGTGCAACCACCAGGGCCGCACCGGGCCCTGCACCGAGGCGATCCTCGACTCGGGGATCGCCCGCATGGTCTACGGCGAACCGGATCCCAATCCCGTCGCCGGTGGAGGCGCCCGACGCCTCGCCGACGCCGGTCTCGAGGTCGTCAAGCGCGACGATCTCGAGGAGGTCAGACGCCTCAATCGTCCGTTCATGCACCGCATTCGGACCGGCCGGCCGTGGGTGGTGGCGAAGTGGGCGCAGACCCTCGACGGCAAGATCACCGGCGGCGCCGGAGACGGGCGCTGGATCTCCAGCGGACTCAGCCGTCGTCTGGTCCATCGCGAACGCGGGTGCTGCGACGCGATCCTCACCGGCATCGGCACCGTGCTTGTCGACGATCCGCTGCTGAACGTCCGCGACGTGCCGTCGCGTCGCACACCGCTTCGGGTGGTGGTCGATGCACGCCTGCAGATTCCGCTGTCGTCCAAGCTCGTCGCCACCGCCGCCTCGCAGCCGACCCTCGTGGTCTGCGACAGCGAGGTCCGACGAAGCGATGCGGATCTCGCGGCCCAACTCGAAGCCCGCGGGGTGACCCTGCTCGACCTGCCCGCGACCGGCGGCGAACTCCCGCTTCGCACGTTGTGCGAGCGACTCTCGGCGGACTTCGGCGTCGCACGGGTGCTCGTCGAAGCCGGAGCCCGCCTGCTGGGCCGTCTGTTCCGCAATGGTCTCGTCGACGAGGCCTGGGTCTTCGTCGCGCCGCGGGTCGCCGGCGGCGACAGCGGCATGCCTGCGGTGGCCGGCGCCACCGAGGGCGGCCTCGTGGAGAGTCTGGGCCTGCGACTCGAGTCGATCCGACGCCGCGGCGACGACCTCGTGCTCGGCTACGGGGTGCCGTCCGACGCCGGGACCAGGCCGTAGGCGGCCGGATCGAGGTCGAGCGTGAACGACTCGGGGAAGATCCGCAGGACGTCGTCCCCGTTCTCGAGCGCCCACCGTCCCCGATCGGGCTCCCGCGCGACCCGCACGGTGTCGAGCGGGCGCCCCGAGATGTCCTCGAGAATCACCAGCGCCTCGGAGAGCTCCGCGGGGAACGGGGTGATGGAGATCTCCGGGGCGCGGGTCTCGAGCAGCGCGTCGAGCAGCGCGTTCGCCCGCGCGGCGTCGCACGGGACGGCATCGACGACCTCGCCCCGCTCGTCGAGCGACTCGGCCACGAAGCCGTCGAGTTCGCGGCGGATTCGAAAGGCCGCGTCGCCGCGCCGGATCTCGAGCATGCCGACCTCCTCCGGCACCGCACCGCTGCCGGTCGGATCGATCAGGCTCGCCAGCGGCCGCAACGCCGCGGCCCGCGATCCCTCCGCCAGCAGCACCACCGTCGGTCGGCCCGCGATGCGGGCGAATCGATCGGTCGAACCCGGACCGAAGAGGCTTCCGATCTCGAGGGCCTCGCGAAGCCATGAGACCTCGCCGTCCGGCGAGACGACGCGGCGCTCCAGCACCAGGGTCTCTGCGGGCCGATCCAGCCCGTAGGTCGCGGGATCCTCGACCTCGTCGTCGAAGAACGCCGCCGCCTCGACTCGGGAGAGCGCCGCGATCCACTCGTCCATCGCGACGGCATCGAGGCGGGTTCGGAACGGCGCCGCCAGCGCCCAGCGCCGACCGGTTCGCTCGATCGCGACCGAGGGGGCGCCCACGAGTTCGATCGTGATCCGATCGATTCCCTCCTCCGGAGCGTCGAGCAGACGACGACGACGCCACGACCGAGGTTCGCCGTCGAGCACGCGATCATGCAACGCCGCATCCACCGCGTGAGCCGACGATTCGCCGTCGCGCCTGATCCACGCCCGACCCGCGACGCCGCGTCGTCCGAGGTCCAACGCCGCCGAGCGAGGTTCCCCGTCGGTTCGCCACTCGAACGTCACTCGACCCAACGGCGGGTCGAGGCCGAGCGCCGCCGCGTCGTCGATCTCGACCTCGCGACTCGTGCGCAGGCCCTCGGCGGCGGTCGCGTGGCGTCGCATCGAGACCGGATCCATCGGATGCTCGAAGGGCGCCGTCTGCCACCACCGGCCCTCGCGTCGCTCGAAGCGCAGCATCGTCTCGTCGGGTCGCTCGATCTCGATCGCCTCGATCCGATCGACCGGAAGTTCGCCGGCGGCGAACAACGGCCGAGGCCCCATCGTCGCCGACACGGGCGTGCGGCCGAGCCACCACGCCACCGCGGCGAGCGCGGCGGCGGCGACCCACCATCCGATCGTCGCGCGGATGCTCATCGGGCCCGCTCCCGCCGTCGCCAGATCACGCCTCCGACGAGAAGGGGCAGCACGGGGAGACCGACGAGCAGTCCCGCCGTCCAGGCGGCCCGGTCGGCCGGAGCGATGCCGGCGAGTCGTGCCACCTCGCGTCCGGGGCCGCCACCACCGACCCATTCGTCGAGGCCGGCGAGCCAGGCGATGCCGCTGCGAGCCAGTTCGCGATTGCCGGGGTTCGCGAAGGCGACCCGCTCGCCGCCGAGCGGCACCGTCCGGTCCGCCAGATTCGACAGCAGCCAACCGTTGGCGGCGACCACGAGGGCCCGCTGCACGCCGCCGTCGGGCCGGGGCCGCTCGATCGCCGCGACCACCGGACGTGCGTCGTCATCGCGCTTGGCCTCGGGCACCCGATCGATGTCGCGAAGGCGTCGCCAGTCCTCCTCGACCCATCGCGTCTCCGACGGCGCCAGTCCCAGGACCGCCGTGGCGGGGCCGTCCGCGTCCAGCGAGATCGGCACCGGATAGAAGAGCAGCAGCGCCTGATCGTCGAGCACCGCGCCGAGCGGATGCGTGGTCTCCCCTTCCGCGGCGAGGTGGGTCGCCTGCGGCTCGCGTGCCTCCTCACCCGGTGGAAGTTCGAGCAGGGTGCGGGCGGTGTCGGCGTCGACGCCGAGCCCCGCGGCGAGTTCCGCCCAGGGATCCTGCCCACCAAGCAACGGCAGCACGCTCGGTCCCACGCTCAGGAGCACCGGTCGGCCGCCCTCGATCAGTTCCCGCGTCGCGTCCAGCAGCGCCGACTCCGCCTCGTCGGGTTCGATGCTTCGCCTGGTCAACGGCGGGATCGGCACGAACACCGTCGGCCCGTCCTGCTCGGCGACGGGCAGCGCGCCGTCGGACGGCCGCCACTCCCGCACCTCGAACCGGGCGGCACGCAGTTCGTCCGCGATCGCCGCCGCCTCGCCGCCGGTGTCCTGGCGCCGCAGCATCGATCTCGGCTCGGTGTGCATCAGGATCGCCACGGGCGGCGCGGGCATGTCCAGCGAACGCACCGCCGCCACCAGCAGCTGCTCGCCTCGAAACCGCCGATCGAACCGGACGGTCTCGGCATCCGCGAAGGTCGACCGCGGCAGGATCTGCCAGCCCGGCACCACCACGGCGCCATCGGGGCCGCTCACCACCGCGGCCTCGCCGCCCGCGATCGCGGTGGCGATCTCGCCGAGCTTCGAGCGCGGAAGACGCTCGAGGCGATCCATCGAGCCCCGAAGCGACCTGGCGATGCGCGACGCACGGGGATCCCTGGGCAGTCCCGCCGCCAACTGGTCCGAGCGGGCACGGTGGTGCGCGGCGAGCGCGCTGCGCGCCGATTCGAGATCGGGAAACGGTCGTGCCGACGAGGTCTCGAGCAGCCGGCGGATCTCCTGTTCGAGACGAGGGCCGGTGGTGGCGACCTGTTCGAGCATCGCCGACGTGGCCGCAAGCACCTCGAGCGAGGCCGCGTCCGCATCGGCGCGGGCCCGAGCCGCCGCGAGACGGCCCTTCGCTCGCGGCGATTCCTCGATGGCGAAGGCGACGAGTTCGTCGAATGCGACCATCGCCTCCTCGATCGCTTCGGTCGCGTTCCGGGATTCCTCCTCGAACCCCGCGGCGAGGCGCTCGAGCAGCGCCTCGTACGCTCCGAGATCCTCCGGACGCGTGGGATCGATCCGGCCGACCTCGATGGCGGGATTCGCTTCGGCGAAACGCCGCAGCACCTCGTCGACCTGTTCCAGCAGGGCTCGATCCCCCTGCTCCTCGACGACGAGCAGATCGATCGACCAGGGCCCCTCGAGATCGGCAAGCAGTTCCCTCGTCTCGGGAGCCAGGCTGTAGGCCCGCGTGCGGGTGAGATCGAGGCGGACCCGCAGCGCCGGCACCGAGGCGATGGCGACGATCGCGACGCCGCAGGCGAGGACGCCGCCGACCCGAAGGGTCAGATGGGCCAGGCGTCCGAGGCGGCCGAGACCCGTGGGACTTCTTCGTTCGTCGCGTCCGAGCGAGATCGTCGCGAGCAGCAGGAAGATCGCGATCAGCACGAGGAAGTAGACCAGATCGGCGCTGTCGAAGAGACCGATCACGAAGTCGTCGAGGCGCCGCAGCGGATCGAGCGCCTCGAGCCGATCCGGCCAGGCGCCGCCGAGCCACGTCGGCAGCAGCTTCACGGCGACGACCGCGGCGAGCCACGGAAACATCGCGCCGAGATAGGCCAGCACCTGACTGGTGCCCATGCTCGAGGCGAGGATGCCCACGGCGGCGATCGAGGCGCCCACGAGAAGCAGGCCGAGCACGCCGCAGAGGATCTCCCCCGGATCGGGACGGCCGAACAGTTCGAGCGGCACCGCCAGCACCGCGATGGGCAGCAGCATCGCCGCAAGCACCACGACGGCGGCGATGAACTTGCCCATGACGATCGAGCCGACGCCGATGGGGGCGCTTCGCAGGATCTCGAGCGTGCCCTGCCGACGCTCCTCGGCGATGCTCCGCATGGCGACCGCCGGAGCCAGCAGCAGCGTCGCCCATCCCAGCGCCACCAGCACCGGGCGAAGGTTCGCGATCTCCCCGTCGCGGAAGGTGACCGACAGGAACACCACCGCCGCAAGCAGGCCCGTGGCGGACATCAGCACCCACGCGAGAGGTGTCGTGAAGGCACCGAGCAGATCACGCCTGGCAATCGCGATGGCTCCACTCACCTCGCGGGCCCTCCAGCGAAGTGGACGAAGGCGTCCTCGAGGGTGCGCCGCGGCGGTTCGATCGCCCGCACGCCCCCGCCAGCGGCGAGGATCGCCGCCGTCAGCGACTCGGGTCGAGCGCGGCCCTCGACGAATTCGATCTCGTGGGCGATCCAGACGCCCTCGGCGCCCGGAGTCTCGGCCCCGGATCCCCCCGCCGGCACGAGTCGCGCTCCCGGAAGGCCCGCCAGCACCGCGGCAAGGCGGGCGGGCGGCAGATCGGTGACGCACCGCCACACGCCGTGACCGGCACCGGCACTTCGAAGCGACTCGATCGATCCCGCGGCGACCGACCGGCCATCCAGCACCAGGACCGCCTCGTCGCAGACCGCCTCGACCTCGGCCAAGAGGTGACTGCTGAGCAGCACGGTGCGCTCCTCCGCGAAGCTCTTGAGCAGCACGCGGAACTCGCGGACCTGAATCGGGTCGAGGCCCTCGGTCGGCTCGTCGAGCAGCAGCACCGAGGGACGCCCCAGCAGCGCCGCGGCGAGGCCGACTCGCTGTCGGAATCCGCGACTCAGGGCGCCGACGACGCGGCGTCGCACTCCGGCGAGGCCGCACGCCTCGACGACCCGATCGATCTCGGCCCGGCGGGATCCCTCGCGACCGCAGATCCGCCATCGAAAGGCCAGCAGCTCGTCCACCCGCATCTCGGGATGGCACGGAGCCCCGTCAGGCAGATAGCCGATCCGCCGACGGGCCTCGCGAGGCGCCGCGAGCGCGTCGAGGCCGTCGATCTCGATCCTTCCCTCGTCGGGACGCAGCGATCCGACGAGCATCCGCAGCGTGGTGGTCTTTCCCGCGCCGTTGGGGCCGAGGAAGCCGCAGATCCGACCCGCCCCCACCTCGAGGGAGAGGCCGGAGACGGCTTCGACGGGACCGAATCGCTTGACGAGGTCGTGCGCGACGATCATGGAGGACTGCGGACGCGGATGGGAGGCCGGCACCGATCCGAGAGGACCGGCCCAGGCCCGGAGATTGCCGGGGAGCCTTCCGGCGATTTCCCGGCGACTTCCCTTCATCGGGGACGCGGCGGAGTCTACTCCACGTCCCTCGAGGACTCGCGAGTTCGTCCGCTCCGACGACAACCGTTGCGTGGCCGGACGCGAACCCGTCGATAGACTCCGCACGTGGTTCGCGACGTCGCCCCCGAGGGGGAGGACGCACGACGACTCCGATGACCGCCCCGAATCGCCCGCTGCTTCTCGTCTCGACCCTGGCCTCGCTCGACGGCCTGCCCCCGGAGGTGCGCGCCGTCCTCGACGCGCGGTTCGAGATCGCCGAGACGGATCGCGCCGCCGGCGGTCGGATGGACGAAGGCTCGGTGCTCGAGATCGTGGGCGGCCTCGGCGAGGGTGTGGGCCTGGTGGATCCGCGCGGCGAGGTTCTGTGGATGAACGCCCGTCTTGCCGCGGTCAGTCCGGCGATGCTGCGGGCCTTTGCCGACGCCTGCGTGCAGGGCCTCGAACAACTCGCCGAGTTCGACACGGAGGAGACCACCGAGCTCGAGGCCGGCGGGCCGCATTCGGTGCGGGAGTCGCTGTCCCTCGAGGAATCCGAGTTCGAGGTGGTGGTGGCGCCCTTCACCGCAGAGGGCGGCGAACGACGCGCCATCGGCCTGCTGCTGGACGTCACCGCCAACCGACGACTGCAGAATCGCATCGAACAGGTGGATGTGGCCGGAGGAGAACTGCTCGACCTCGACACCGAGTGGGTCTCGCGACCCGTGACGGTCCGCCTGCGTCAGATCGAGGACCGGCTCGCCCGCGGCATCGAGTCGATCCTCGGCGAGGCCGCCTTCGAGGTGCGCCTCGTCGAGCCGCGCACCGGGCAGCTCGAACTGGTCATGAGCCGCGGCATCGAGCCGCTTCCCATCGGACAGCGGATGTTCGCCCGCCCCGAGGGCCACGGCATCTCCGGCCTCGTCGCATCGAGCGGCGAGGGCTACGTCTGCGGCGATGCGGCGTCCGACATCCGCTTCATGAGCGGACTCCCCGAAGCCGCCAGCAGCGTGACCGTGCCGCTGCGTCGCGGCGAACGGGTGATCGGCACCCTGAACGTCGAGAGCACCGTGCCCTGTCGCTTCGGCGAGGAGGACCGGTTCTGCCTCGAGCTGTACGGGCGCTACCTCGGCCTCGCTCTCACCATCCTCGACATGCTCGTCGTCGAGCGCTACACGACCAACCGACAGGTCGTGGAGAACATCTCCTCGGAGATCCGCGGGTCCCTCGCGGCACTCGCCGACCTCGCCGGCCGCCTCGATCTCGGCGGCGATGCCGCCTCGGCGGGTTCGCTGCGGGAGGCCACCGCGGCCATCGAGGCCAGACTCGACACCTCCGCGGGCGGCCCCCAGTCGATCCTCGGCGCCGAGGCGTTCCTGCGCGACGCGGAGATCGAGTCGACGCTCTCCGGGCATCGCGTGCTCGTCGCCGACGACGAGCCCCAGATTCGCCAGACCATTCGCGCGGTGCTCGAGCGTTGCGGGTGCGAAGTGACCGTCTGCGAGGACGGCGCCGCGGCGATCGAGGCGATCGAGGCGACCGGCTCGGCCGCCGCAGAGCCGTTCGAGCTGGTGATCAGCGATGTCCGGATGCCCGATCGCAACGGCTACGAGGTGTTTCGGGCCGCCAAGGACGCCGCCGCGGACACGCCGGTGATCCTCATGACCGGATTCGGCTACGACCCCCACCACTCGATCGTGCGTTCGAGCCAGGAGGGGCTGCACTGCTTCCTCTTCAAGCCGTTCCAGGTCGGGCAACTGCTCGACGAGGTCCGCAAGGCCCTCCGCGAACGCGCCACCTGACGTCCGGATCGCTCAGGGCCGAACCGCGAAGGCGATTCGATCGTGGCCCTCGTGGTCGGGGATGATCGAGATCGACTCGAATCCCGAGGCCTCGAGTCGTTCACGGATGCGCAATCCCTGATCGAACTGGAACTCGAGCAGGATCGCGCCGCCGGGTTCGAGATGATCGCCCGCCGACTCGATGAGTCGGCCGAGCACCGCCAGGCCGTCCGGACCGCCGCGCAACGCCGTCTCCGGCTCGAACCTCACGTTCGCGGGCACCTCGGCCCAGCGGGCGTCGTCGATGTACGGCGGATTCGCGCAGATCAGATCGAAGCGACGCCCCGCGACCGGATCGAAGAGGTCGCCCACCGCGAACTCGATCCGCTCCGAGACTCCGTGCCGTTCGGCGTTGCGGCGTGCCGTCTCGATGGCCGACGCCTGCAGATCGGTCGCAACCAGCGAGATCGAGAGGCCCCGGGACCTCGCCGAGGCGGGGTCGGCCTCGACCTCTTCGGGAGCCGGCACAAGCGGTGCGGCATGGTCGATCTCGTCGCTCGGCGCCGCGAAGGTCTGGACTTCGGCAATCGCCTCGAGCGGAATGTCCCCTGCACCTTCGATGCGGCTCGACGCGAGTTCCGCGGCGCGCGCGGCGGCACGTGCCGCGTGGACTTCGCTGCGTCGCTCCGGTGGACGCGCATCCAGTGCGAGACTGATCGCAATGCAGCCGCTTCCCGTGCCGACATCGAGAACCGACACCGCGGCGTCCGCGGAACGCGCTCGGATCCAGGACAGGGCTTCGCCGACCAGCGTCTCGGTGGCCGGACGCGGAATCAGCACCTCGGGTCCGACGTGATAGGGACGGGAGAGGAACCAGCCCTCGCCGACGAGGTGCTGGACGGGCTCGTGCCTCGCCGCACGAGCCACCAGCGCCCGCAGCGTCGCCCGCTCCTCGGCGGAGGCCGGCCGCTGCGGCTCCATGTAGAGGCGCAGGCGATCGCACCCAAGCACCGACGAAAGCAGCAGTTCGGCGCAAACCCGAGGACTGTCCACGTTCCGCTCGTCGAGATGGTCCCGGATCCAGCGCAGCAGTTCGGCGGTCCGCCAGACCTTGCCCTCTCCCGCGGTTCGACCGGAGTCTGCGGCGGGCATCGCTTGGGGACGATCCGGTGGTGGTTCGGGAGGCATGAAGAGCGGATCCGTCTGGACGGGAGGCGGAGCGTGGAGGATCGGACGCATCGTGTTCGTCGGATTCACCGACGAACCTCCTCGACCCGACGAGCCGCCCTCCGCCAGCATCGTTGCGAAACGACCGTGGCGTCAACCTCGGCGCAGAACCGCGTCTTCCGCCCCGCCCGAGCGGACATGCACCTGCGGGTATGATCCGCCAGTCCGCCCAGTTTCGCTCTCCTGCCGACGTCCCTTCATGACCGCATCCCCTCCGCACCGGTTTCGCCCCCAGGACCTCCTCGAGCAGGTGCGGGCGAGAGACGTCTTCGACTCCCTGACGACGACCGAACTCGACGGGGGTGGGCAGCGGCTGGAGTGCGCCGCTCGCGACGCCGCCGAACCGGCGTTCTACCGCCTCGACGTCGCCACCGACGGCAGCACGACCATCAGCCTCGTCACCTCGGACCGCTGGCTCAGCGAGTCGATCGAGTCCGACCTGATGCACTTCGGTGATCCCATCGAGGAACTCGTCGCCGAGGAACTGGAGGAACTCGACGGCACGCCTCCGGCCGGCGGACTCGTCGTGCGTCACTTCCGAAGCGACGACCTGCTCTACACCTTCGAGACGCCACTCCCCAAGGACGCCGACGGCGAGACCGCGGTCCTCTGGCTGCTGGCCTACGAAGCCGCCTTCCGCGAGCTCGGGGACATGACCACCGACGACGAGGACTGATCGCCGCCCATGCCTCCTCGCGTGCTGATGCTTGGTTGGGAATTCCCCCCGTTCATCACGGGTGGTCTCGGCACGGCCTGTCACGGCCTGACCAAGGCCCTCGATCGGGCCGGCGTTCCGGTGACCTTCGTCCTGCCTCGGCCGATCCCTGCCGACAGCTCCTCCCACGTCGATCTGGTCACCCCCGGCCGCCTTCCCCTGCTGCCCAACGGACCGCCGATCGAGCGGCGTCGCCGCCTCGAACCGGCGAAGGCCGCCACCGGCTCGGGTCCCGCCGATCCCGCCGAGGCGGAGTGGTGGCGGGATCTCGAGCGGGGCCGGCTCGGGCCGTTGGTCGAGCGCCTGCAGCACGGCCGCTTCCTGCCGCTGCCGGAGTCCTTCATCGCCGCCTACACCTCGACGGCACCCAACCCGGTCTGGGATCGGATCGTCGCCGAGGGTGGGCTTTCGCGGGAACGTCTCGAATCCCTCGCCCGCAGCGGTGCGTTCGAGAGCCTTCGCGGCACCGCCGAGAACGACCTCGACATGACCCTGATGGAGCTGCTGCCCGAGGCCGGGCCGCCGGAACGCCGCCGCAGCGCCTACGGCCCCATGGCCGCCGACTACAGCGGCGACCTCGTCGCCGAAGCCGATCGCTACGCGAGGTTCTGCGTCGAGGCGACCGAGGGACTCGAGTACGACGTCATCCACGCCCACGACTGGCTCACCTACACGGCGGGCCTCACCCTGTCGCGGATGACCGGCAAGCCGCTGGTGATCCACGTCCACGCCACCGAGTTCGATCGCTCGGGCGAGCACGTCAACCAGACCGTCTACAACATCGAGCGACGCGGCATGCACGGGGCCGACCGGGTGATCACCGTCAGCATGCTGACCCGCAACGTCGCCGTGAGCCGCTACGGCTGCGACCCGAACAAGATCGACGTGGTCTACAACGGCGTCGATCTCGAACCGACCCAGGCGGGCCTGCAGCCGATCGGGCGCCGAGACAAGATCGTCCTCTACTTCGGCCGGATCACCCACCAGAAGGGACCGGAGTACTTCATCGCCGCCGCCAAGCGGGTGCTGGAACTCGAAGACGACGTGAAGTTCGTGGTGGCGGGATCGGGCGACCTCGCCGCCCACATGATCAGCCTCGCCGCCGAGGCCGGGATCGGCCACAAGGTCCTCTTCACCGGCTTCCTCCGCGGCAAGGACATCGCCCGGGTGTTCGCGATCGCGGATCTCTACGTGATGCCGAGCGTCTCCGAGCCGTTCGGCATCGCTCCGCTCGAGGCGATCAGCCACAACGTGCCGGTCCTCATCAGCAAGAGCTCCGGCGTCAGCGAGGTGCTCGTCAACGCCCTGAAGGTCGACTTCTGGGATGTGGACGACATGGCCAACAAGATCGTGGCGGTGCTGCGGTATCCCCCGCTCTCGCGGACCCTCGTCGAGCACGGGCAGTTCGAGGTCCGGGGCATCACCTGGGACGGCGCCGCCGCGAAGTGCGTCGAGACCTACGAGCGGGCGATCGCGGAGAAGTGACCGGGCGACCACCCGGGGGCCGGCCCGGCGGCCGTCTCGCGGCTTCGCCGTCTCCGACGCGGGAACGGCGAGCCTCGCTACACTCCCCACCGAACCGACGCGCGCGTAGCTCAATTGGATAGAGCATCGGCCTTCGAAGCCGAGGGTTGGGGGTTCGAGCCCCTCCGCGCGTGTTTCCCGCTCGACGGCCGGCCCTCAGCCGGTCCAGTGCCCGAGCACGATCGCGAGATCGATTCCGTCGACCGAGCCGCTGCCGTCGCAGTCGCCCAGCGAGGCATCGGTCCCCCAGAACGCGAGAATCAACGCGAGGTCCGTGCCGTCGACCCGGCCGTTGCCGTCGAGGTCGCCGCCGCAGTCCGACGGCGGCGCAGCGTCGTCGCAGACGTCCAGCACGCCGTTTCCATCGGCATCGAGCGTGGGATCACGCAGGATCATGCAGTCGTCGAGCCGTCCGTCGCCGTCGCAATCTCCAGCGAGCCCGTCGCTCGAGAGACGAACGTCGAAGCGCTGCAACGGCGGAAGGCACTCCGCCGCTCGTCCGGCCGCGCCGACCACGGGGATCGTCTCCCCGTTCGGAAGCGGCAGTTCGGGATGGTCGAACGGGGCCGACTCGTCCGCGACCCGCCCGTCGGTGAGCGACTCGAGAAACGCGACGATCGCATCGATCTGGGCCTCCGACAGGCCCAAGGAGACCATCTCCGGCGACAGGTTCTCGAGGTTCTGCTCGTGGAAGTCGCCGCCTCGGTTGTAGAACTCGACGACCTGGCGAAGCGTCGACATCCCGCCGTGGTGCATGTACGGCCCGGTCAGTGCGACGTTTCGCAAGCCCGGCGTCTTGAACGCGCCGTGGACGGCGGTCGTCGCGCCGGGAGGCACCGGCGATGGATCCTCGACCTCGGGCATCGGCAGGCCCTGCTGCCGACGAAGAGTCCACGACAGCGGCGTCCCGTCCGCGGTCGTCGCCCCGACTCCGAGATCCTCCTCGGTCGGGCGCACCCCGAGGTTGTAGAAGCCCGCGTCGTACGCGCCGTCCGGCACCACCTCGAGGGTGCCGACGTGCTCGTCGTCGAGCAGCAGCGCGTATCGACCGACGGGAAAGTCCACGAGCTCGAAGCGAACCCAGGTGCCGCACTGGCTCTTGTCGAGCATGTCGCGACGAACCTCGATCGAGAGGATCCCCTCGGATTCGTCCGTGTCGATCGCGATCCGCCGCACGAGATCGCATCCCGAGTCGAGTTCCGGCCACTCCTCGTCGAGCACCTCCTCGCCGTCGTCGGGATCGTCCGATCCGGACGCGAGAAGCACCAGCTCGATGTCTCCCGCGAGTGGGAAGTCCAGCGGCTGGATGGCCGGATCTCCGTCTGCGGGATGATCCGCGAAGATCGCGCGAGAGAGATTCGCGGCCCCCATCGAGAGCATTCGTTCGATGCCGTTGGGCGCGGGCGACGGCGGATTCCCTCCGACGGGCGCAGCGGTCACACCCATCCCGGGCCAGGTCGCCGCGCTGAAGGTGGGACTCGCATGGCACTCGATGCAGTTCGCCGCGGGCAGATCCTCGAACTGCCCTCCGTTCACGAAGAGATCGAGGCCCTCCAGCGCCAGCTCGTCGAGATGGCCGCCGCCGCCGGCAGGGAACCCGGACTCGATGAATCGGTCGTAGGGCGTGTCTTCCGAGATCAGCGTGGTCTGATACGCCTGCAACGCGAGACCGAAGAACAGCGGCATGTTGGCCTCGATCTGAGGAATGCCTGCGGGCGTCGGCTCGTCTCGACGCCATCGGGCGCGAAAGGCCTCGACGATCATCGCCCGGTAGGTCGTGTCGAGTCCGAGACCGTCGTCGGCCACGAGCGGGCCGAGCACCGAATCGTTCGAGGCCACTCGCTGCTCGGCCAGCGGACGCCGGCCCAGCAGTCCGATCGCGACATCGTGCCACGAGCGTCCCGAGCAACTCATCTCGACGCCGTTGAGAACCGGACCGACCGCCTGAGACGCGAGACCGGCGAAGTCGATCGCCACCGCCACCTGCGAGAACGACTGGCTCGCGGCATCCCACCGCCAGACGCGGGCGTCGGGATTGGTCGGACCCGCCCCGTCCACGCCGTTGAACCACGGATTGGCTCGCCCGTCCCAGAAGTTCCGGATGTTGTAGACCGCGTTGATCACGCTCGGGGGATTGCGCGAGGTCACCTGACGCACGTTCTGCCCGTCGTCGTTGAACACCGGATCGAACCGATCCTCGCACACCTCGACCGGCGGTTCGCCCGTCATCTCCTGAAAGAGGCGCCGCAGGACTCCCTGGCTGCCGGCGATGTCGTCGACGCTGCGAACCACGCCGCCGAAGCGAGACGCCGGATCGGTGAACGAGGTCGTTGGGAAGAAGGAGGGGTCCTTCGAGCCACCGGGGCCCACTCCCCCGTCGAAGGTGCCGTTGAATCCGGGATGGACCGTGTTCACGGTTCGAGGATCGACCCCGGCAAGTCCGTGGCAGGTCGCGCAGGCGGTCTGTCCGTCGCTTCCAACCTGGACATCCCAGAAGAGCGCCTTGCCCAAGGCGACCGCCCAGTCCTCGTCACGAACGAAGGTGTCGATTTGCGTCGGCTCCGGAACCCACACGGAAGCGAGCGCCGGCGGATAGTCCTCCACACCACCGCGCTGCGCCGACGCGGCCGTCGACACGATCGTCGAGCCGATGAGCGCCCGCACCACGCGCGATGCGACGAACCGGGTGCGCGCAGACCTCGAGGCGCCTGGCACACAGACGGGCATATAGACGGGCATGCATGCTCTCCCTGGCAGGCGTGATTGTTGGAACCCGCTCAACCGACTCGATTCGTTCTACGGCGTTCCAGAGGTCTCGGCCCTGACTTCCAAGACCTGAAGAATGTCGCCAGCGGCCCGACCGGAAGCAAGACCAATTTTGCGATTCGTCATGCGGACTCGAGTGCGGCGACACCCGAGCTGTCACCGATGACACCGCCACCCATCCAGAATCCGATGCGCACGGCGAACAACCCGGTCGCCCCGGGGGTTCTCGTTCGTCTGGCACTCGACTGCAGGCGGGTTCGGTCGGTGGCCTACGCCCGGCCGCTCCACCCGCGCAGGAACCGCCAGACGGTGAGCGCGGCGAGCCTCGCGGTGCGACCGTCTCCATCGTGCGGCGGCGAAAGCTCCACGACGTCGAGCGACGCGACTCTCGGATCGCCACCAAGCCGTTCCGCGGCGGCGAGCCAGGACTCGACCGGCAATCCCGCCGGCGAGGGCGCGCTCACCCCGGGCGCCGCACTCGCCGCCACCGCGTCGAGATCGAGCGAGGCCATGATGGAGGCGTGACGTTCGTCGGACGAGTCCCGCCACGGTGGCAGCGCCGCCAGCGGATCCGGCCGGCCGGCGGCGTCGCGGGGCAGTTCGTCGATGAAGACGGCGGTCGCGTCCTGGGACCGCATCCACGCGAGATGCTCCGCGGACACCGCGGACGGCTGCAGCCCCGCCACCGCGTATCCGCAACAGGACTTCGACGGATGCTCGAGCGCCTGTCGAAACGGCGAGCCGCTGTGACCGCGCAGCACGCCGTCGATCTCGCGTAGCGGGCGCACGTCGGGATGCGCATCGATGTTCACGCTGAACACCTCCCGCCCGGCCCCCGCATGGCCAAGCAGCATGCCGTAGGCGGTCTCGTGCCCGCCGCCGAGCACCACCACGGTTCGGCCCGCCGCGGCATGCGGAGCCAGCGCCGCCCCCAGTGCCGCCTGATCCCGCTCGAGATCGCCGGACACCTCGAGGTCGCCCAGATCGCAGATCCTTCCAAGCAACGCCGCCATTTCGGGAAGACGCGGATCCGGCATCATCCGCCACAAGGCGTTCCGAATCGCGGTGGGACCGTCCGCGGCGCCGACGCGACCTCCGTTTCGACGAACCCCTTCGTCGCAGGGAAATCCCGCGATCACCAGAGTGGTCGACGCGTCGACTTCGTTCCCGAACAGATCGCCGAGGCGCCGCTCCCCCGGCTTGGCCGGTGGCAACGGGCAGTCCGGCCGGCGGAACCGGGCACGATCTCCCAGAGGATGTGCCGAAGCGTCGTTCATGCCTCGCAGCATAGATCCGGCGACCCGCCGGTAGCATCCTCGCCATGCCTGCGCCCGGTCCCCGCCCTCTTGCCACGGTCCTGCTCGTCGACGACCAGGCGATGATCGGCGAGGCGGTGCGGCGGATGCTTGCCGACGACGACCGCATCGTCCTTCACGTCCGCCTCGAGGGTGCCGCCGCGCTCGAGACGGCACGACGTGTTCGGCCGACGGTCATCCTGCAGGATCTCGTGATGCCCGACGCGGACGGTCTCGATCTGCTCGAGGCCTACCGCGCCGACGAGGCCCTCGCCGACGTGCCGGTGGTGGTGCTGAGCGCCCGGGAGGAACCCGCCACCAAGGCGGAGGCGTTCGCCCGCGGTGCGAGCGACTATCTCGTGAAGCTTCCCGATCCCGTCGAGTTGAAGGCTCGACTGCACCATCACACCGCCGGCTTCGTCGCCGAACGGGAGCGCCGCAGCGCGTTCGTCGAGCTCGAGGCCATGGCCGGCGAGGTGCGCGAGAAGAACCGCCGCCTCGACGAGGCCAACCGGCGCCTCGCGGAGATGAACGCGGACCTCGCCGACGACGTGCGCGAGGGGCAGGCGCGGCTGGACGCGATCGCCGCGACCGGCGCCGAACTCGCCGCGATCCAGGACCTCGACCTGCTGCTCGAGCGCATCCTCGGCGACGCCGGGCGATTCGCCCGTGCCGCGGCGGGGGCGATCCTCGTCCGCGATGGCGACACCCTCGCCCTGGAGTACCGTCTCGACGAGGGGATTGCCCGCCACGAACGGCGTCACGATCCGCTGCCGATCGCCCTCGAAGGCGTCGCCGGCCGCGCGGCGCTCACCGGCGAGGTCGTGCATCTCGCCGCCAACGGCGATCCGCAGCCGGGACGAGTCGGCGGCCACCTCATCGAAGGCTTCGTCGACTCGTCCTTCGGCTGCGTGCTGGCCCAACCGCTGCGCACCGCCACCGGCGAGGTGCTCGGAGTGCTGCTGCTCGCCGACGCCGCGGAGGGATTCCCCGAGGAGGATCGTCGACTGCTCGCCCACTTCGCGAGTCTTGCGACCGTCGCCCTCGAACGCGCATCGCTGGTCCGTTCGATGATCCTCCGCATGATCGGCATGGCCGAATTGCGCGATCCGACCGAGACCGGCGCCCATGTCCAGCGGGTGGCGGGCTATTCGATCGCGATCTTCACCGAGTGGGCACGACGACACGGGATGCCGTCGGCCGAGACCGAACGGCAGCGCGACCGCCTGCGGATCGCGGCGATGCTGCACGACGTCGGCAAGGTCGGCATCCCCGACGCGATCCTCAAGAAGCCCGGCCGCCTCGACGAGGCGGAGTACGCCGAGATGCAGACCCACACCCGCATCGGCGCCGACCTGTTCACCGGCCTCCGCACCGACTTCGACGAGGCCGCACGCGAGGTCGCGCTGCGGCACCACGAGCGTTGGGACGGCGACGGCTATCCCGGCGCCGGAGATCCTCCACGGGGACTTGGCGGCGAGTCCATCCCCCTCTTCGCCCGCATCGTCGGCCTCGCCGACGTCTTCGACGCGCTGTCCTCCAAGCGCAGCTACAAGGAGTCGTGGCCGGAGTCGAAGGTCCTCGAAGTCGTTCGCGAGGAATCCGGCCGTCACTTCGATCCGGAACTCGTCGAGATCCTGCTCGATCGAATCGACGACCTGCGGGCGGTCCGGAACCGCTTCGTCTGACCCGTCTCGAGACCCCGTCCATGAAGATCGCCTTGCTTCGAATCACCGCGCTTCTGCTTGCCACGACGTTCGCCGCCTGCTCGAACACGCCACCCGATCGTCGGGCCCTGAGCCTCGAAGTGGCGTCCTCGCTCGACGACATCAACGCCGGGCACCGCCGTCAGCTCGACGCGGCGACGCTCGCTTCGATCGAGACGCTCGAGCGCGACGCGGCCGAGGCGCGACTCGATGCGCGGGCGACGCTGGTCGATCGCTTCGACCGGGCCGCCGCCGCACCGCGTCCGGTGGTTGCGCTGATCGATCTCTGGTGGAACGCCGCGATGCTGCGGGACTCCGCCCGGGAGGGGCAGCTGCGAGAGGTCTTCGGCAGCGATGCCGACCAACTCCAGCGGACCGCCGAGGGGACCTACGACAAGATCGAGGAGCTGGCCTCGCGCTACCTCACTCAGGCCCAGCTCGCGGAGATGCGGGACAAGATCGATCTCGCGGCGGAGAACCAGGAGATCCTCGACAAGACGCTGGCGACCTCGATCGCCACCGCGTCCACCGAACCCGGTCGTTCCGATCAGGGCAACCTCTTCACCAACCTCATCAGCCTGCCGTTGTCGCCCTTCACCGCCGCCCGCAGCGTGGAGACCGGCGTGGCGGAGGTGGTGGTGCAGGCTCAGGAGTTCAATCGGCAGTTCAGCCGCCTTCCGGAACAGAGTCGGCGTCAGGCGCAGCGCCTGCTCGACGACTTCTACCTGTCGCCGCTCTCCCGCGCGACCGTCGAGAACATGAACGCGATCGGCGAGGCCAGCCGAGCCCTCGCCGCCTCCGCCGAGGCGATGCCGACGCGACTTCGCGAAGAGGCCGCCGTCCTGCTGGAGGCCTCGTCGACGTCGCAGGAGCGCATCGCCACGACCGTCGCCGAGGCTCGCGCGACCGCCGCCGATGCTCGGGCGACGGTCGAGGAGGTCAATGCGGCGATCTCGAACCTCGGCGAGCAGACCGCATCCCTCGACGGCACGATCCGTGAGGCCACCGCCGCCGGCGCGTCGTGGGAGCGCACCGCCGACGCGGTCGAACGGGTGCTTGCTGCGGTCGAGCGGATCCAGGGACCGCCGCCGCCGCCGGATGCGCCGCCGACCGAGTCGTCGTTCAGCTTCGAGCAGATCGAGGACAGCGCCGTTCGACTCGAGGCTGCCGCGGTCGAGATCCAGGGCGTCCTCGATCGGGTGATCGCCATTCTCGACGAGGGCTCCACCCGACGTGTCGAGACCCTCGCCGATCGCACGCTCAAGGAGGCGACGGCCTCGGGTGCGGAGCTCGTCGATGCGATCTTCTGGCGAAGTCTCGCCGTGGTCGGTCTCGCCGGGGCGAGCCTCGTGGCCTTCGCCGCGGTACGGCGGGGTCGCTGACCTCCGCCGGTCAATCCGGGATCGGATTGGGATTCTGGACGAAGGGATCCTGGTTCGCGGACTCGTTCTGCAGCTCGTCCTCCTCGAGGGTGCCGACGTTGCTGGTGACGCCGTAGCCCTCCGGGGCGCCGGAACCCGGCCCGCCACCACCTCCGCATCCGATCGAACCCGAGACGAACACGGCGGCGGAAAGCGCGGCCCACGGTCCAACTCCCACGACGGCATCTCGCCGTGAACCTCGCCGTGAACCTCGCCGTGAGCCTCGGCATGTGAACATCGTTCGGGTCATGATGGGACTCCTTGTTGGCGCGAGACGCCGTCCGGCGCCCGGCGGGCGAGAGTGGATCGGAGGACGTCCAACGGCGTCGCGTCCCCCCGTCGCGTCCCTCCGTCGCGTCCCCCCTTGGCAAGGATGCTACACGGCACGGTTCGCTGCGAGCGATGGCGCTTCGTCGCCCGATCCGCCGATACCCCCGCAACCGGCGAGGCACGTGCGACCGGAATCCGCCTCGCCCATCGATCCGATCCGCCGGAGCAGACATGCCCGACGACCTCTGGTTCAAGCTCGGATCCGTCGCGGTGATCCTCGCGATGGGCGTCCTCGGCGGCCTGCTGCCGTGGCGGCTCGGAGGCGGGAAGGCCGAGGCGGCGGAGGGCGGGTTCGACCTGTTGAGCCTCGGCAACTGCTTCGCGGGCGGCGTCATCATCGCGGCCGGCTTCGTGCATCTGCTCGGCGACGCCGCCGGCGGCTTCGCGGACGCGTACCCGGACGTCGACTTCCCGTGGCCGTTCGCGATCGCCGCGGCAAGCTTCATCGCGATCCTCGGCATCGAACGGGTGGCGCCGCGCCTCGCCGAACAGGTCGACGGCCTCGACCACGGCGGCGATCCCGAGGCGACGGTGATCTCCGCCGCCGCGAGCGGCGCCGCGTTCCCCTACCTCCTGCTGCTGACGCTCTCGATCCACTCGGTGATCGCCGGTCTCGCCCTGGGCACCCAAGGTTCGGCGAGCGGGTTCACGATCATCCTCGTCGCCATCCTCGCCCACAAGGGTTCCGCCGCGTTCGCCCTTGGCGTCAGCATGCACCGCACCGGCATCCCCCGCCCCCGCGCGGTGCCGCTGATTCTCGCCTTTGCCGCGATGACGCCGCTGGGCGTGCTGCTCGGGGTGCTGCTGACGGCCTTCGCCACCAGCGACGCGGAGGCCCGCTTCGAGGTCTGGTTCGACGCGATCGCCGCGGGGACGTTCCTCTACATCGGAGCACTCGACATCATCCGCGAGGAGTTCATCCCGGCACGACACGGCCGACGCCGCCGCTTCCTTGCGGCGGGCACCGGCCTGCTGGTCATGACGCTCGTCGCGATCTGGACCTGAGCACGCTCGCGACGTTGCGTACCCCGCTTCACGCGCACTCGAAGCTGGTGGCGGATGGTCAAGGGACGAGCGCGTGGTATGCGTTCCCCGACGATCGGTTCACGCGTCGTCGAGAAAGCGCTCGATGCGGGCGATCACCTCGCGTGGGCGATCGCCATGCAGGGTGTGCCCGGCGCCGTCGACGATCTCGACCACGGCGTCCGGCAGTCTCTCTTCGAAGATCGGGGCCGCCGAAGGATCGAGGATCTCGTCGGCCCCGCCCCACAGGACGAGCGTCGGTGCCACCACGCTCGCGAGGCGATCGCGGATGCCATCGAGAAGCAACGGCCCCAACGCGTCGGTGACGAGATCCTGCACCGGCTGCCGGCGTTTCAGATCCCTTGCCAACGCCCGCTTCACGAACGCGGGAATCCGCGGCGGCGTCGTGAAGTTGAGATCGATCACACGGTCGAAGTCCGCGATCGACTCGATGGCAAGGGGATTCACATCGTTCTCCGCGTCGCGCATGAACTCGTTGGTTCGCGGCGCTCGCACCCCTGCGGGACCGAGCAGCACGAGGCGACGAAGGCCCTCGGGACGTCGCGAGGCCACCGCCGTCGCCAAGGCGCCGCCCATGCTCGCACCCGCGAGGTCGAAAGGGCCATCCACGGCTCGTCCGATCCAGGCCTCGATCGCCGCCACGTAGGCGTCGACCTCCGGACCAGGAGACCGTGCGATGACCTCAGCGAACCGAAGCGGCGGATGACCGTCCCGGCCGCGACGCAACACCATCTCGAGAGTCGGCTCGAGCACATGCTCCCCGAACCCGGGGAGGTCGCAGGCGATCACGCGTCGCCCGCCTCGCAGACCCCGCAACAGGATCAGCATGGTCTCCTTGCGCACACCGAGACCGTGGAGGACCAACAAGGGCGGTGCGGAACCCGACCGAGTCCGAGGCTCGGCGACGAGGCATGGCCAGCCGCCGATCGATCGTCTTCGCACGCCCGCGAGCCACGGCCCCGCGCGCATCGCGAAGCGAAGCAGAAGATCCCCGCCCGCCTGCGATCGAAGCCAGACCAGAAGTCCGAGCGCCACGACGACCGCCGTCGCCACCACGAGCCACCACCACGCCCCCGACGGCGCGTCCGAAGTTCCGATCAGCACTTGCAGTTCGAGGCAGGCCATCGCCATGGTCCGGGGATTCTCCACGAATCGGAAATCCGTGCCGGAGGGGGCGGGCCGAGCGGCGATCGCACCGCGTCTCAGAGCGCGAAGTACTTCGCCTGCGGATGATGGACGAGGATGGCGCTCGTCGACTGCTCGGGATCGATCTGCCAGTTCTCGGTGAGGGTGCAGCCGATCCGCTCGGGTCGCAGCAGGCGGAAGAGCTTCTCCTGGTCGCTCATCTCCGGGCACGCCGGATAGCCGAAGCTGTAGCGGCTGCCGCGGTACTTCTGGGTGAACAGGTCGCGGATCCGCGGCGAGTCTTCGCCGCCGATGCCGAGCTCCGCCCGCATCCGCTTGTGCCAGAGTTCGGCGAGCGCCTCGGCGGTCTCGACACCGAAGCCGTGCACGTAGAGGTACTGCTGGTACTCGTTGGCCTCGAACAGCTCACGCGCCCGCTTCGAGGCGTCGTCGCCGACGGTCACGCAGTGCAGGCCGAGGACGTCGCGCTCGCCGGCGTCGATCGGACGGAAGAAGTCCGCGATGCAGAGCCGCTGCCGCTTCGTCTGCCGCGGGAAGGAGAACCGTTCGATCTCGCGATCGTGGTCCTCTGCGTCGAAGACCACGAGGTCGTCTCCGTCGCTCGCGCAGGGGTGGTAGCCGTAGACGACCCGCGGCGCGAGCCAGCCCTCGGCGATCGCCTCGGCCTTCAGGCGTTCGAGGGTCGGCTCGGCGACGTCCTCGATCTTCCGCTGGTAGTCCTTCTCGTCGTCGCCGCCCTTCTTGAATCCCCACTGCCCGCGGAAGAGAGCGACGGTGTTGATGAAGGGATAGACCTCTTCGAGGGGCAGGCCCTCGACGACGCGGCTGCCGAAGAATGGCGCCTTGGGCACCGGCACGTCGCGGCGAACGTCCGAGCGGTCGGGCTCCGAGCCGTCTCCGGCCCCGCAGGTCGCCGGGGCCGCCGGGGCCGCCGTCCGGTTTGAGCGACCGTCGACCGTCCCGTTCGCTGTGCCGTTGACCGTGCCGTTCGCCGTGACGGCAACGCCCGCGTCTGCTGCGACGGTTCCGGTGCCGGAGGCCGCAGTGGAGGTTGCCGTCGCGGTGCCGCCCGCGGCAGCCTCCACGGCCGCGACATCCTCGGCCGCGGACGCCTCGGTCTCCTTCGCCGCCTTGGCCTTCGCGACGACCTCCTCGGCGGCGGCCCGCTTCTCGAGGCGGGCGTCGATCTCCGCGTCGATCTCGCCGATGCGGCCGGCGACGAGGTGCTCGCAGATCCGCAGGCCGTCGAAGGCGTCCTTCCCGTAGTAGAGCGGTCCGTCGTAGACGCCTCGAAGATGGCTTTCCGCGTAGTGCCGGGCGAGGGCGGCGCCGCCGAGCAGCACCGGGACCGCCAGGCCGAGGCGGTTCATCTCCTGGAGGTTCTCCTCCATGATCATCACGCTCTTGACGAGGAGTCCGCTCATGCCGAGGGCGTGGGCCTTGTGCTTCTCGACCGCCTCGACCATCGCCGACAGCGGCTGCTTGATGCCGATGTTGACGACCTCGAAGCCGTTGTTGGACAGGATGATGTCCACGAGGTTCTTGCCGATGTCGTGGACGTCGCCCTTCACCGTCGCAAGCACGATGGTGCCGCGGGTCTCGCCCTCCTTGCGGTCCATGTACTGCTCGAGGTGGCCGACCGCCTTCTTCATGACCTCCGCCGACTGCAGCACGAAGGGCAGCTGCATGCGGCCGCTCGCGAAGAGCTCGCCGACGGTCTTCATGCCGTCGAGCAGATGGTCGTTGATGATGTCGAGCGGCTCGTAGGTCTCCCGCGCCGTCTCGAGACACTCCTCGAGGCCCCGCTTCTCGCCGTCGATGATGTGGTGGCGAAGCTGCTCCTCGAGGGTCCGCTCGACCGCCTCCGCGGCCTCGTCGGCGGTGGAGACGTCCTTGAAGAGGTCGATGAACCTCCCGAGCGGATCGAAGGACTCGTCCTCGACGCCCTCGGGCAGGCCGGTGCCGCCCGCGCTCTCGGCGCGGCGGTCGTAGATGAGATCGAGCGCCGCCTCGACGTGCTCGGGATCGATGCGGGCGAGCGGCAGGATCTTCGCCGAGTGCAGGATCGCCGAGGTCATGCCCGCCTTGACGAGTTCGTCGAGGAAGACCGAGTTCAGGACGACCCGGGCCGGCGGCCGCAGGCCGAAGGAGACGTTGGAGAGGCCGCAGGTGATCTGGCACTGCGGGAAGGCCTCGGAGATCCGCCGGGTGCCCTCGACGAGTTCGAGGGCGCTGCGGCGGTCGCTGTCCATGCCGGTCGAGATCGGCAGCACCAGCGGATCGAACATCACGTCCTCGGCGGCGAGGCCGTGCACCTCGACGGCCCGCTCGAGGCCGCGCTTCGCGATCGCGAACTTGCGTTCGGCGGTCCGGGCCATCGCCGACTCGGGATCCTCGTCGATCGATCCGATCACGAGGCCCGCGCCGTAGGTGGTCGCGAGGCGGCAGATCGCGTCGAACTTCTCGTCCCCCTCCTCGAAGTTCGCGGAGTTGATCAGGCACTTGCCGGGGGCGTGCTTGAGGCCGGCCTCGAGCGTCGCGAGCTGGGTCGAGTCGATCATCAGCGGCGCGTTCACCTGACGAACGAGGCGCTTCACGATCTCGGCCATGTCCGCGGCGTTGTCGCGGCCGGCGTAGTCGACGTTGATGTCGAGGACGTTGCCGCCCTCGCGGGACTGCTCGCGGGCGAGCGAGACCATGCCGTCCCAGTCCTCGGCCTCGAGCATCCGCTTGAACGCCCGGCTGCCGGAGGCGTTCAGGCGCTCGCCGACGTTCAGGAAGGAGTTCTCCTGCCGGTATTCGACGGGGCCGTAGCTCGAGGTGCACGCGGCGATCGGTTCGGGCGAACGCGTCGTCGGGGCGAGTCCCTCGGCGATCTTCGCGAGCGCCGCGATGTGCTCGGGCGTGGTGCCGCAGCAGCCGCCGATGACCGCGACGCCGAGCTCCTCGACGAACCGCCGCACCGCGTCGGCCATCGGCTGCGGCTCGAGCGGGAAGGAGGTCTGCCCTTCGACGAGGACCGGAAGGCCCGCGTTGGGCACGATCGAGATCGCGCGGTCCCAGTGCCGCGACAGCCACTCGACGTGCTCGGTCATCTCGACCGGGCCGGTGGCGCAGTTGAGGCCGAGCGACGCGATCGGATAGCCGCGAAGAGCCGTCGCCGCCGCGGCGATCTCCGCGCCGAGCAGCATGGTGCCGGTGGTCTCGACGGTGACCGACACCATGATCGGCACGTCCTGCGGCGTCTTGCCGCGATCGTCGAGAGCCTTCAGACACGCGTTGATGGCGCACTTGATCTGAAGAAGGTCCTGACAGGTCTCGATGAGCAGCGCGTCGGCGCCGCCGTCGACGAGACCACGCGCCTGCTCGGCGTAGCTCTCGAGCATGCGTTCCCACGGGACCTGCCCGAGGGTCAGCAGCTTGGTGCCGGGTCCCATCGACCCGAACACGAAGCGGGGCTTGTCGGCGGTGGCGTGGGCCTCGCAGGCGGCCCGCGCGATCTCGGCGGCCTCCTTGTTGAGGTCGTAGGTCCAGGAGACGAGTTCCTCGTCGAACTCGGCGAAGACGAGCTGGTTGGCCCCGAAGGTGTCGGTCTCGACGGCGTCGGACCCGGCGGCGAGGTAGCTCTCGTGGATCTGCTGGATGAGCTCGGGGCGGGTGCGGACGAGGACGTCCACGCAGTTCTCGCGTCCGAGATAGTCCCCGTCGACGGTGAGGGGCATCGACTGGAGAGTCGAACCCATCGCCCCATCGAGAAGCAGGACGCGGCGGCCGAGATGGTCGAGCAATCGTGAAGGCATGTACGGGGAGTCTACGAGCGCCTTGAACACCCTTCAACCGTTCATCCGGATGGACGGATGAATGCGGACCGCTGACCGGGCAACCCCTCGATCCGACACGGTTCAGAGCGCCGAATCCGGACGGTTATGCGACCCAGCGCCGGATTCGCCCGGCGGCCCGGCGGCAACCGGCCGCGGACGTCGACGCGATGTCGATCGCGTTGGGGGGGCGCCGACTGGGGATACCCACCAACGTCCCACTCCGAATGGCGAGGAGCCTTGTACACGGTTGCCGTCGATGCCCGCCGGCGACCCAGAAGATCGATGGGGACCCGCCTTCCACTGCAGAGACACCGTGCCTCGACTCCCAAACGGGATCCGCCGCGCCGGTCGGAGAACTTCGGAGGCTCCAACCGGGATCCGCTCGCCCACGAGATTGCAACGAGCTGAAGTTGTCGCCGTACCCTTGTGGGGTCCGAGCCCTCTGGGCCGAGCGCCGCCTCGCCGCGGGGCGATCGCCGGCCCTCGACAGCGAGGCCTCCGTCGCCCGTGGTCGATGCCGCCATCCGGCCACATCCCGAACCTCGCCGTCTCCGACCCACTCCCCCGGCATCCACCATCTCCGCCCGCTCCCAACCGCGAGTGCCACCGCCTGTGACCCATCCACCCTCGACCTTCGGCCCGCAATCGACATTCGCCCCGCAGCGGCCGCACTCGCCCTCCCGCGGCTCGGACCCGTCCACCACCGCCCCGGCACCGACCGGCGGTGGTCGACACCGATGCGGCTCGCCCACCATGGCGACGGCGATGCTGATCGCCTCGGCGACCATCGCAACGCTGCCGCTGGCCTGCACGACGCCGTCCGACACCTCGGCGGCACGCCCGTCCGACGATCAGGTCGCCACCGCCGCCCCGCAGGGCACGCCGATCGATGCCGCCGCCGCCACGGAGACCTTCGATGCGGTCTGGAGCCGTGTGAACGACCACCACTTCGATCCCGAGTTCAACGGTGTCGACTGGATCGCGATCCGCGAGACCTACCGCCCCCGAGTCGAGGCGGTCGAGACCCAGCAGCAACTTCGCATGGTCCTGACGGAGATGCTGGGTGAATTGGGCCAGTCGCACTTCGGCCTGATTCCGGGCGAAGCGTTCGCGTCGGACGTGTCGGACGTGTCGGACCTGTCGGACCAGTCAGACCTGTCGGACACGTCGGGCCTTCCTGGATGGTCGGGCATCACCGCCCGATTCCACGACGGCGCAGCGCTCGTCACCGCGGTCGCCGACGACAGCCCCGCGAGCCGTGCGGGCGTGCGTCCCGGCGACACCGTCGAATCGATCGACGGCCGTCCGGTCGCCCGATTCGCCGACCTCCTCGCAAGCGATCCGGACTCGCCGATGCTTCGCTACGAGATGAACGCCATGCTCAACGGCCGCCTCGCCCCGGCGATCGGCGAACGCCGCGAACTCGAACTTCGCAACACCGGTGGAGACCTTCGCACCGTGGTCGTGACCGGCGCCGCCTCGCCCGATCGCATGGTCGGCATGGGCAACCTGCCGCCGATGCGAACCACGCTCGACCACCGGATGCTCGACGCGATCGCGTTGTCGGAACTCGGGCTCGAACCCTGCGGCGGCGATCTCGTCGGGGTCATCGCGTTTTCGGTGTGGCTGCCGGCGATCTCGGAGGACTTCGACCGGGCGATCGACGCCTCCCGCGAGACCCTCGGCGTGGTCATCGACCTGCGCGGCAACCCCGGCGGCCTCGGTGCGATGGCGATGGGCTTCGGCGGCCACTTCGCGGATCGACCGATCAGTCTCGGCACCATGTCGACCCGCGACACCTCGCTGCACTTTCGGGTGAACCCGCGCCGCGTCGATCGCGCCGGCCGTCCCGTCGAACCGCTCGACGTGCCGCTGGCGATCATCGTCGACGAGATGAGCGCCTCGACCAGCGAGATCTTCGCCGGCGGCATGCAGGAAGCCGGCCTCGCGCGGATCTTCGGCCGCCGCACGCCGGGCGCGGCGCTGCCCGCCACCGCGACCGATCTGCCCAACGGCGACGTGCTGCTTGCGGCGATGGCGGACTTCACCACGCCCAACGGCGTGCGTCTCGAAGGCCGCGGTGTCGTGCCCGACGAGACCATCGAACTCACCTCGGCCAACCTCGCCGAAGGCGATCCCGACCTCCGCGCCGCCGCGGCGTGGATTCTCGAGCAGTACCTCATGCCCGGCGAGGACGACGCCGGCGAACCGACCACCTGACCGATCGCTCCGGCGACCGTGCGCTCACACGGCACTCCCCACGGCGTTTCGCCCACACAAGGACCACATTCATGCAGACTCGACTTCGACGACTTCGCCCGCTCGCCGCGTGCACCCTGCTGCTCGCCGGCGCTCCCGCGTTCGCCCAGACCCCCGCCACCGCACCGAAGGCGCCGGCCTCCGCGCCCTCCACGCCAAAGGCCGCCGACGCGGAGCTTCCCACCTTCGAGGAGATCCACCAGCGCAGCCTCGAGGCGATGGGCGGCAAGGAGGCGATGGACAAGATCGAGTTCACGACGGTGACCGGCTTCATGGAGATGCCCGCCATGGGCATGAAGGGCGCCATGAAGACCCAGGTCGCGACACCCGATCGGCAACGCACCACCATGACCCTGCCGGGCCTGGGGGACATCATGCAGGGCATGAACGGCGACGTCGGCTGGTCGATCGATCCGATGCGCGGTCCGGCGCTCACCGAGCCGAAGGAGATGGCCCAGCAGAAGACGCTCGAGGAGCTCTCCAACGGGCGCCTCGACCCCCGCGAGATCTTTCCGACGATCGAGGTGCGAAGCCTCGGCGACTTCGCGGGCCGACCCTGCTTCGAGGTCTTTCTCAAGAACGACGATCTCGAGATGACCTCGTTCTACGACGCCAAGACCTTCCTCGTCGCGGGCATGCGGATGACCATGGAGAGTCCGCTCGGGCAGATCCCGGCGGAGGTCGTGATCGGCGACTACAAGAAGCAGGGCGACCTGATGCTGCCGGGACGGAGCACGACCCGCGTCATGGGCCAGGAGCAGGTCGTGGTCTTCGAGAGCTACTCCTTCGATCCCATCGACGACTCGGTCTTCGATCTTCCCGAGGCGATCAAGGGACTGCTTGCGGCTCGCGAGGCGCAGAAGAATGCCGAGGGCAACGACGAAGACGGCGCCGGGGATGGCGACGCCGCCACCGACGACGCCCCTCCGGCCCGACGACCGCGACCTCGCCCGCGTCCGAAGACCGACGCCCCATCGACCGCACCGACGCCGTGAGTCCACACCGTCCTCACACATTGCAGGAGTCGGTCCGAGACACGCCCCCGACGGCGCCGGCCGGCGCCTTCCTTGGACTGGCGATCGTGATCGCCACCATCGTCGGCATGCTCGTCGCCGGAGCACTTGCGTCGCCAAATCCGCCGGTCCCGTCGACGATCGCCGGCGAGACCGAGGCGGCCGACCAACGAGCGGAACCCGTCGCATCCCGCGGGGCGAAGGCGCCGCGCGGCACGCCGGAGGCCCTCGATCTGCTGACGCGCATGCGAGCGGCCCTCGGCGGGAAGGCCCTCGATGGGATCGAGGGCGTGCGGGCCTCGATGCTGGTCCGCCGGGGCGAGCGCGACGAGAACCCCGTCGAGATCGTCGTCGCCAGCAGGCCTGAACGCACCGGTCGTCCCTTCGCGGCGGTCATTCGTCAGGCCGGCGGTGGGCGTGGCGCGAGCGAGATCGGCTTCGACGGCACGCACGGCTGGATGAGCGACGGCAACGGAGGCTTCATGCCCCTCGATGCCGATCAGGCCCTCGCCATGCTCTCGGGCGCCGACCTGCAGGCGCTGGCCCGCGACCTGCCGAGTCGCTTCGATCGGTTCGATCTCGACCCCCCCGGCGAGTTCCGGGGCAAGCGGGTGCTGTCGTTGCGGGCGGTCAGCGACGAGGATCCGCCTGGCGACTTCACCCGCGTTCATGTCGATCCTTCTACAGCGCTGCCGCTGGCGATCGAGTCCTTCGAAGCGGATGCGAATCGGCCGTTCAACGTGGCGATCTTCGATCGCTGGGAACGTCTGGACGAGGCCCGCGTGTTTCGCCGCATGACCAGCGAACGGGGCGGCGCCATCACGATCATCGACTTCGAGACGATCGCCTACGACCCGATTCCGGGGGAGGCGATCGCTTCGCCGCTGGACCGCGACGCCGCCGCCGACACGGACGGCTGAGTCGACGGCACGCGATACGGCTGTGGTCGCCGTCCGACGTCCGCAGCGTCCCTCCGCCTCCCTCCGCCTCGCTTCGCTCGGCACCTGCCCCAGCCTGCTGCGCAGTCCCAGGGAGGGGTTCGTCCCTCGCGTCATCGAACCGTGATCGACCTCGGACGGCGCGGTGTGCGACTCCTCCCCCGGCGGAGCGAAGCGACGCGGAGGAGGTGGACCGCCAACGAATTGAACGGCCCGGAGGGGTCAGTGGAGGAGGAGGGGCAACGATTCAGGCCGGCGAGCAAAGACGACTTGGTGGCGACGTCGTAACCCGGTCCGCCGCGATCGCCGCCGACCCGATTCCAGGGCCACGACGCCGGCGTGCAAGGAAACCTGCGGCGAGGGGTCGTCTCCGATCTTGCCTGCGGCAGGTTCCGGAGTCATGCTTTCGTACCCGAAGTACCCAGGAAGGAATCGCCGAGCGGTGTCGGGACGGAATCTCGATCGAGGGCGAGACGACCGCCGACCATGACCTGATCCGCGAGCGCCGGCGCACGAAGGATGGAGCACGACGCATGACCCGCCCCGACAGAGCCACGACGTCCCAGCGCCTCGCCCGCTACGCGGCGCTCGCCCCCGCGATCGCCACACCCGCGTTCGCCGCGATCCACGGTGCCAGCGGACTCAACCACGAGATCGGCTTCGGCGGCACCGCCGGAGCCGGCGGCGTGCTCTTCCAGATCGGCGGAGAGAACGTGACGTTCAACACGCGGACCTCCGGCAGCAAGCGTCGCGTGGAGGCCTTCGTCAGCAATGCCGACTTCCGAGTCCTCGAGCTTCGGTCGCGCGCGTTCTACAACAACGGCGCTGCAACCGTCAGCCTCCGAGGCACCTGGGGCGGCGGACTGCCCGTGTCCGCCGGTGCCACCTTCAACAATCCCGGAAGGAACACCACCTCGTTCGCCGGCAACAACGGAAGATCCTTCAAGACCCTCAACCGGGGCACCCTCAACTTCTCGAACACCCGCGCGGATTGGGCGCTGCGTTTCAATTCCGCGTTCGTGAAGGATCCGCAAGACCTCGGGGACACCGGCCAGACCTGGTACCTCCTCTTCAAGTTCTGGGGCGGCGCCAACCCCAACACCTACGGCTGGATCTCGTTCGACGCGTTCGTCGATCCCGCCTCGCAGAACGACTCGATCGTGGTCACCGGATGGGGCTGGGACGACTCCGGCTCGCCGCTCGCGGCGGGCGTCGGTCCGGTCGCGGTGCCGGGCGGTGCGGGTCTGGCGGCGCTCGCGATGGGGGCGATGGGTGTGCGGAGACGCCGCAGAAGCCGCTGACGCCAACCGACGCTGGTGCATCAATCGGAAGCGTGAACCGCCGACGCGCCCCGGACGTGGGCCGCCGCCACGACCGCCGCGGTCTCGACCCGCAGCACATGCGGTGACAGCGAGACGCGCGCGACTCCGGTGGTCTTCGCCGCGGCAAGTTCGCCATCGCTGAATCCACCCTCTGGCCCGATCAGCACCCGGATCGTCGACACGGACTTCGCGATGGCGGTGCACGCATTGGCGATCGACTCGCCGTCGGGGTGGGCGATCAGAACCTGCAGGCCTTCGCGGGCGGCGCAGGCCTCGCTCACGTTCATCGGCGGGCCGAACGTCGGGAGCCATGCCCGGCGACTCTGCTTGGCGGCCTCGACGACGATCCGCTGCCAGCGGTCGGGCGGAGCCTCCCGCGGCTTCACGACCCCCCACTCGCACCGCAGCGGGATCACGTGATCGACGCCCGCCTGCGTCGCCATGTCGAGCAGGGTCGAGAGGCGGTCGCCCTTGGGAAGCGCCGTGGCGATCTCGAGACGCGGTGCGATCGCCTCGTGCGTCTCGATCGAATCGACCCTCGCTTCGACATCTCCCGAACGATCGCGAGTGCCCAGAAGCGAGGCGGTCGCGACGGTGCCGACGCCATCGAACAGCACGATCGCATCACCCGCACCGAGGCGGCGGGCTCCGGTGGCGTGCTTGGCCTCCTCCCTCGGAAGCGAAACGACACCTTCATCGGGAATCGACTCGACGAAGAACCAGGGCGTCGCCATCAGGCGTCCCCCCGCGCGAGATCGTCGCGCACCGCGTTGGGCGGCATGGGACCTTCCTGGTCGCGGACAGGGTCGCGGCCGCGGTCGAACGGTGGTCTTCGACCGCCCCGTCGCGCCTCGCGTCGCCCGCGTGGTCCGTCGCCGGTGGCGATGGTCCGGTGGGGGCGATGATTCGGAAGCGGGCAGTCGTCGCTCATCGCCGGATTGTGCGGCAGCACGTCGGTCGTGACCAGTCGGACAGGTCGGACGGATCGGGCCGCCGGCGGCGCACCTCACCCGCCGATCGCGAGTCCGTCGGGTGGCTGCGGCAGCCCGTTCGCTCCGGGAATCGTCGTGGCCGGATCGATGTCCGAGGGCACCGGGACCGCCTGACGGATCGTGCGCGTGCCGGGAGCTTCGAGGGCCTCGCTCGCATCCACCGCGACGAAGCTCGTCAACGGCGACACCAGACCGTGCTCGAGAGCTGTGCGGCGAATGCCCTCGAGGGCCGTTTCGCCGGTCGCCAACGCCTCGCCGCGCCGGCCGACCTCGCTCATCTCGGCGATCGTGGCCCGCGCCCAGATCTTCGAGAGGGCGCGACGGTCTGCGTCGCCCGCCTCGGCCGTCGGCGGCGTGAAGGCGATCGGCACCTCGACGGCGCTCAGGCCCACCGTGCCCGACAGCACGATCTCCCTCGCCCCGTCGCCCTCCCATCGCGCCGCGATCACGATCGGGCGGCCGGGCCGCAGCGTCGGCAGCCGCGACGGCACCGCGTCGACGACGCCGGCGGCCGCGAAGTCGAAGGCGGGGTTCACGACCGCCGCGGTGCGAATCGCCTCGATCGCCGGGGCCACCTGGCCCGAGACGCTTTCCGCCAGCAGCACCATGCCGCTGGTGCCGTCTCCGGCGCGGGCGAGTTCGTCGATCAGGAATCGGTTGGTCGAGTCCCCGATGCCGAGGCAGTGGATCTCCTGCACGCCCCGTCGATCGTGGGCGAGCTTGACGATGCGCCCCTCGTCGCCGGAGAGGCCGTCGGTCAGCACCATCAGCACCTGCCGCCGGCCGAGGCTCTCGAGTTCGCGATCGCCGAAGAGCATCGCGTCCAAGGCCTCGAGCAGTTGCGTGCCGCCGCCGGGCGCGACCGCGTCGCTCCATCCGGCGAGACGTCCCAGACGCTCCGGCGTCGCCGGGGCGAGTTTCTCGTCGGCGAAGCGCACGTCGTTGGCGAAGGAGGCGAGCATCACCCGGTCGTCGGGGCCGAGCATCGACAGCAGTTCGCGCACCGCCTGCTTCGCCGCGGTCATCTTCGGGCCGTTCATCGATCCGCTGCGATCGACGAGGATCGCGAGGTCGATCGCGGCCCGCGGCAGTTCGGCGACGGCTTCGGGCGGGTAGAGCGTCAGCAGCAGATGCCCGGCATCGGCGCCGTCGGCGTCGCGGCTGGCGACGATCGAGGCCCGCGGCGTCGCGCCGGCGACCTTCCACCGCAGCACGAAGTCGCGGTTGGGGACGGTGGTCTCCTCGGCGAGGGCGACCGTCGCCGCACGCCCGATTCCTGCGGACGCCGCGCCGTTCGCCTCCGGCCGAGACACCGTGATCGCGTGCGTGGGGCTCTCGATCTCGCCGAGTTCGATGCCCGCCCCCGCGTCGATCCCCACCGAGATCGACACCCGATGCGGTCCATCCTCGCCCTCGGGAAGGTACGGCACCACGGTGGCGTCGTCTCCGGCGGCGCCGGCGACGGCATCGGCGAAGGGCGCCGCGACGGGAAGCACCGCATCGCTCGCCCCGCACGCGTTCCAGCGTGGGGCGACCACCAAGGGCAGCGCGAGTTCGTGATGCCCATTGGCGTAGCCGAGCGCCTCGAACCAGGTCAGCTCGACGTCGACCGGCACGTGGGGCGGCAGGTTCGCGATCTTCTCGGTGAAGACGTTCGGCCGGTCCTCGCGCAGCAGGCTCGCCGTGAATCCGGCCTCCTTCGCCTCGCGATAGATGCGCTCGGCCTCGGCGCGATCCCGAACGATTCCTCGAATGCGACGGTCGCCGACCTCGAGCACGAAGTCCGCGACGGCCGCGCGATGAGGCAGCGGAAAGACGTAGACCGCTTCGACCGCCTCGTCGAAGGTGTTCTCGAACCGTTGGATGCAGGTGGTCTCGGCGACCGGACCGCGGACCTCGACGAGGTAGTCGCTCGCCCGAAGCGGCAGCGGAATCGGGTCGCCGTCCGGAACCGGCACGCAAAGCGACCCGATGCCCGGTCGGTCCTCGAGCGACGGCGGCGAATCCGCGGCGCGATCGCGGGCGACGACCCACACCTCGTCGAACGGACCGCGGATGATCGGCACCTGCGAGGCCTGCGCTTCGGCACGGTCCGGGGCCGGGCTGCCCGCGGGGCCGTTGAACGCCTTGGCGCGGCTGTCGAGACGAAGTCCGCGAGTGTGCTCGGCGGGCGCAGCCGGTCGTCCGGCTGGCGGCGGCGGCGAACCGCTTCGCTGAAGCCCGAGACTCCCGCCCGCGACTCCACCGCCGATGCCCTCGGCTTCGACCGATGCGGCCTCGGCGACCGGAGGCAGAGCGGTGCCCCCCGATCGCGCGGACTCCGCATCGGCGTAGAAGAGGCCGAAGGAGTCCGCCGTGGTCGCGTTCCAACGCGACTGGTCCTGCAGTCCATCCTGCGACTGGTCGTCCTGTGGCGCGCGGGCCGAACCTACCGCGTCCGCCTGCGGCGCACTGGTCGCGTCGCAACCTGCCGGCAGCGTCGCCATGGCTCCCATGGCCACGATCGTCGCGGCAAGGGTTGCCAGAGGCGTGGGGCGGAAACCGACGGCGCTCGTTCTCAGTGGGTTCATCGTCATGCTCCTGAAGGCCGGCGAGAGACTTCAACGCGGGCCCGATGGGGTCTTCCGTCGCGAGTTGCGGCGAGGTCGATTGGGCGTGGTGTTCATCGAGCCGCGCCTCGCTCGACGGCCGCGAAGCTGCCAACGGCGAGCGGCATCGGAGAGACGGCATCCGCTGCGAGCCCGCGGGCCTGAAGGCGGGCGACGACGACGGGGCCGTCGATCGCCTTGCCACGGTCGCTGACGGCGGCAAGCACCAGGGTGCCGCGCGACAGCGCCGCGGGGTCGTAGGTGGGCGGCGAGGTGAAGCCGGCGAGACGACCGTCGCCGACCGCGACGACATCGAGACCACCGAGGTCGATCGCGACCCGCCATCCCACCAGTTCGACGGAACCGTCTGCGGGGGCCTCGATGGCGCCCGCGATGTCGTTCTCGAGTGCGAGTTCGACCTCCCAGACGGCGAACGCCGCCGCAGGATTCGCGGGAGCCTTCAGCGACACCTTGGCGGGCAACGCCTCGGGCAGTTCGATCTCCGCATCGCCGAACCCTGCGGCGATCGCCGCGATCGCGGCGGGCAGGTCCGGCGAAGCGCCTCCGGGAAGTTCGTCTCCGGCGACGACCAGGGAGGTCAACAACACCGCCAGCGACTCGGCCTGCCCGATTCGGCGGGCTGCTGCGGCCAGAGCGAGTCGCTCGTTCGTCGGAGCAAGGCCCGGAGCGGCCTCGGCCGACGCCGGCATGTCCGCCGCGGGCGAGGTCGGCCCCTGTGGGACTCGGGCCGCCATCGTGTTGGAGCCCCGAATCGGCGGAGCCGCCGGAGGCGGTGCCGTCGCCGATCGACCCGTTCGATCGCCGGCAGGCGACGCGGTTGGCGGCGTGGGCAGCAGGACGTCTCGCGTCAGCAGGAACACCAGGGCCAATCCGGCGACCGCGGCCATCGGCTGCAGGACAAGTCGAAGGCGGCGGCTCCACGGGACCGTGCGTTCGATCACGGGCCGGGACGGTCGCACCGTTCGATCGGGCTCCGGCTCGAGACCGAAGTCCTCGCGGATCTCCAGCAGCACCTGCCGATCGCGATCTGCCGGCATCGCGCCGAGGCGCTGGTCGTCGCCGGCGCGAAGCAGTCGGCCGAACTCGATCGGGGCCCGCGGCTCGCGATTCGGTCCGGACTCGGGATGCTCGTCGTGCGGTGCCATCGATCGTGAAGGCGATCGGACCCGGAGAGGTTCACGGCGATTCCGGATTTTCTCTCCGATCGCCGCCCGTCGCCACGACCGCCGCGGGAATCAGATCAGGTCCGAGAGATCCGCAAGCGTCGGATCCACGGCGAGGGTCTTCGTCGCCAACGACAGCCGGCTCTTGATGGTCCCGACGGGGACGTGCAGCACCTCGGCGATCTCCACGAGCGAGAGGCCGTCGGCGAACCGCAGATGCACCGCCTCGCGTTGACCTTCCGGCAGCTTCGCCACCGCCTCGGCGAGGCGACGACTGCGATCGAACTGTTCGTCGGCCGACTTGCCGGACGACCCCGACGGCGGGTCGATCGCGATCTCGCCGGCACCGCGAGCCCTTCGCTGCTGCTCCGCCAGCCGGATCGCGTTGTGCCGCACCACCGGGTAGAGAAAGGACTCGACCTTGCCCACCAGCACGAATCCCGGGAACTTCGTCATCCAGTAGCGGGTCGTCTCCTGCACCGCATCGGCCGCGAGGTCGCGGTCGCCGACGGTGCGATGCGCGAGGCGGAACATGAAGTCGCGGTGCCTGCGGTAGAGCGCCTCGAACGCCGCGACCTCGCCGCCATTCGCGGCGAGGACGAGCTCGCGATCGCTGCGGGGGTCGAGGGGCAGAGGGCAGCTCCGGATCGGACGGTGCGGGCGGAACGGCGGCGCAAAGGCCGGGGACGACGGTCAGGGGTGTCTGATCGGCAGATACGCGTCGATCCGCAGCAACTTGGTGGCGATCGAGTGGGCGACGTCCTCGGCAAGCGGACTCGCCCAGGCGGGCCGCTTGACGATCACCCGCCTGCGAGCGATCCGCCGAGCGGGCTCGACGAGTTCCGCAGCCTGCGGATCCTCGCCTGCAAGCGCTCGCAGCATCTGCGCCGACTTGGGCGGCAATGCCGCCTTGCCGCGTCGCTCCGCGGGGTACATGGGGTCGAGGAGCACGACGTCGACCGGTTCGATCGCACCAGCAGCGATTGCGGCCATGATCTCGCGGGCCTCCGGGATCTCGACGAGCCGAACGCGTTGGGCGACCTCGGCAAGATCGTCCCGATCGCCCGCCCCTTCCCGCGCCGCCGCGAGTCCCTCGTCGAGCAGCCACCGGATCCACGGGTTTCGCTCGCAGGCGATCACCCGCCACCCCGCCGCGGCGAGCCGCACGGCATCGGTCCCGAAGCCCGCGGTCGCGTCGAGGAGCACGCCCGGCGGAGTCCCCGCGCCCCGCACCACCGGCGACCGTCGCGCTTCGGCGACGGTCGGGCAGTCGAGTTCGACCCTGAACCCCGCGGACCGCGGCCAGCCCGGGAGCCTCGCCTGCAGCCGCCCGTCGACGACTTCAAGCCGCACCCGATGCCGGTCCTCGGGCGCGATCGCAGACTCGTCGACGGCGACCGTCGCGCCGAACCCGACGGCGTCACGGGCGGCGGAGGTCTCTGGATCGCCGAGGAAGATCACGTCGTGCACCGGGGTATTGTGCGACATCGCGGCGTCGATGGACTCGGACCGCCGTGGACCCGGTGGAATCACCGGCCGTGGCCGATCGGATACGCCGCAAGTCCCACCCGCTCCGACCCGCGGGTCCCGGACCCGATCGCGATCGAAGGCTCGTCCGGATTCGAGGCCTCGTCCGCGAAGGAGGCACCGCCGGGGCGGCGGCATGGATGCACTCGCACCGTCTGATGTCGCACTGGCGCCGGGAGACGGTCCTGCCGAGGCTCCAGCTCCGCGACGAGGAGGTCCGCGACGAGCAACTCGTCGCCGATCCGGCCACGCAGCACCCGCGGATCGTCGAGTTCCTCGGCCTCGACTGGGACGGGGCGTGCACCCGCTTCCACGAGCCCCCGCAGAACCGTCCGCACCCTCAGCGACGACCAGGTGAACCGACCGCTCCACACCTCGAGCGTGGCCCGATGGCAGCGCGACGAGAAGCACCTTCACGGCATCGACCGGCCCGATCCGGCCCCGACGGCGTAGGCCCCGCCTGACGAGCTTCGCCGGACCGTCCCAACGGCAGGCCGGGTGTCACGGCGTCGTGAAGGACGACCTTGGGACGGCGGTCGTGTCGCCCGGACAGGTGACGCGCGATCGGAATCGCTCGCGTTCGCGTCATTTCTTCCCACCAGACGGTGGCATGCGGCCGCCGCGGGGTGCACACTCAAGAGGTCTTGTTGCGGGTCCCGCCGGATTGGTCCGCGCCGCCCCGATCCTCTCGCCACCGTCCTCGATCGACTCGCCTTGTGACGCCGGCCTGGAGCATGAACATGTCGACCCACCCCCCGATCACGCCCGCGCCCCTGCTCGTTTCCAACGATCCCGAACTCGCGCCGCCTCGCCCCGCGACGCGTCCGATCGTTCGGAAGCGGGGCGAGCACGCCCGTGGCGGGTCCCGCAGCCGTTCCCACGGCTGGTCCCGCAGCGGCGCCGCCGCCGCGATGCTCTTCGGCGGCACGCTCGGCGCGACCAGCTCGCTCCACGCCGGCGGCGGAAGTTTCGCCTACGGGAACATGCACTTCGGGACGGTCACCAGCCTGACCATCGACATCGATGGATCCTGGGCAGCGCCGTACGCCTCGCGCCCGATCACCTCGGTCGACTTCACCGCGAATGCCGGTCCGTACACCTCGTTGTCGGGCAGCGTCTCTTCGTCCGCAAGCGGCAACGGATACAACTATGACGCCGATGGCGTCACCGATCTCGTGAATCCGTCCACCATCTTCGACCGCCTCAGCGCACGCACGGACTTCTACAACTGGTATCCCGTGGGTCAGGATCCCTATCCGACGATCAAGAACGGCTTCGTCGAGTACGTGCTGAACATCACCACCGCGGTGACGATCAACCTGTACGGCGACGGAACGTTGGGTGGTGCGCTGCAGCCGGGCCTCGTGGTGACGCTCGATGGGACCTCGATCGCCACCGGCGCGACGCTCGGGGTCGGTACCCGCACGCTTCGATACACCTGGACCAACTACAGCCAAACGTCCAACCAGTTCGGCATGTATGCGGAACTCCTTGCCGTGCCCACGGCCGTGCCCGGCGGAGGATGCGTGCTGATCGCAGGCCTCGTCGGCCTCGCCTGCAGCGCTCGTCGCCGCCGCTGACTTCGCCGCCGAGAACGCAACTCGATCGCCTTTCGCCGCCACGGGCTCCAGTCCGTGGCGGCGATCGCATGGCGTCACGATCACGATCCCAAGCGTGGACGAGCCCCCTTTCACGAGGTTTCGTAGACTCCTCCTCTCCCGGAGTCCGCCATGTCCGCCACCCGCACCGCCGCCCCCGTCTTCCACAACGTCCTCGAGATGATCGGCAACACCCCGATGCTCGAGCTTCGCAACCTCGACACCGGACCGTGTCGGCTCTTCGTCAAGATGGAGTCGATGAACCCGGGGAACTCGATCAAGGACCGCATCGCGGTCGCCATGGTCGAGCGGGCCGAGCGCGAAGGCATGCTCAAGCCCGGAGGCCGGATCATCGAGGCGACCGCAGGCAACACCGGGCTCTCGCTCGCCCTCGTCGCGAGTCAGAAGGGTTATCGCCTGACCGTGGTGGTGCCGGACAAGATGAGCGACGAGAAGATCTCCCACCTTCGGGCGATGGGTGCCGAGATCGTGCTGACCCGGTCGGACGTTGGCAAGGGTCATCCGGAGTACTACCAGGACGTCGCGGCGCGGCTTGCGACGGAGGATCCCGACGCCCACTTCATCAACCAGTTCGAGAATCCCGCGAACCCCCAGAGCCACTACGAGACGACCGGCCCGGAGATCTGGGAGCAGATGGACGGCCGCATCGACACCTTCGTCGCGGGTGTGGGCTCGGGCGGCACCGTGACCGGCGTCGGAAGGTTCCTCAAGGAGCGCAATCCCGCCATCGAGATCGTGCTCGCCGATCCAGAGGGCTCGATCCTCGCCGCGAAGGTCAACGAGGGCCGCGACGTGCCCGCCGGATCCTGGCTCGTCGAGGGCATCGGCGAGGACTTCGTGCCCGACATCCTCGACCTC
This sequence comes from Planctomycetota bacterium, assembly GCA_017859745.1. Lineage (GTDB taxonomy): Bacteria > Planctomycetota > Phycisphaerae > Phycisphaerales > SM1A02 > VGXO01. Next base: position 50,715 of record JAFMML010000014.1, read on the forward strand.
TCGTACGTCGACGTCGCCTACGCCATCTCCGACGGCGAGGCGTTCCACACCGCACGGGAACTGCTCCGCAAGGAAGGCGTGCTCGCGGGATCCAGCGTGGGCACCCTGCTGACCGCGGCGCTCCGCCACTGCCGGGCCCAGACCGAGCCCAAGACGGTGGTCTCCCTGATCTGCGACAACGGCGCGAAGTACCTCTCGAAGATGTTCAACGACTTCTGGATGATCGATCAGGGGTTCATCGAGCGGGAGAGCCACGGAGATCTGCGCGATCTGATCGCGCGGCGGCACCTCGACAGGGAGGACTTCACGCTGGCTCCGAAGACCCCGATCCACCAGGCCGTGAAGCGGATGCGGATGTACGGAGTCAGCCAGATGGCCGTCGTCGACGAGAACGACTGGCCGGTCGGCATCATCGACGAGAGCGACATCCTGCTGGCGCTGGTCTCCAACGCCGGCAGCGATCGCGAACCCGTCGAGAACTTCATGACCACGCGTCTGGAGATGATCTCGCCGGAGGCGTCGGTGAACGACCTGATGCCGATCTTCCGGGCCGATCGCGTGGCGATGGTGGCGGACGCGAGCCACTACTACGGGATGATCACCAAGATCGACGTGATCAACTACCTGCGAAAGCAGCTCGCGTAGCGAGGGGGGTCGGACGGGTGGGACCGGTCGGTCAGTCGAAGGCCATGCCACCGACGCGGGGTCGTGGACGATGCCGATCGTTGCGGCGGAGCGTCGTGGTCGGAGGGTGTCCTCGTCTCTTCCCTCGTCTCTGCCCTCGTCGTCCTCGGTGAACCCCCAGCTGCCGCGATCTCCTCCGATGTCGGTGGGTGTCGCCGATTGATCGCGATCGATCGGGATTGACCAACCACCCGAACGGAACTGGAATCCCCTGGCTCAGGGAATCCTCTTCACCCGCAGCCCGATGTCGCTGCTCGAGTACTCCGGGCCGAAGCCGTCGCCGCGGTAGGAGGACCGCTGGAACGTGGGAATGAAGAACCAGCTCCCGCCACGAAGCACCTGCGACTCTCCGGTCTTCGGACCGAGTGGATTGACCGACGGACTCACCTCGTAGTAGGTGGCGTCGAAGAAGTCCTCGACCCACTCCCACACGTTGCCGGACATGTCGTGGAAGCCGAGTGCGTTGCCGAGCTTCCCGCCGACCGGATGCGTCTGGAATCCGGAGTTGTCCTCGTACCACGCGATCGTGCCGACGGTCGCGTCGTCGTCGCTTCCGTTGTTGAACGCCGTCTCCGTCCCGGCCCGACAGGCGTACTCCCACTCCGCCTCCGTCGCCAGAATCAGACCCGTCACCTGCTCCCACTCCTGGATCCGGTTCCATGAGATCCGTTCGACCGGCCGATTGGGCACCTCGTTCGCGGGGACGGCGTCCGTCGCATAGGTGAAGAAGCTGGGATTGCTCCCCATGACCGCGGTCCACTGAGCCTGGGTCACCTCGTAGCGACTGAGATAGAAGGCCTCGGTCAGCGTCACTTCGTGGACGGGGTTCTCATCGGGATCGCACGGGTAGGCAAGCGACGCCGAGCAGCCCATGTCGAAGGTCCCCGGGGGCACCAGCAGCATCTCGATCTGGGTGATGTTGTCGGTGACCCGCCACGGCAGGCCCGTGGCGAGAATCGCCTCCCGGAGCGCGGCATTGGTCACGACTGCGGGATCGGGCTCCTGCTCGACGACCGTGTACCCCTCGGGCGGCGTGTAGGTGAAGCCCTGCGTCAGCGTCACGCTGCCTGCCGAGGTGGTCACCACGACATCCGCCGGACCGGCCGTCTTGCTCGGAGGCGTCGTCGCGGTGATCGTCGTCGAATCGACGCCGACCACATCGGTGGCAGGCATCCCGCCGACCGTGACCGACTGCACGCCACCGAGGGACTGGCCGCTGATCGTGATCGGGGTCCCGCCAGCGATCGTGCCCACGCTCGGAGCCACCATCGTGATGACGGCCGGGCAGGTCGGTCCCCACTCGGAGAGCAGGATCCCCAGATCGACGCCGTCGACGACGCCGTCGCCGTTGAGATCGCTCGGCGCACATTGCGACGAGGCCGAGGACGTCATCCCCAGACTCGCCACCAGCACTCCGAGCACGGACCATCCACGACACTGTGCGGCGTTCAGACTCATGACGTTCGATCTCCAATTCAGCGCGACTAAGGTCGGCGCGACTAAGGACGGAAGGAAAGAGTGCAACAGATCCCGACCAGACGACAGACGCATCTCGCCGCGGCCTGCTTGGCCGACGTGCTCCGCCGCGTTGGGCACTCGAGATCTGGACCTCGCGGTGGTGATTACCAGACCCCAACGAATCAAAGTTGTCGTCAATTCGGGGAACGTCCAACGCGGTGTCAGAAGATTTACGCTGCGCACATCGCCGGCGGCATTCGTCGAGCGCGGTTGACGGCGTCGCGGTCATGGAGAGTCCCCCGATCCAGCGAGCGATCGGGCGCACCCTCGAATCGGAACCACTTGCTTGTGATTCACTCGTACTTCACCCGAACGGGTGGCGCGCTCGAGGCGGGAGGTCTGTTGCGGGCGAGCGAAGCGGTGATCGGGACGCGGGTCGCCCGCACTGCCCTCTCCGACCCGGGGTCGCCGCCCTCCAACACTCCATTCCTCCACGACTCCCCCCACGGAAGTCCAGGCGTCCACCACGACTCCTGGGCCTCGACCCACTTGCCATTGAGAATCGGTCGCAATATCGTTCGCCTTGGAGGGGCGGAAGGGCCGCTCTCCGGTTTCCCACGTCGTGCCATCAGGCCCGTGTTCCAAACCCAGGCACGGCGAGATCGTCGAGACGCCCCCTTGACCACTCCGACCACCACCCCCCCCCGAGTGCCCCTGTCGG
>JAFMML010000112.1 GCA_017859745.1 Planctomycetota bacterium
CGGGCCGCCTCAGCCCCCGAGCACCTTGCGGACCATGGTGGCGCGGGCCTCGCGCAACTGGTCGTCGTCGAGTTGGAGGCCGGCGACGGTCCGAAGATGCGCCGGCTGCACCATCAGGAAGAGTCGGTTCACCGTCTCGAGCGAAACCGCATCGAGGCGGCCGAGGCACGAGCCCATGCGCAGGCGGCTCAGGAGCTTCATGGACTCCTCGAGTCCCAGCATTCTCGCGGACCGCAGAATGCCCAGCGCCCGGAACACCCGGTCGTCGAGCAGCACGGAGTTCCGCTCCGCCAGCAGCGTGCGCGACGAACGCTCGTACTCGACGACCTCCGGCACGATGCGCTGGCAGAACTCCTCCAGCAGTTCCCGCTCGGAGACCCCGAGCGTGACCTGGTTCGACACCTGGTAGAAGTCCCCGGCGCTTTCGGAGCCCTCGCCGTAGAAGCCCCGCACCGCGAGATGCAGGTCCTTGGCGGCGCGGCGGACCCGTTCGATCTCGTTGGTGATGCGAAGCGCCGGCAGGTGCAGCATCACGGACAGTCGGATGCCGCAGCCGAGATTGGTGGGGCATGCGGTCAGGTAGCCCCATCGCGAGTGAAAGGCCAGATCGAGGTTCTCCTCGAGCGAGGTCTCGAGAAGTTCGACTCGATCGAACGCCTCGCCCAAACGGAAGCCCGGAAGCAGGACCTGCAGGCGCATGTGGTCCTCCTCGTTGACCATCACGCTGAGGCTCTCGTCGGAGGAGACCGCAACGGCACGGGGGGTGTCGCTCTGGGCGAACTGGCGACTGACCAGGTGCCTCTCGACCAGCAACTCTCGCTCGTGCGGGCTGGAGTCCCGCATCCCGACCCAGATGAGACCGCGCGCGATCTCATCTGGCCACGGGGCTCGCCGCACCGCCTCGATCACCTCGTGGCGCTGGGGGTCGCTGGCCCGCTTGGGAAACGGGAAGCCGCTGAGGTTTCGCGCGATGCGGACACGGCTCGAGATGACCACGTCGCCGTCGGGCGCCGAGGGATCGAGCCACGGACCGAGGCTGCGCACCTTCGTGGGATCGTCGGTGCTGCGGAACGGCAGTTGTCGGCCGGCGTCGCCGGAGGACTCGTCCTTCATTCGCCCACCTGATCCGGCGCCTCTTCGGAGGATGCGGCGTCGTCCCCGGCCGTCGTGCCCAGCCCGTGCAGGCGATCGCGAAGCCGCGCCGCCCGCTCGTACTGTTCGGCGGCCACCGCCTCGTCGAGTTCCCGAACGAGCTTCATGCGCAGTTCCCGAAGTTCCGTCGACCGGCCGGCGCCGCTGGGGGATCGGCCGATGTGGTGGGAACCGCCGGCGTGGGCCCGCTCGATCAGCGACTCGAGGACGCTCTCGAAGGTCTCGTAGCAGGTCTCGCAGCCGAGATTGCCCTGCTGCCGGAACTGACCGAGGGTCATGCCGCACGCCGGACAGGTCGGCGAGGCGCCCGACTTTCGGACGATCTGGTTGGCGGGCGAGATGCTCGAGAGCAGCTGGTTCAGCGGCTGCGGCTGCGGAACGTAGCCCGCTGCGGAGGCGTGGGCCTCGCAGAGGTGGACTTCGGTCTTCTGGCCGTCCTTGATGACGACCTCGTGGACGACCGCCGGCTTGTCGCAGTGATCGCAGTTCATGATCCGGACGACCTTAGCGCCGTCGTCGCCCCCCCGTCCAGCACGGAGGTGCTCGCCACCGCGGCACGGATCGCCGCGAGCGTTCGCAGCAGGGGAGCGACCTCGGCGAGCGGCAGCATCGTGCTGGCATCGCTCGGCGCCGTCTTCGGTTCGGGATGGCACTCGAGGAAGATCGCCCCGACTCCGGCGGCGACGGCCGCCCGAGCCAGCAGCGGCGCTCGTTCGGGTCGTCCTCCAGAGGCGGTGCCGACGGCACCGGGAAGCTGGGTGGAGTGGGTGACGTCGAAGCAGATCGGGATCCCCTCGGCACGCCCCATCTCGATCAGATCGCCGACGCCGGCGAAGTCGTTGACGAGCCGGTGGTAGCCGAAGAAGGTCCCGCGCTCGGTCAGCATGATTCGAGTGCCGCCGCTCTCGCGCACCTTGCCGACGGCCTGTCGCATCTCCTCGGGAGCCATGAACTGGCCCTTCTTCACGTTGACCGCGGCGCGGGTCTCCCCGGCGGCCGCGAGCAGGTCGGTCTGCCGGCAGAGGAACGCGGGGATCTGCAGCAGGTCCACCACCGCTGCGGCAGGGGCGGCCTGCTCGGGCGCGTGGATGTCGGTGGTGACGGGGACGTCGAATCGTTCCCGGATCCTCGCGAGCCGCGCAAGGCCCTCCTCGAGACCCGGACCCCGCGCCGAACGGATCGACGAACGGTTGGCCTTGTCGAAGCTGCCCTTGAAGACCAGGTCGAGGCCGTGCGTCCGGCAGGCCTCGAGCAGCGTCTCGGCGATGCGGGCGTTGAGGTCGTCCTGCTCGAGCAGGCACGGACCCGCGATCAGCAGGAGCCGACCCTCCTCGGCGTCGCCGTGGGAAGCTCCCTGCGGGTCTCGTCGGGGGCCGAAGCGGCGTTCGAGGACGTCGCCGTCTGCAGCCGTGGTGGGGGATTGGTTCGAGGGCACGACCGGGAACTCCTGAGGCCTCGCAGTGTACCGGTGCGGGGAACCCGAAAACCCCCTCGTGCGTTTTCGGATGTGGCGATCGAACACGCCTGCGCCGGTTCTGAGGGTGCGGCCGGCCGGATTCGCTCGGTGATCGCGGCCCGGGCGAAGTCGCCCGCAGGATCCACCGAAGTTCAACGGTCCGCACGTTCGTGCTCGTGTCGGACACCTCGACGTCCTCGATCCACCACCGTGGCCGAGGCGCCGGCGGGGCGGAGGAGAGGGAAACTCGATTCGGTTCGGTCGTCGAACCGATGTCGGGAGATCGGAGAGGAGACGGGCGCGCCGCCCGAGGCGCGTTCGGGGAGGTCACGAGATGTCGAGCATGCCGCGTCAGCCCGAGGCGTTCGCCGAACAGGTCGCCACCATCGTCAAGCGTGGCCATCCCGACCGGGAGGTCGCTTTCGTGGGACCCATGTCGATCACAATCGACGGGCGGCCCATCGCGCTCGAGAATCTCTTCCGCATGGTGCAGCGCGATCCGCAGCGCGGAGTCGAAATCGTCGAGCACTACTTCGATCGTCTGATCGAGGGCGACGCGATCAGCAACACGCCGGTTCCGCTTGCCGTGGCGATGCCGAGGATCATGCCCCGCATCCAGCCGGAGTCGATCTTCGAGCAGCTCGACCGCGAGCAGGTGGCGCACGTGCCGTTCGTCAACGGCACCGTCATCGTGTTCGTCCTCGACATGCCGGAGATGACCGTCAGTGTGACCACCGAGCAGATGATCCGATGGCGTCTCGACGCGGACGACCTCGATCGCATCAGCCGCGAGAACCTGGCGCGCTATTCGCCCGAACTCGAGGTTCAGGTTGTGGACGCGCCGGAGGGCGGCAGTGCCGCCATCGTGGCGGAGCAGGACGGCTACGACGCGGCCCGTCTGCTGCTGTCGCAGCTTCATCCACGCCTTGCGCCGCGTCTCGGCGGCGACTTCTACGTGGCTCTTCCGGCGCGGGACCGGTTCCTGGCCATCTCCGCCGAGCCCAAGGCGCTCGTCGAGAAGCTCGCCGGTCGCGCTGCGGAGGAGTTCGATCGCCTGCCCTATCCGATCACCACGAACCTGTTTCTGGTGACCCGCGACGGAGTGGCCGGCACCGCGGCCTGATCCTGCCGAGGCGTCGCACGCGATCGACGGACGGGCGACGTCCGGCCCTTGCCTGCCCGCGGCGATCGCTCACAATGGCCTGGTGCTGCTGGTCATCGACAACTACGACTCGTTCACCTTCAACCTCGTGCAGGCGGTCGGCGCGATTGCGCCGACCCTCGAGATGCGGGTCGTGCGGAACGACCGCATCACCACCGGGGAGGCCGAGGCGCTGTCGCCGCAGGCGCTGCTCTTGTCGCCGGGGCCGTGCGGACCCGCCGAGACCGGCGTCTCGATCGAACTGATCCGCCGATTCGCCGGGAGGATTCCGATCCTCGGCGTGTGCCTCGGCCACCAGGCGATCGCGGCGGCGTTCGGCATGGAGGTCCGAAGGGCTCCGAGGCCCGTCCATGGCATGGCGTCCCCGGTGCATCACGATGGCCGCGGGTTCCTCGAAGGCCTGCCGAGCCCGCTGTCGGCGGCTCGCTACCACTCGCTGCTGGTCGAGGTGCACTCGGTGCGACCGCCCTTCCGGGTGAGCGCATGGACCGAGGATGGACTGGTGATGGGGCTGCGTCGCGAAGGCGACGCGGGCGATGCACCGCTCGAGGGCGTGCAGTTCCATCCCGAGAGCTTCATGACTCCGGAGGGGCCGCGCCTGCTCGCGAACTTCATCGCCGCAGCGCGGGACCCCGGCCCAATGCCGGAATCGCCGTTGCCGGCGACGAGCGTCGGGCTCTGATCGCAAGGTCTGCGGGAGTTCCCGATACGCCGGTGCCGTGGTGCCGCACCATGCGCCATGTTCCGAGACCGAAGCCGCGTTCCGGCGATCGCCGCCAGCGAAGGACAGGCGATCGTGCTCCCGGCCGGGGCGAGAGATCTCTCGGAAGACGAACCCGGCGAGGCGGCGGGGAGTAGCGTTCCCGTCTCCTACGATTGTCGGGTCCCGCGCGTTCAACGCATGGGACTGCGGACGGCCTGACGCGGCCCGTCCCGCCTCGTCCCTGACTTCCCTGACCGGAGCCCATCGATGACCGAACAGAAGAACGCCCT
>JAFMML010000113.1 GCA_017859745.1 Planctomycetota bacterium
CCACCGTGGCGGGAACGGCGATCTCCCGGCGGCGTGCGAAGGCGGCCTCGACCAGCAGGGCGCAGAGTTCCGGCATCGGCAGGCCGGCCCGCGCCGCCGCCATGGGCAGCAGCGAGTGGTCGGTCATCCCCGGCATGGTGTTCACCTCGAGAAACCAGGGCCCGTCGGCGTCGACGATGAAGTCCACTCGGGCGAGATCCCGGCAGCCGACCGCGTCCCAGATCGCCCGGGCGTATCGACGGCAGGCCTCGGCGTGGTCCGGGTCGAGGGCCGGATCGACCTCGTACCTGGTGTCGTCGCGGTGGTACTTCGCCTCGTAGTCGTAGAACCCCGCCGCCGGCACGATCTCGACGATCGGCAGCACCTCGCCGCAGACCACGCCCACCGTCAACTCCCGGCCGCGGACGAGTCGTTCGACCATCAGTCGGCGTCCGGCGAGTTCGCGGCAGGCCGCATCGACCTCGGCGGCCCTGCTGCAGAGGCGCACCCCGACACTCGAGCCATCGTCGACGGGCTTCACCACCACGGGAGGTTCGAGTCGTCCCGGCGACTCGAGGGCGGGATCGATCGCCTCGGGGGTCGGCACGCCACAGGCGTCGGCGATCCGCTTGGCGTTCAACTTGTTCATGCCCCGTCGCGACGCCTCGGGGCCACTGCCCACGTAGGCGACCCCCGAGGCTTCGAGAGCCTCCTGCAGCGGGCCGCCTTCGCCGAACGGACCGTGGAGCACCGGGAAGATCACGTCCGCGTCGAGGTCGCGCAGCATCGCCGCGTCGGGGCGATCGACGACGTGGCGTGCAACCGACCACCCGCCGTGTCTCTCGAGCGCGTCGGCGACCCGTGCGCCCGACGCGAGGCTCACGTCGTGTTCGGCATCGGGACCGCCCATCAGCACGGCGACGCTTCGACGGTTCATCGGGACTCCTCCGGGGGTGTTCGGTTCCAGACGACGACCTCGCGCTCGAGGCGCACGCCGAAGCGATCCTCCACGCGATCGGCCACGACTTCCGAGAGGGCGAGGATGTCGCCCGCGGTCGCGCCGGCCTTCACGACCACGAAGTTCGCGTGCCTGGTGCTGATGGAGGCGCCGCCATGGGCGAGTCCCTTCAGCCCCGCGCGATCCACCAGGCCGCCTGCGGAGACCGAACCCCCAAAGGCCTTCCGGACCTCCGGGGGCACGATCTCCTCGCGCGGATTTCGGAACATGCACCCGGCGGAGTGCTCGGCGAGAGGTTGGGTGGATCGCTTGTAGGCGAAGACCTCCGCGACCTCCGAGCGAAGGCGGACCGGGTCGCCCTCGTCGAGGGTGAAGCTCGCCCACAGCACGATCTCGCCGGGCAGCTCGCACCGGCGATATCCGAGGTTCAGGCTCGACGCCGGTGCGACGACGAGTTCGCCTCGCCGGTCGAGGCATCCCACCGCATGCAGGCGATCGCCGATCGAGCCGAACGCCCCGCCCGCGTTCATGCGCACCGCACCGCCGATCGAGGCGGGGATGCCCGCAAGGCCGCCGAGTCCGGCGAATCCGCTTCGCGTCGTTTCGAGCACGCAGCGGGCAAGGTCGGCGCCGGCCATCAGGCGCACGCCCTCCACCGCACCACGAACGTTCAGGCGTCGCTCTCGAAAGCAGTCCGCATCGAGGCGGACCACGACGCCGGAGACCCCCTCGTCGGCGACGAGCAGGTTGGCGCCTTCGCCGAGCACCCGCAGCGCAACACCGTCCCGATGGCATCGCTCGACCAGCGTCGACAACGCCTCCTCGCTTCGGGGTCGGACCAGCGCATCGGCGCGTCCGCCGACGCCGAACCAGGTTCGAGGCCCGAGCGGGGCGTCCGCCTCGACGTCGACGTCGAGATCCGAGAACAGGCGACTCGATCCGATCGCCATCGAGGTCACGTCGCCTCCCCGGCGGCCAGCCACGCCCGCGCGATGCGATCGACGGGGCCGGCGCCCATCGTCACCACGAGGTCGCCCGGCGCCGCGGTCGCCTCGAGGCAGGCGACGATCTCGGCCGAGGTCGAGAGATGTCGCGAGGCGACGCCGCGAGTCTGCAGACGCGAGACGAGGTCGGCGCTGGAGACGCGCCGTCGCTCCTCCTCGGAGTCGCGGACGAAGTGGATCTCCGGGACCAGGACGAGATCCGCCGCATCGAAGCTCTCCGCGAAGCGATCGAGCAGGAATCGGGTTCGACTGTGCTGGTGCGGCTGGAAGATGCACAGCAGGCGACGCGGCCGGTGATGTCGCCGCAGCGCCTCGAGGGTCGCCCGGCACTCGGTGGGGTGATGTCCGTAGTCGTCGACGACGAGGACTTCTCCGTCCGCCACGCGACGACGGCCGAGCGTCTCCATGCGCCGCTCGACTCCGGGAAAGTTCTCCAGGCCCGCGACGACTCGATCTTCCGGCATGCCCAGACGCAGCGCGAGAATCGCGGCGGCGGCGGCGTTGTGGGCCGAGTGCTTCCCGGCCATCGGCGATCGCCACCGAAGCCGACGATCCTCCGTCCCGTCGAGAAGCACCCACCCGTCGTCGCGAGTGGAGACGCGCCAGTCCGCGTCGGGGCCATCTCCGAAGGTCTCGACCTTCGTCGCGAGACCGCGCGTCACGCGTTCGCGGTGCGCGAGCTCGTTGTGGATCAGCAGGCATCCGTCCTCGGGCAGGCGCTGCGCGAACGCCGCGAACGCCTCCACGATCTCGTCCAGATCGGCGTAGGCGTCGAGGTGGTCCTCCTCGACGTTGTTGACCAGCGCGATGGCCGGATGGTGGTTCAGGAAGGATCGCCGGTACTCGCAGGACTCCGAGACCAGCAGCCCGGGTCGCCCGGCAAGCGGGCCATGGGGCACCCGATCGGCGCCGACCCGGGCGTTGCCGAGGCCGCGTGCGGTGTCGGCGGCGCCGAAGCTGCGACAGCGGGCGCCGACGATGACGCTTGGATCGAGTCCCGCCTCGACGAGGAGGTGGCCGAGCAGACTCGTGGTGGTGCTCTTCCCGTGGGTGCCGGCGATGCAGATGCTCGTGCGGTCGCGCTGCAGTTCGCCGAGGGCCTGCGCGTAGGAGAGGATCGGCACCCCGGCGGCCCGGGCGGCCTTCAGGGAGGGGTGTTCGGGCGACACCGCCGCGGAGGCGATGACCGCTGCGGGCGGATCGGCGGCGATCGCGGAGGCGGACTCGGCCGCGGGCGGAACCGAGACGCCCAGATGTTCGAGTCGTGCTCGATCCGAACTGGCGGGGCCGGAGCCCGACGAGCCGGAGAGGTCGAAGGACGCGTCCTCGCCGGTGGCGACCCTCCCGCTCGAGGCGAGCATCGCGGCGAGGCCGCTCATGCCCGATCCGGCGACGCCCACGAAGTGGAGGCGACCGCGACGCTCGAGGGGACCGAGGCCGGCGCGCCCGCCCTGCGAGGTGGCGGCGGCGGCGATCTCGGTGGCGGGAGCGTTCACGAGGAAAGTGTATCGGTCGGATCGGCGGCGCCGGGACAGAAGCGACTGGGTCCGCACGACCGCCCGCGGCTCGTACCATGGCGTCGCATGAACGACCTGCAGACACCCTCCGGCACGGCGGGCCAGTCCGGTGGAGACGACCCGCCCCGGGCCCAGGTGCTGATCGTCGACGACGAGCTCGATCACGCCGAGGCGATGGCGGATGCGCTGCGCAAGCCCGGCCACGTCTGCACGATCGTCGGCGGCCTCGCGGCCGCCGAGGAGGAGCTGCGGCACGGCGGTTTCGACGTCGTCGTCACCGACCTGGTGATGGAGGACGAGGAGGCGGGCCTGCGGGTGCTCGAACTCGCCCGAACGCTGCAGCCCGAGGCCGAGACGATCATGGTCACCGCCCACGGCGACGTGCCGACGGCCAAGGCGGCACTGCAAGGCGGGGCCTACGACTTCATCGAGAAGCCGCTCGACCTGGTCGTGTTCCGAAATCTCGTCGGTCGGGCGGCGGAGACGGTGTTCCTGCGAAGCCGCAATCGGAGACTTCAGGACGATGTCGACGCGGCGTACGGCTTCGAGGGGATCATCGGGAGTTCGCCGGCGATTCGCGAGGTGGTCTCGGCGATCCGTCGCGTGGCCCCAAGCTCGATCCCGGTGCTGGTCACCGGAGAGAGCGGGACCGGCAAGGAGCTGGTTGCGGCGGCGATCCACCGCCTGTCCAAGCGCGCGGAGCGTCGGTTCGTCACCTTCAACGCCGCCGGGCAGAGCGAGTCGCTGCTCGAGGACCAGCTGTTCGGACACGTGCGGGGCGCGTTCACGGGCGCCGATCGGGATCGTGAGGGAGTCTTCGAGTACGCGGACCGCGGAACCGTCTTCCTCGACGAGATCGGGGACATGCCGCTGGCGATGCAGCCCAAGCTGCTGAGGGTGCTGGAGACCGGCGAGATCATCCGACTGGGCTCGAACGAGGTTCGGACCGTCGACCTCCGTCTGGTCAGCGCGACCAACCGCGACCTGAAGACGATGTCCACCGAAGGCGGATTCCGAGAGGACCTCTACTTCCGGATCCGCGGTGTGGAGATCCACGTGCCGCCGCTTCGGGATCGTCGCGAGGACATCCCGCTGCTGGTCTCCCATGCGATCGGCCGGTACGCCGCGGATGCGGGGCGCGAGCGACCGGAGATCACGCAGCCGGCGCTGATGCGCCTGATCGCCTACCGGTGGCCGGGCAATGTGCGGGAGCTGTTCAACCTGATCCACCGCATGGTGGTCTCCTGCGAGGGCGAC
>JAFMML010000114.1 GCA_017859745.1 Planctomycetota bacterium
CGCTGCACGATCTCACCGGCCGACAATGGGCTCGCCGAGTGGGACCGTCCGAGTTCGCGTGCGAGGACGATCGACTCGATGCGATAGGCGAGGCTGTTGTCGAGCCGCAGCGTCGCCTGCCCCGCGACGAGCAGCAGGAGCGAGTTGGCGGAGATGGCCAATATCAATGCGGCCGCCACCCCGACGAGCCCTCGCAGATCTCCGTTGGGAATGATCGAATCGATGACGAGCGCCGTCATCAGCGGAATGACCACGCCGATCGCGGCGGCGAGGCAGGCGGCAAGCACTCGAAGTCCGAGATCGTTCCATCGTTCCGCCATGGCCGCGGCCACCAGATCACGGACTCGAATCGGGCCGGACGGCGGCATTCGCAGGCATTCATGGGCGATCTCGCCGCACTCGGCCGCGAAGCTGGAATCGACTCGGATCGACTCGGTCTCGCCCTGGTCGAGGGTTCGCCGAGCATGCCATCGTCCGCGACGATGGAAGACGAAGCACGGCCCCAGCGTGCGGTGCTCGACGAGAAGCGGTTCGCCGCAGGTGCGCCACCATCCCGGCGCGAGATCGACCTCGCGGACGAGGACGCCGCTGTCGCTGCCGATGCCCTCCAGTGCTTCCGGAAGGGATCGGGCGTTCGCCACCTCGGAAAGCGGGGCGATCGGCCGTTGAAGATGCAGGAACGCGGTGAGCAGCGCTCCGTAGGCGGGCGACGACGGCGCGGTCGTCGGCGATTCGACGCCTCCTCTCCAGGAGAAGACCGACGGCAGGAGTCGTGCGGAACGCCGAGCCGGCGCGTCCGGTCCCGTCGACTCGCGGTGAGGGCGTCGAGTCACGAGGGCACCTCGCCCCGCGGACGCACGGCAATCTCGGTGGCGTGGTTCCCGACCTCGACGCGGGGGTCCAGCACGAGCACGGCAGCCCCCGTGCCGCGGAGCCGATCGAGCAGCGCGTTCGCCTCGTCGGTGGGAAGCGCGCCGAGACCGCGTCGAGCGACCACGAGGGTCGGTGGATCGAGCAGCACCGTGGCGACTTCGAGACGAGCGTCCTCATCCGGATCGCCGATCGGTCGATCCTCACGGACCGGCGCGGTCACGCCCGTGGTCTGCCGCTTGAGGAGGGGGCCAAGCCCCGCGGAGAGGAGGGCGTCGGTGACCTTCGACGCCGAGACCCGAGGATCGAATCCGGCGACGTTCTCGGCGAGGCTTCCCGGATGAAGGTGGACCTTGCCCGCGAGCACCCGGACCGCACGACCTCGTCGACGTTGCTCCGCGACGATCTCCGCGGCGAGTCGATCGGCTTCGGGTTCATCGAGTCCCCGCACGACCCCCAGTCCGCCCGAGGCGAGGTCCCCGGTCAGAACCCGGCCCTCGCCGGCGGGAATCCCGCGAAGATCGATCGGCTCGCCGGTCACGGATGCAGGGTGGGGCACGGCTTCCTGTGATTCCTCGATCGGAACGTCGAGGATGTCGTCGACGCGTGCGAGCGACGTCCGCAGCACCGGAAGCGACTGCGCCGCGGTGAGCACGGCGGTGACCGAAGCCTGAAGAGTGCCGGCCAGGAACTGCAGGGCCGCGAGTTCACCCAGAGTGATGCTCCCATCGATCACGCCGAGCCCACCAACCACCAGCGTGCCGACCTGAGTCACCAGTTGGGTGACCAGGCCGCGGCTCACCTGCGCGTGCAACTGGATTCCGCCGCTTCGTTGAGAGAGATTCCTCGAATGAGCCAGGTGGCCGAGCCACAGGTCGAGCAGCGGGCGCAGCCCGCCGGCCTCAAGCAGCCAGTCGCGGATCCCAAGTCCGGTGTAGAGGGTCGTCCGCTGCTGCCCCAGGACGACTTGAGTCTGCACGTTCAACGCGTACACGCGGCTCGCCACCAGCTTCGCCAGAACGAAGCCGATCAGGATCGAGATCGCCATGGCGAGCGCCACCCAGCGGGAGATGAGGATGACGGCGCCGCCGAAGACCATGATGGTGACGAGGTTCGCCGGCAGGAGCGTGAGCGTCCTGAGATTGGTGGTCGCCAGCATTCGGGCGGTCGTCAGTCGTTGCTGGATGTCCGCGGCGGTCCGCAGGCTTCGCTCCGGTTCGGGCAGGTGGACCGCATGTCTGACGAGTCCACTCTGGAGTTGCACGGAAGCTGCGGTCCCGAGGCGATTGTTCGCCTGCATCTGGATGAACATGAGCATCGAGCGGACCGCGTAGATGACGGCCGCGGCCAGCAGGAAGGGAGGGATCCTGTCCGTGCGGCGATCGACGAGCACGACATCGACGAGGAACGTGATGAGTCCGGCCCCGGCGAGTTGGACCGGGACGAAGGTGATCGATGCGATGATCGCCGCGAGGACCGCGCCGCCGCATCCACGGAGGACCCGACGAAGACTTCGGAGCAGGCTCGGCCCGGAACCGCCGCGCTGGAAGTCGGGGCGGCGGTGGAACCGGATGACGGTGCCGTTGAACGAACGCTGGAAGACTTCATCCGTGACGACCCGGGGGCCCTTGGCCGGATCGTTGATCCACCAACCGCGTCCATCGCGGCCTTCGAGGACGACCACGTCGTCTCGGCCCCAACCGATGATCACCGGCTCCGGCGTGGTTCCGAGTTCACTGCACGCGGCGGTGCCGATCTCGGCATCGAGACCGAACGCTTCGCCGCAGGCGACCAGTCCCTCGACGCCGACACCCGAGGATGTGAGGCCCGCCGCCTTCCGGAGCTCGTGCAGCGGTTCCCGGCGACCGTGATGCGCCAGCATGATGGCCACCGCGACGACGCCGCCGTCGACGGGCTGCATCTGAAGGATGGTGGGAGTGCGGGTCCTCATGCGAGGTCGTCATCGCCCGAGGATCGATCTGATCCAGGGCAGGAACAGATCGATCGGTCGGTCGATCTGGTAGACGATCTCGAGATTCAGGATGACGCCCGGGCCGATCTCTCCAGGCCAACCTTCGATGCTGCTCCACTTGAAACCGCTTGGGGTGGCGGGATCGAGATCGAGGGTGATCTCGGCCATGAGCGACTGCTGCTCGAGGACTCGCGAGACCAGCAGGGGGTTCGCGATCAGTTCCGTCAGTTCCTTCGGGGCCACGGCGAGCTCGCTGATGGTCGTGAGTCGACCCTCCATGTATCCGTACCGGCTTGGATCAGCGAAGCCCGGCGCCATCTGGACGCGATCGCCCGGACGCGCGACCTTTCCGGTCTCCTGCGGAAGGAACGCCACGACCTTCAGCGGCGCCTGGCTGTTCGAGGGTGGAAGCAGCTTGAAGATCCGGTCTCCCGCCTCGACGTAGTCTCCGACCTCGATCGGCATGTCGTCCACCTGACCGGCGACGTCGCTCCGAATGGCGTACTCGTTCTCCCGGCGACGCTCGAGCACCGTCAATTCGGCGTTCACCAGGGCGATCTGCTCTCTTCGCGCGGCACGATCCGCAGCGACCTCCGACTTCAGACGGGTGACTCGGAGACGGGCCTCGGCCTGGGCGGACGTGGCGGCGTCCATCATGTTCCGAAGATCCGCGATCTGCGCCCGCGAGCGAAGGACCGTCTCACCGGCCACGAGTCCTTCCTCGAGCAGTTCCTCCTGCTGGGCGAGGAACTGGTTTCGGCGATCGAGAAGATCCTTCGCGGCGGAAACGATCTCCTGCGACTCCCGCAACGTCGCGTCGCGGGCGACTTCGGCGTCCTGGATGGTCGTGTCCTCGATCGTCTCGAGATCCGCCGACTCCGCGGCCAGGAGCGTGACCCGATCCTTCATCCGCGCGAGTTCGGCGTCGATGTCGTTGGTTCGGAGCATCGCCACCAGATCGCCGGGTGCCAGTTCATCACCCGGCTTCACATGCACCGATGCCACGGACCCCGCACGGCTCGCGGCGATCGTCAGAACGTCGAGGCCTTCACGTGTGACTCCGACGCCCGACACCGTTCTGGTGATCTCGCCGAAGACGCCGTAGAGGATCCCCGCCACCACACAGAGCACCAGCGTCGCGAGCCAGATCCATCGGGGCGTCGAGATGAGTTGGAAGGTCGGCATGGGCGCGGGCGGTAGGGTACATCACCGGCGGGCACGAGCGGCGTTCCGCCGGACGCTGCGAGGTCGGACGAACGCTGCGGCGGGCGTGCGAGATCTCCCTAGGTTCGCGGAGACGCACCCGCGGGTCGATCGGATTCGTCTTGCCGACCCCGCCGCCTCGAGCTCGCGCTCGGGTTCGAGGTGGCGGTCGACTGCTCGCCCCGGTCGACGTGCGCGGCGCCGGCCTCGGCAAGCGCAGCTGCCGCTCGATCGCCTCCGGCCGCATGCTGGGTCGTTCGCCCGAGCGAGCGCCGGTGAACCGGCCGATCCTGCGGTGGCTTCGAATCGTGAGCGATCGCCTCGAGACGCTCGCAGTCCAACTTGCAGCCCAGCTCGAAGACCAGCGCGACGAGCCGGTTCGAGCGTGCGATGGCCGCGCCACCCGCGCCGCGAAGGCGAAGTCTTCAGCGGTCCTGAAGCAAGCGAACTGGAAGTGGGACTCGAACTCTTAATGGAGCGAGGAGCCCGCAGAGTGCCTGTGGCGGCGAGGCCGCCGCGGTTCGACGCCGCAGGCGGCGCACGTCGCCCGCAGTGCGAAGGGCCCCCCGGACTCTCGCCTTCGGAGGGGCCGTTTCGGACATCGCGAGCAAGCGGGTGAACGGGCTCGAACCGTCGACATTCAGCTTGGGAAGCTG
>JAFMML010000015.1 GCA_017859745.1 Planctomycetota bacterium
ATCAAACGCACTCTGCCACTCGCCAAGCGAATCGGTGAACGAACCGCCGTAGTTGTACACCCCAGCCTTGCTGGTCGCGGTGCCGGACAGCAGTTCCAAGTCACCGTTGATGGTCAGGCTGACCTCGGGGGCGCCGGATCCACCTGCGAAGGCGGAGCCGGCAACGAGCGCCAAGGCACCCACACCGGCCATGAAACAAGATCGATCAACTCTCATGATTCCCTCCTCAATCCTGTGGTCGCACCTGTCGAGGTGTGACAACGAATCGGCCCCGCACAGCGGAACCGCCCTTTTCCACGTGAAGAGTACCTCCTGACCGGACCGCGCCAAGCGTGGGAAGCAAACTTCGTGGAATGTTGAGGTCGGTTCCTAACGGTTGGGGGATTTGTCCGTGGCGACACGGCCGGAGGGCCCCTCAGGAGTCTCCATGAGGCATTGGACCCCGAGGCAGGAAAGCGCTTCCTGCCGATCCACATCCCGGGACTGGTCCCGAATCCCAGTTGGAGGAACCCCAATGACGTCGCAAATTGCTCAATATTCCCACCCGAACCCCACGCGATCGTGACTCCGCCCGATGACCGATGGCCGATGACCGATGACTTGGCCGGCGAAGGCGCCATCTCCCACGAGTCCGGCTGATCGAACCGCTGATCGAATCAGGGTTGGCCTGGGAAAGGCATCAGATTCCCGCCTCGAGGCGCCGCTCTGATCCAAGGGACGCCCTTCGGAGTGCAAGCGGAACCGGTGCTCCGCGTCATGCCAGGCTCACCCGCGGCCTGCCTTCTTCCCTCCACCGAAGCCACACCCCGCTTCGAGCGATGGCGGCAAAGGCGGCAAAAGCACAACCCGACCCGCGGGATGCGGGTCGGGTCGTTGGTTGCCTGATGCTGGCCGGTCGGTGCCCGGAGCTGGGAGGTGACCGATCGGTCAGCGATATGTGTCAGTTGGGACGTACTCAGCGGCGACGGCGTCGGCCAACCAGTCCGGCGATGCCGAGCAGAGCCACCGCGCCGGGTGCCGGCACCGCGACGAAGGAACCGGCGAGCGACACGGAGTCGCCAGCGGTCAGGCTGAACTCGTAGCGAATCGCCATGTCGAAGTTGATCGCGCCGTACGGCAGGCTCGGGATCGGGGTGCCGAAGCTCTCGGGGCCGATCAGCGAACTGCCGAAGGGACCAGCGTTGACATTGGCACCAGTCAGCATCCCAGCGGCCGTCGATCCATCCGCCCGAGCCTGGTAGGCGCTGCCGCCGTCGATCGCCGAGAAGTTCGCACCATCACCGTTGACGTCCGTCAGCGAACCGCTGACCGAGCCACCGATCAGGGAACTCGACATCGACATGCCGATCGGCAGCACGAACTCGAGCGTCACGTTCTGCGTGCTGCTGCTGATGTTCGTGTAGACGATGTTCGCAATGATGAACGGGTCCGGATTGACCAGCATGTCCCAGGACATCTGGTGACCGGAATCGGCGACGTTCGCGGAGGCCGAACCGAAGAACCCGAAGGTGCCGTTGGGATTGCCCCAAGCCTGCTGGGTGCTCGGGTCGTACTGATAGAGATCCCCATCGACGTAAAGATTGATCTGAACGTCGGGGAGCACCGTCGTGTCGGCGTTCGCCGCCGAAGAGGCGACGCCTGCAATCAGCAGGGCAGCGCACGAGAAGCGGGTCGAGTTGGCAACCATTTCCCTTTTCCTCCTCCACTGAGCTCGCGGTCTCCCAAAACCGATCGAGCCAGAGGTCTAGATGTAGGCAGCGGAGCTGAGTCTCCGCCTTTCTCCGAACGGAATGTACCACCGCTCACTCACCCGACAAGTCGATTGTGCGGATTCTGCGGCAAACACCCGCCGAGATCGGGTGATCTCCCCCCGACCGATCGATCAACTCGTATTCCCCAGAACCTCCAGCATTCCCAGATTTCGGCCCGATCTGGGATGGGGCATCTCGACGATCGATGAAAACTCAGGCCTGGACCATTGGTAAATAGCAGTCCGGACCGCGTCCAAATCCGACGCCGTCCGAATCGCCTCCTTCAGTGGCTTCACATGCCCCATGGTCTTCCCGTACCAGGATATTCGCTGACGAATGCACCTGAGGGCCCGAATCGGCCCGAGATACGCGGCAGCCAGTTCCACGTGACGCCCCGCCACCTCGATCTTGTCGAGCAGCGAAAGCGGCGTGACCTCACGGCCCATCAGGCGTTCGTGGGCCTGCCGAAAGATCCAGGGGGTCCGCAACGCCCCCCGCCCGATCATCACACCCCGGCATCCGCTGACCCGCATGAGTTCCGGGACGTGATCGGCTTCGGTGACATCGCCATTTCCGATGACGGGGATCGAATCGACGGCCGCCACGACCTCCCCAATCCGGTCCCATCGGGCGACGCCCTTGAATCGCTGTTCTGTGGTCCGAGCGTGGACCGTGACCGCCGCGACCCCGGCACGCTCGAGGTCCCGGGCCAGGCCCGGCGCAACGATGCAGGATTCGTCCCATCCCAGACGGAGTTTGGCGGTCACCGGGACTCTGCCTCTCGAGTGCCGCTCGACCGCATCGACGATTCGCTCGACCAACCGGACGGTCGAGCAGGGGTCGCGGAGCAGCAGCGAACCGCCGTTCTTCTTGGCCACCTTGTCGACGGGACAGCCCATGTTGATGTCGATCAGGCGGGCGCCGTGATCGATCGCCCAGCAGGCGGCCTCCGGCAGCGGGTCGTCCCCATTGCCGTAGAGCTGCATCGCCAAGGGCTGATCGAGGCCGTTGGTCGCCGCCAGTTCGAGGGCGGTGGGGGATCCTCGCAGGAGCGAATGGGCGTTGAGCAGATCGGTGCAGGCCAGGCCGACCCCACCCAGTTCCCGACACAGGATTCGGAACGCGAGATCGCAATGGCCCGCCATAGGGGCCAGCAGCAGCGGAGTCTCGAGTTGTACGGTTCCGATTCGAAGCATGCGAGGTGGCGTCCGACCGGGCGGATTCTCTCCCGCCAGCACCTCTGGTTCAACGATCGGGGTCGGGATTGCGGAGTTGCGATCAACCGACCGGCGGCGCCTCGAACGAATCGCCGAAGATCGCCCGCAGCAACAGCGACCGTATCTCCGTGGCCCTGATCGAGTCCGGCACCCCGCTCGGGAGCGGGCCGAAGGCCAGCGGCCGATGCTCGGACGGCAGATCGTTCCGCCCGTGCGAACCGCCCACCATCGAACCGTCAAGCGGTACGACGTCCATCACCATGCGCTGACCGAGGGCCTTGCGAAGGAGCTTGGAGGCGACGACCGCCCGTGGATGCCGAATCGCCGGATCGATGAAGAGTTCGCAGGGATCGAATCCGGTCTTGCGGAAGATCTCGACACAGCGGGCGTAGTCGGGCGCCCGGGCGTCGTCGAGCCAGTGTCCCCACTCGAACCACCGGTCCGACTCGGCGATCGCCACAAGATCGCCACTTCGAGCGTGTGCCAACCCCGACTCGCGAAGACTTTCGCCGGCAAGAACCTGCTCGACGCCGTCGAGCGATTGGATCCGGGCCGCCAACTCGTCGGCGTCCGCCCGGCCGCTCGGATCGAGATAGACGTGCGCGATCTGGTGGTCGACGACCGCAAAGGCCTCGCTTGCGAAGGGGTCCAAGACCTCACGCCCCTGCTCTTCACGAACCTGCAGCCATCCACCTCGACGCAGTTCGCGGTTGATCGCGACCGGCCGTGAGACCGGAACGATCCCGTACTCCGAGACGACGATCGGACGAACGCCCTCCTCCTCGAGATACGAGATCAAGTCGCCGGCGACCTCGTCGATCTCCGCAAGCGTCCCATCGATGCGAGAGTCGTCCGGCCCGAACCGCTGCAGGTCGTAGTCCAGATGCGGCAGATAGACCAGCGAGATCGTCGGTCGATGCTCCCGCCAGATCGTCTTCGTCGCCTCGGCGATCCATCGCGTCGAGGCGATCCCGGCTCGCGGCCCCCAGAAGTCGAACAGCGGAAAGCGACCCAGCGAGTCCTGCAGTCGATCGCGAAGATCCGCGGGCTTCGTCCAGCAGTCGGGAATCTTGCGCCCGTCGGCGGCGTAGATCGGCCGCGGCGTCAACGAGATCTCCTGCGTGCCGCCCATCGCGTACCAGAAGCAGACGTTCGCACAGGTGATCGACGGGTCGATGCGGCGGGCGGTCTCCCAGACCTTCTCGCCCGCCACGAGACGATTGGACTGTCGCCACATCTGCACTTCGCCGAGGGTCCGGTCGAACCAACCGTTGGCGACGGCGCCGTGGTCTGCCGGACCGAGACCCGTCACCATCGAGGACTGCACCGTGCAGGTCACCGCCGGCAGCGGGGGACGGATCTCGCGCGGCGCTCCATGCCGGGCTGCGAAGGCCGAGAGGCGAGGCGTCCGCTCGCCCAGGAGACCGCGGCTGAGACCGACGAGATCGAGAAGCGCAACCGGCTGCGGCGTGGCGGGCATGCCGCCATTGTGACCACAGTCGCGGCGTCCGGCACGCGTGGCTCAACTTCCGGCGAAGCGTCTCGCGAGCATCCAACCGGCCCCGTAGAGCAGCACGCAGATCGCCAAGGGAAGCGGCCCGAGCGGCGCCAGCATCACCGCGTCGATCAGGCAGAGGCTCCCGAGCCAACGGCCCACCAGGCGGGGAACAGGCGTTCGACCGGACCACTTCGCGACGACGAACACCCAACCCCCGAAGGCCGCAACCGTCGCCGCATCGCGCAGACCCTGCTCTTCGACGGACACTCCAAGGCCGAGCGTCGGCAGCAACGCGCCGAACCCAAGTGCCGGCAACAGGCAGGGCACCCCACTGGCGACGACCCACCATGGCCCGCGTCCGAGTTCGGACGCGGTCCGGATGCGACTTGCCGGCATCGACACCGCCCGCCCGCACTCCGGGCAGCGGGCCGCGTCCTCGAGAAGTTCCTGTCCGCATGCGGGACAGGCCCGGCGAACGGCGGCGACCTCCCCTCGGGCCACGACGCTGACCGCGAACACGAACACCGCGACCACGCCGGCCGGGACCAGCACCACCGCCAAGTCGAGCCCTTCCCTTGGAATCCACGCCGCCGTGGGCCCCGACTCCGCGTTCGGCATCGTGGCCGCCGCGGCCAGCACGATGGCAAGACCTCGGCAGAGCGCTGGAAGCCCCACCGCCCACGACACCCGCGTGTGCAGGAGGTCGTAGGCGACGATCAAGGCCGTCAGCGTCGCCGTCAACGTCAGCACCGCCGGATCGATGAACGCGGGCCCCGACCCGCTTCCCCCCAAGAGCCACAGACTGCCCATCCAGACCAGGACGGCGACGAGCACCGCGGATCCGACGCGGATTCGTCCCGACGGAAGGGGGCGGTCGGGACGCTCCCGGCGATCGACGGCGAGATCGAACACGTCGTTCAGAATCAACCCGAACACGTAGAGGCCGCAGATCCCAACGACGACCCTCGCGAACAGCCCGAGGTCTGCGACCTCGAGACGAGGATCGGAGGCATCCGAAGCCCACGACGCTCCGGGGAGGTTCGGCACACGCCCCTGCGCCATCGTCCCGAGCCATGCCCCCAGCACCGCGTTGCTCGCGATCGTGGGCAGGTTCGGCGGCCGAACGAGTTCAAGCCAGGCGCGTGCTCGGGATGATCCGGCCATCGAGCGCAGGGTAGCGGGCGTCGGAGGCCTTCCCGATGGAACCAGCGCCCCTTCCGAGGCGATGGAACTCGAGTCCGGACAGGATCGGGCCATGACCCGACCCGGTGCCGCGTTCGAAACGACGGTCTACTCGGCGACCGCGTCGAGCACACCCCGTACGAATCGGAGTTCGTCCGCGATGCCCTCTTCGAGGGACCCCGGTCGCATGGCTGCGGGGAGCGCCGACCACGCGTAGGTCTCGACCTCGAGGAAGTCGCAGCCGTCCTCGGGCCCGATCGCATCGAGACAGGCGGCGATGTCGTCGCGGGTGGTGCCGACGCCGCCGAGTCGCTCGGCGAATACCGGCACGTGGAAGTGGATTCGCCAGAGGCCCTCCGGCGCGGACTCGAGTGCGGCTGGCAGGTCCTCGAAGAAGCGGACGGTTCCATCGCCGGAGAGCACCGCGGTCTGATGCAGCCAGCGAGGCTCCTCGAAGGGTCGCAGCGAACGAAAGTCGCCTCCGACGCCGTCGAAGGCGACGGCGTTGGAGATCTGCACCCTGCCGATCAGGACGCCGGCGTCGCGATAGGCGTCGATCGACTCCGCCTGCTCCTCGAACAGCACCGAGGCGTGGCAGACGTCGTGACAGGCGCGAAGGTGCGGCCGCGCCGCCTCTCCACCGGCCTCGTCGATCGCCTCCGCGAGGAACGAAGCGGTCTCGTCGGCCCGCTCGAGTCGGCATCCCGGCTCCGGCTCGACGTCGATGTGGATCAGGACGCCGGTGCGGTCGTGGATCTCCCGAAGCGCCGGAACCAGGGAGGCCAGACCCTTGCGGGCCTCCTGCATCGCCGCTTCATCCGCGAACGTGGTGCGCCATCCGATGGGAAGCGTGGTCACGCCCGCGGACGACGTGCCCGCGGGCACCAGTCGCGGCAGCAGGTTCGCGAGTCGGCGAGTGAACTCCACTCGCTGCGGGTCCGCCCAGTGGGGCTCGTACACGGCATGCTTGACGATGCGGCCGTGGAAGTCGCCGAACGGAAAGCCGTTCAGCCCCGCGACCAGGAGACCTCGCTCGGCGAGACGATCGCGAATCCCCTCGGCCAGGCCTTCGGGTTCGAGGCTCGCCGCGGCTTCGGAGGAGAGCCACAGCCCGATCGCGAGCGGAGCGTCGCCGGCGAGTCGACGTCTCACCTCCGGAGCGGTCTCGAGGATCGCCCGCAACGAACGGTCGAGGCCCGGCCCGGGATGCACGTTGGTGCAGTAGCCCAGAGGCGGAGTCGAATTGAAGCGCGGGCTCGACGTCAACGATGCTCCATCCGTGGTTCAGCGACCCTTGGGACCCTGCGACGAAGGCGAATCTGCCGCTGGAGACTTCGGGGACACCTGCATCGGCGCGATGTTCGCGTGATGCACCCACTGCCAGCCGTCGCGGGTCATCAGCCACACGCTCGAACGTGCGGCCTTCCTCTCGATGCGCTGCGAGGCGATCGTCTCGGCGACCTCGACGAAGTAGCAGACCACGATCGCCGCCCCCTGCCGGGTGACCGTGAAGTCGCTCAGGGTGTAGGGGCCGAGTTCGAGCTTGGAGATCAGCGACAACTCCTCGCTGCGGTCGCGGGCGCCGTCGGCATGCACCGACTGGAAGCCGGGCGCGATCAGCGCGGCGACGCGATCCATGTCGGAGGTCGCCATCGCCTGCCACATCTCGCGCTCGAGACGCTCGCCGAGGACCTGATCCTCAGCCGAAGTCGAAACCGAAGAAGATGGAGACGCGACGGCCTCGGCGGACGCCGTCGGGCGGAGTCCGGCGGCGACAGCCGCCACCCCGGCGACGAGGACGAGGGAGAGACCGAGGCTTCCGAACGAGATCGAGGGGGAGGTCGTGATGCGGGACATGGTCGATGCTCCTGCTGCGGACGATCGTGGCATGCTCGGGATGCCGCACGACGCGGGCGGCCCAGCGAGTTCGCACGCTACGGCGATGCGATGCTACCCACGACGGGACTCCGCCTCGAACCGCGGTTTCGCCGATGCCCGACGGCGCCCCTCGGCAACACGGCCCGAACGCGCCGCGTCAGCCGTGCTTCGACGCGAACCCGCCCATGAACGACGCGAGTCGCTCGCAGCCCGCGACCGGGAAGGCGTTGTAGATGGAGGCCCGGACGCCACCGGCATCTCGATGCCCCTTCAGTCCGTCCATGCCCTCGGCCGTCGCCTCTGCGACGAACGCCTTCTCGAGATCCTCGCTGGGCAGTCGGAAGGTGACGTTCATGCGGGAGCGGCACTCGGGTCGGCTGACGCCGCGATAGAAGCCGCCGGACCCGTCGATGGCGTCGTACAGAACCTTCGCCTTGGATTCGTTGCGGGCCTCGATCGCCTCGAGTCCGCCCTCGGCGAGGATCCACTTGAAGACGAGACCCATCATGTAGATGCCGAACGTCGGCGGCGTGTTGAGCCGCGATCCGCCCTTGGCGTGCTTGGCGTAGTCGAGCATCGAGATCGGCGTTCGCACGGCGCGCCCCATGAACTCGCGATGGACGATCACGAGCGCCACGCCGGAGGGGCCGAGGTTCTTCTGGGCACCGGCATAGATCAACGCGTGCTTCGCGACGTCGATCGGACGCGCGAACATCTCGCTGCTCGCGTCGCAGATCAGCGGGGCATCGGTCGCCGGCGGCGCGTCGAAGCGGGTCCCGAAGATCGTGTTGTTCGAGCAGTAGTGCAGATAGGCGGCGTTCTCGGAGAGCGAAAGCTCTTCACGGGTCGGGACGTGGTCGTAGCCGCAGGCCGATCCCTCGAACGCGACGTTGACCTTGCCGAACGCCTTCGCCTCCTTGATCGCCTTGCTGGTCCAGACTCCGGTGTCGGGGTAGTCGGCGACTCCGTCCTCGGGAAGGAAGTTCATCGGGATCATCCCGAACTGCAGCGTCGCTCCACCCTGCAGGAAGAGCACCTCGTAGTCGTCGGAGATCCCGCCGACCGCCCGACAGTCGGCGACCGCCTCCTCGAGAATCGCGTCGAAGACCGGCCCACGGTGGCTGTGCTCGCAGATGCCGATGCCGCTGCCGCGGACGTTCCAGAGATCCTGCTGCGCCTGTCGAACCACCGGCTCGGGCAGGCACGCCGGCCCCGCGGAGAAGTTGAAGGTGCGGCCGGCGGACACGGCGTCGTCGGAGGACATGTCGGTCGAGAGGGTGGTCATCGGGCGTCTCCGCTCTTGCCGCGGGCGAGCGTCGCGCTCGTCACCGCAAGGACGTTCGGATTGGTGCGAATGGCGTCGAGATGCTCCGCCGTCAGCGGGGCGTCGAGTTGGATGCGGGCGCACGCGGCCTCGGCACCCTCGTAGATCACGTTCTCCATCTCCTCGACGTTGATGCCGGCCTGACCGATGGTGTAGAAGACGTGGGCGAGCACGCCCGGTCGATTCAGGTGCCGTACCGACAACAGTTCCGTCGCCGGCGTGGCCGCGGCCCGGTTGATGCAGTTGGGTGCATGGCCGCTGCGATCGAAGACCTCGATGACCCGCACGGTCTCGGCCGCGATCGCCCGCTGGGCCTGGTCGGTGCTGGCCCCGACGTGGTGGGTCCCGTAGACGCCCGGCAGGGTGATCAGCGGATCCTCGAACTGACCCGTACCGCCGCCGGGCTCCTTGGCGAAGACGTCGAGACCGGCACGGATCGACTTGTCGCGAACCGCTGTGGCGAGAGCCTGCTCGTCGACGACCGAACCGCGACTGGTGTTGACGAAGATGCCCCCCGGTCGGAACTGGCTGAAGAACTTCTCGCCGATCAGGCCCTCGGTGTCGGGAGTCGCCGCCACATGGACCGAGACCACGTCCGACAGCTTGGCGAGGTTCAGCAGGCTTTCGCACCAGCCCACGCCCGCCTCGGCCGCGGCCTCCTCGGTCAGCGAGCGACTCCACGCGAGCACCGGCATCCCGAAGGCCTTCGCCCGATTGGCGACCTCGCGCCCGATCTGGCCGAATCCGACGATGCCCACGGTTCGACCCTTGAGGCCCTGGGCCTTCTGATACTCCTTCTTGTTCCACACGCCGGCCCGGAGATCCGCGGTCTGGTCGGGGACCCGGCGGTCGCAGGCGAGGATCAGGCTCCACGCCAACTCCGCCACCGCAACGGCGTTCTTGCCGGGGCAGTTCGACACGAGAATCCCACGGCGGCTTGCGGCGGCCACGTCGATGTTGTCGTAGCCCGCGCCGGCCCGCACGATGAGTTCGAGGCCGTCGGAGGCCTCGATCGCGTCGGCCCGGACCTTGGTCGAACGGACCACGAGCACCTGCGGGCGAACGCGAGAGATCGCTTCTGGCAGCGTGTCCGGACCGAGGTCCGGATCGACTTCGACGGCGAATCCACCGGCTTCGAGCGTGGCGACACCCGAGGCCTCGAACTTGTCGGCGATCAGGACCCGCAGCACCGGCGTCTCCGGGGATGCGGCGGCGGCGGCGGGGTCGGTGGAGGTGGTGGCGTTCATGGCATGGTCCTTCGGGGACGCGGTCGGCTCAGGCGAGGGCCGCTTCGGGGATCCGCTCGAACTCGTGGACGAACAGGCCGCTGCGGAGCTTGGGTTCGAACCAGGTGCTCTTGGGAGGCATGATTTCGCCCGCATCGGCAACCGCGAGCAGTTCGTCCGGGCTGGTCGGGTGCATCAGGAATGCGACGCCTCCCGCGGCCGAGCGACGCTCGAGTTCCCCACTGCCGCGAATGCCGCCGACGAACTCGATCCGCGGATCGGTTCGGGGGTCGCCGATGCCGAGGATCGGCGACAGGACCCTGTCCTGCAGCAGCGACACGTCGAGACTCGCGATGGGATCGGCTCGGTCGATCGAACCCGGCGGGAATGTCAGCAGCCACCATCGGCCCGCCACGTGCACCCGCACCGCGCCGGCCTGCTCCGGCACGCCGGCCTCCGAGGGCTCGAGCGATCCGACCTCGCGAAGCTTCTCGAGGAAGGACTCCGCATCGAGACCACCGAGATCCCTCACCACCCGGTTGTAGGAGAGGATCGTCATCTGATCGTGGGGGAAGATCACCGCGAGGAAGCGGCCGTACTCCTCGTCGCCCCGATGGCCCGGGTTGGCGGCAGCCGCGGCGGCGGCCGCACGGTCGGCGCCGGCGGAGCGGTGATGTCCGTCGGCGATGTAGATCCGTTCCAGCGAGCCGAACGCGTCGACGTAGGGGGAGGGATCCTCGATCCGCCAACCGGTGTGGGTGGTCCCGTCGGGCGCGACGAAGTGGAAGATCGGACGGGTCGCGGTGTCGCCGAGCAATCTCTCCGCGATCGAGCCGCCGCCACCGGATCCGGAGCGGAAGCACAGCATCACCGGCTCGGCATGGGCGCTCGTGGCGAGCAGGTGCCGCGTGCGGTCGTCCTCCTTGTCGGGTCGGGTCTTCTCGTGCTTGCGGATCTCGCCCGAGCGGTACTGCTCGACGTCGACGCAGCAGACCAGACCCGTCTGGGCGCGGCCGTCGCGGACCTGGCGGTAGACGTAGAGGGATGGTCCCTGCTCCCGCACAAGATCCCCCGCCGAGACCATCGACTGGAGATTTCGCGAGGCGGTCTCGTAGACGAGGTCGTCGTAGGGGTTGGAGCCCTCCGGAAGGTCGATCTCCGATCGGACCACATGCAGGAACGAGTGAGGGTGACCCTCGGCTCGCTGCCGCGCCTCCTCGGTCGAGATCACGTCGTAGGGGTCGCTCGACACCTCGGCGGCGAGACTGCCCGGCGGGCGGAGGGCGGCGAAGGGATGGATTCGGATCATCCTCGGGACACTCCCAATGCGGTGACGGTCGGTCGCTCCGCGCCCTGCGGCATCTGCGGAGCCGCGAAATGCTAGCGGACCGCGACAGCAGCCGCGTCGGCCCCTCCGAGTGGCCTCGAATCGGCACCGATGGACCGAAAAAACCACGGACTCGCTGAAGTGACCCCCGGACCGGGTCGACCATCGGGGTGGGGAGGAGGCCCGAGACGCAACCCGTCCCGACCCTGGCCAACCACGGAGTCCGACCGATGACGACGCCCCTCCCCTCCGCCTCCACCGACGAACTCGACGGCACCGACGTCATCGCCAGGATCGGCGCCTCCGAGACCCCCGAGACCGCCATGAACGGCCGCGCCTGGGAGATCCCCGGATGCGCGACGACCTTCCGGCTCGACGCCGCGGAGTTCGGGGCCATGTCGCACCTGACCGACCTACGCCTCGCCGACGACGGCATGCTGGCATCGACGATCGACTGGATCGATCCGGGCGCTCGGTTGTCGCTGGGCTTCGAGGCCAGCGGACAGACCGCTCGCCGCGGAGAAGTCATCGCCTGCCGACGAGACGGCGACGTTCACCGAATCGCGATCCGCTTCGAACAGCGTCTCGCCGCCTGAACCTCGCTCCACGGATCCGCAGAGGACCCTCGCCACCGGCAAGGCCGGATCCGCGATCGGCGATCGGGCGACGCCATGATCGCGGCGTGACCTCGGGCGGCGTCCGACCTCGGACGTGAGACCCCGCGGTTGGGCGTACGATCCGACCCCGCGCCCCGACGCACGCCATGAGCCTTCTCCAGTACCGAACCGCCGGCGAGTCGCACGGACCTGCAATGGTCTCGATCGTCGAAGGTCTTCCCACCGGCCTTCCGATCGACTTCGGCTTCATCGACTCGGAACTCCGTCGCCGCCAAGGCGGCTATGGAAGAGGCGGGCGTCAGCGCATCGAGCAGGACTCGGTCGAGGTGCTCGCCGGCATTCGCCAGGGCCGCACCACGGCGGGTCCTCTGGCGATGGCGGTTCGCAATCGCGACAGCCGTCTCGACGATCCCGACCGGACGCCCGCGGTGACGCGACCGCGTCCCGGACACGCCGATCTCGCTGGCAGCATGAAGTTCCTGACCAGCGACTGCCGCGACGTGATCGAACGCTCGAGCGCCCGCGAAACGGCGGCTCGCACCGCAGCCGGAGCTGCGGCCCGTTGCCTCCTGCGACGCTACGGCATCGAGAGCTTCGCGTTTCTTCGAGGGGCGCTCGATGTGGTCGCGGCCGTCGAGGTCGACGCGGAGTCGCTCCCGCGGATCCGGGACGCCCGCGATCGCAGCGATCTTCTCTGCCCCGACAAGGTCGCAAGCGAGGCGATCCGGGCGCGGATCCGGCAGGCGAAGGAGGATCGCGACACCGTCGGAGGCCTCATCGAGATCCACGTCTTCGGCGTGCCGCCGGGCCTGGGGGCCTGCGGTGGCGGCGAAGAGCGCCTCGACGCCCGCATCGGTTCGGCGGTGCTCGGGGTTCAGGCGATGAAGAGCGTGGAGATCGGCCTCGGACGCGAGACGGCGCTGCGGCGCGGTTCCGAAGTGCACGATCCGATCTCGTTCGACGAGGCTCGCGCCGCGGAGCCGGGCCTGGGCTTCGTCCGGCCCACCAACCATGCCGGAGGGCTCGAAGGCGGGATGAGCAACGGCATGCCGATCGTGGTGACGG
This sequence comes from Planctomycetota bacterium, assembly GCA_017859745.1. Lineage (GTDB taxonomy): Bacteria > Planctomycetota > Phycisphaerae > Phycisphaerales > SM1A02 > VGXO01. Next base: position 13,086 of record JAFMML010000015.1, read on the forward strand.
CGGCCATGAAGCCGATCAGCACCCTTCTGAAGGGACTTCCGAGCGTCGATCTCGCGACGCGGCAGGCCGAGACCTCCGCCTACGAACGCTCGGACATCTGCGCCGCCGCGGCGGCGAGCGTCGTTCTGGAGAACGTGATCGCCTTCGAGGTCGCTCGAGCGTTTCGGGCGAAGTTCGCCGGCGACTCCGTCGAGGAGACCGACGCGCAGTTCGCGGCGTATCTCGACGCGGCGCGACGGCTTGGCGGCAAGTGACGCCCCGACCCGGGCACCCCCGCAGTCCATGATCGGTCCTCGCGCTCGGGACCACCGCGGGTTGGTGATCGGGCCAGACGACTCGGACGCGGCGGGGTCCTCGGAGGCATCGGCGCGATCGCCCTTGCCGTACCGACTGTTCGCGCCGGCTTCCGAGTCTCCTCGGGAACGTTCCTGGGCCAACCTTGCACCGAGGCCGAACCATGTCTCGCCGTCCCGTGAGCGATGGTTCGAATTCGTTCCCCGCGGTCGATTCGCGAGACGACTCGCGGCCCGCAGAACGGACCCGCCTGCGGGCGGTGGGCGGCAGCGGGAGCGGGAGCGGGAGCGCGACCCGCGGTGGAGTCTGCTTCGCTCCCACCGCCCCGAAGGCGAGACCCGCCTCGGCGGTTGGGCGATGAAGGCATGGCCCGACGCTCGTCAGTCGAGCGAGGCGGGATGCCAGATCGACTTCATCTCGGTCCAGTTGGCGACGGCCTCCGGCGCCGTCCAGCGATCGTGGTCCTCGAGACCCGCTCGCTCGGACGCGACCGCGACGAATCGGGTTCGCTTGAGGCTCTCCGCCGCGGCTTCGCAGGCGCCCGCGACGACCTCGGCCGGGAGGCCGATGCCTCCGATCGCGCCGATCTGACGGTGACCGGCCATCGCCGGAACGATCTCGCCGACACCGCCTGTCAGGAGGTTGACGACCCCCGATGGAACGTCGGAGACCCCGAGAATCTCTCCCAGAACCACCGCCGGCAGCGGGTTCGACTCGCTCCCCAGCGCCACCACGGTGTTTCCGGCGGCAAGTGTCGGCATCAGCGTCGTCACCAGGCCCAGCAGCGACGGCCGCGCCGGCGCCACCACGGCGCAGACACCGATCGGCTCGGCGACCGACATGGTGTAGAAGGGCCCTGCAACGGCGCACTGCCCACCGATGAGCGTGCTGATCTTGTCGGTCCAGCCCGCGAAGGAGACGACTCGATCCACCGACAGATCGACCTCGCGTCGCGCTGCGGCGGCGGTCGAGCCTTCGACCGACCGGATCGCCTGAACCAGTTCGTCCCGTCTCGCCTCCATGAACTCGGCGATGCGATGCAGGATCTGGCCGCGGAGATAGGCCGTCGCGCCCGCCCATGCGTCCTGCGCCTTGTGAGCGGCTTCGACCGCGTCGCGCAGATCCTTGCGACTCGCCCGGGCGGCATGGGCAAGCACGGCACCGGCGGGGTCGAGCACCGGCACGGTGCGGCCGGACTCCGAGCGCGGATACTTCCCCCCGATGTAAAGCTTGCAGGTCTTGGCGACGGGAACGCGACTCATGCGAGGTACTCCCGGAGTCCGGCCATGCCGCCCTCGCGCCCATAGCCGCTCTCGCGTCTTCCCCCGAACGGCGCCGTCGGGTCGAAGCGGTTGAAGCTGTTGCACCAGACCACGCCGGCGTTCACTCGTCGCGCGAACTCCAGGGCCTTCGCACCCTTGTCCGTCCATACGCCGGCCGAGAGGCCGAAGGGCGTGTCGTTGGCTCGGGCCACCGCCTCCTCGGGGGTTCTGAAGCTCATGACCGCCAACACGGGCCCGAAGATCTCCTCGCGAGCGATGGTGTGCGAAGGCTGGACGTCGCTGAAGAAGGTCGGACGACACCAGAAGCCGCGATCGGGCAGCGTCGCCTCTCCGCACTCGTGCAACCGCGCCCCCTCGTCGACGCCTCGCTGCAGGAAGCCGCGGATCGTCTCGAGCTGCCGCCTCGAGTTGATCGCTCCGACGTCGGTGTTCTTGTCGAGCGGATCGCCGACCCGCAAGGTGGTCATTCGCCACGCGAGCTTCTCGAGCACCTCCTCCAGCACCGACTCCTCGACCAGAAGACGGCTGCCCGCGCAGCAGACCTGACCCTGGTTGAACCAGATGCCCGAGACGATGCCTTCGACCGCCTGATCGATCGCGGCATCGGCGAAGATCACGTGGGGCCCCTTGCCCCCGAGTTCGAGCGTGACCTTCCGGCCCCGCCGCGCGCAGCTCGCGGCGATCCGCTTGCCGACCTCGGTCGATCCGGTGAAGGCGACCTTGTCGAGATCGGCGTGCTCGACCAGCAGGCGTCCGGTCTCGGGGCCGCCGGTGACGATGTTGACCACGCCGGGCGGCAGGCCGACCTCGTCGAGGATCTCGGCGAGTCGCAGCGCCGTCAGCGGCGTGGTCTCGGCGGGCTTCAGCACGCAGGTGTTGCCGCACGCAAGGGCCGGCGCGAGCTTCCACGCCGCCATCATCAGCGGAAAGTTCCAAGGGATGACCTGCCCGCAGACGCCGACCGGCTCGGGACCGCCGTGCCCCGCGACGAAGCGAAGCTTGTCGCACCAGCCGGCATGGTGGAAGAAGTGCTGCGCGACCAGCGGCAGGTCGACGTCCCGACTCTCCTTGATCGGCTTGCCGCCGTCGATCGACTCGAGCACCGCGAGCTCGCGCGATCGCTCCTGAATGCGTCGGGCGATCCGAAAGAGGTGCTTCGCACGCTCGAGCGGCGGAGTGCGCCGCCAGTCCTTGAGGGCCCGACGGGCGCTCTCGACCGCGCGATCGACGTCGGCGGCGCCGGCGTCGGGCACGCGCGCAAGCACGGACTCCGTGGCGGGCTCGATCGTCTCGAAGCGGCGGCCGTCCGCTGCAGGGGCGAATCCGCCGTCGATGTAGAGGCCCGGTTCCGGCTCGAGACCCTCGCGCACCGTCTTGGCGAAGGTCTCCGGTGCCGGAGAGAGTTCCCACGCGTCGGTCTCGGCGTCCGGACGTCCCTGAATCATGTCGGGAGCGTAGCGGCTTCGACTGTCGGCGGCACGTACGCACCGGCCTGCGACCTCGCGACGAACGCCGCCGAAACCGTGCCTCAATCGGAGACGAAGGTGGAGGCATGAGCACCCCACTGCGATCGATCGCCGCCGCCCTCTTGACCGTGCCACTCGCCTCCTGCGCCCTGTTCGGCGTTCCCGGCGACGGTGAGGACATGGGAGCCGTCCGGACGCCCGATCTCGTCGATCGGGTCGGCGGCGACGACGCGGCGTCGATCTCGATCGTCAACGGCCAGTACCGCGTGGGCAGGAGCCTCGTCGAAGCGCCCCTGCCGGTGGGCTACCCCGAACCGACCCCGCCCGGTGCGATCGACCTGAAGCGCTACCCTGCGGTTCGACGTGCCGAACTCTCACGCGACGGCAGCGTCGATGGGGGCATGAACGGCGCCTTCTGGCCGCTGTTCAACCACATCAAGGATCGCGACATCGCGATGACCAGCCCCGTCGAGATGGACTACGAGGGCATGCCGCTCGCCGCCGACGGGCGACCGGAGCGGTGGACGATGTCGTTCCTCTATCGGACCGCCGACCTTGGTCCCGCCGGGGAAGCCGGCGACGTGGTCGTCGTCGACACCGATGCGCTCGAGGTGCTGTCGGTCGGCCTGCTCGGGGCCTATGGCATGCCGCGGGTTCGCGAGGGCATGGCGAAGCTCGAGGCGTGGCTCGAGGAGCATCCGGAGTGGACCATCGCAGGCAGTCCGAGGGCCTTCTGGTACAACGGACCCTACGTCTGGGACGCTCGAAAGTGGTCGGAGATCCAGGTGCCGGTGCAGCGTCGCGAGTCGAGCACCGCGGCCGCGAACGAGGGCTGATCGCCGGTCGTCGCCTCCCTCGCCGAGGCGAACGGACTCCAACGGACGCGTCGATGGGGTGGCATCGTCGAACCGACTGCTAGATTGCCGAGGACCTCGTGAGTCGATGGTCCACCCAAGGGCGATCCCGCATGTCCAGCACCGCAACAACGAACGATTCGGAACTCCCGACGCTCGCCGTCGACATCGGCGGCAGCCACGTCAAGATCCGGATTCCGTCGGATCCCGATCGACGGCGGTTCGAGTCGGGGCCGACCCTCACGCCTCAGGGGATGGTCGACGGCGTGCTGGGCCTGGCGAAGGGATGGAACTTCGAGCAGATCTCGGTGGGCGTTCCGGCACCGATCGTCGGGGGCAGAGTCGTGCAGAACCCCAAGAACCTCGGACCGGGCTGGGTCGACTTCGACTTCGCCGCGGCCTTCGGTCGGCCGATCAAGCTCGTGAACGACGCGGCGATGCAGGCCGTCGGCAGCTATCTCGGGGGACGCATGCTGTTCCTGGGTCTCGGCACGGGACTCGGCAGCTGCATGATCGATCGGCATCTGGTGCAGCCGATGGAACTCGCCCATGCGCCCTATCGCAACGGCAAGACCTACGAGGACTACGTCGGCGAGGCGAGCCTGGAGAAGCGAGGCAAGGGCCGATGGCGCAAGTCGGTCTGCGACGTGGTGACGATCCTCCAAGCGGCGCTGCTGCCGGACTACGTGGTGCTGGGCGGCGGCAACGGCCGGCACGTCAAGGAACTGCCACCCCGCTGCATCCACGGCGACAACGCCAATGCCTTCCTCGGCGGGTTCCGCCTGTGGGAGGACGTGTGGTCGGGCTCGCTTCCGGAGGCGTTCGAACTGCCGAGCGAAGTGCCGGCCTGAGCGTTCGGAAGCGACGTGAGGCCTCCGCGAACCCCTAGGGCGTCGGCACGTCCCAGGCGGCGCGGTAGCGACCACCGAATGCCGCCTTCAGCACCTGTCGCACGAGATCGTCGAGAAGGCTCGAAGCGCCGAAACGGAAGAGACTCGGCGTCATCCATGCGGGACCGAGGGTCTCCTGCAGCATCACGAGATAGTGCAACGCCTGCTTCGCACTGCGGATCCCGCCCGCGGGCTTGAAGCCGATCCGGGGACCGCCGCCGCGATGGGCGTCGCGGATCGCCTCCATCATCACCAGGCTCACCGGCATGGTCGCGGCCTTCGGCACCTTGCCGGTCGAGGTCTTGATGAAGACCTCTCCGTCCGCCGGCATCGGAAGCCCCGGGACCGTGCATGCCGCTTCGATCGCGAGATCGCTCGCCCGTCGAACCCGGTCGAGCGTGCCCAGCTCACCGGTCTCGAGAATGATCTTGAGGTGGGCGGGTCCGCACGCCCGCCGCGTCTCGGCGATCTCCTCGCGGACGGCGGACTCGTCGCCGGCCAGAAGACGTCCCCGCGAAATCACCATGTCGATCTCGTCGGCACCGTCGGCGACCGCGCGTCGGACCTCTTCGAGACGCGTCTCCAGTGGGGCCTGACCGCTCGGGAACGCCGTCGCCACGGACGCCACGGCGATCGGCGCGTCGCCGAGGGACTGCTTCGCGATTCGCACCAGGCTCGGGTACACGCACACCGCCGCCACCGACGGCACCTTCGCAATCCCATCGGGAAGCGACGTGGGACAGGGGCGGACCGCCTTTCGGCAGAGGGCATGGACCTTCTGGGCCGTGTCCTGACCCTCGAGGGTCGTCAGATCGACCATCGCGATCGCCCGCCGCAGGCCGTCGCTCTTGGCCGGCTCCTTGATCGATCGCTTCGTGAACGCCGCGGCCCGCGCCGCCGCCATCACCGCATCGACCGGCCGGACCGCCAGCGACAACTCAGCCGCCCCGGCCCTTGGCGAAGAGCGTCGGCAGCAGCACGCCGCCGCGGAAGACGATGCGCCGATCCGAGGCCTTGGGCACCTCGTAGATGTAGAGCAGTTCGTCCCGACCATCGATGACGTAGAGCAGTTCCTGCTCGCCGTTGCCATCGGCGCCCGCCGCGCGAACGGTGGCCATCGCGAATCCTCGATCGCCGAGCACCGCCTGCCCGGCCTGCGCCGAAGGCGAAGGAAGCGAACCCGCTTCGACGATCACGAGTGCGGCGATCACGAACGCGGAGGCCCAGAGCGGAATCTCCGACCATCGCGTTCGGGGCGATCTGGGTTCGGCGCCGCTCATCAGTCGCGTCCCCGCATGAGCGTCACCGCATCGACATCGAGGTCCCGGTAGCCGAGGCCCATCAGTTCGCCGCGTTCGCGGTTCCAGACCACCGCCACCAGCTCGCCGTTGGCCTCGTCGAGCAGCCACACGACTTCGGGATCACCGCCCTCGACCGCGCCGGCCACCATCAGGTACGACCCCCGGGCGCGAGCCTGGGCCTCGGCGGCAGGCGACCACTTGACCGCACCGAGCGCCGCGAGAAGCAGCGCGTTCAGAACGATCAGCGGAACAAGGGTGCGTCGGTTCGGCATGGGGCCGAGCGAGGAGCTTCCTCAGAGATCCTGATGCGATCGCTTCGACGACCACAGGCTGACCGCAATCACCATGCCGCCAAGGACGAGGAGGATCCCGTAGCCGGGCAGGGGCGAGTAGGAGCGACCACCAGTCGGCGGTGGAGGAGCGTCCTGCGCCATCGCCGGCGGGGCCAGGGGTGCGGCGAGCGCAGCGAGGATTCCGGCGGCGAGAAGAACGCCTCTGAAGCGAGTCATGCCGCGAGCATAGGGACGCCTGCGGGGGGCGGCAACGGTCTCCAACGGTCCCGCCCACGAAAACGGCCCCCGCCAACGGGCGGGGGCCGTCGAGGTCGTAGGTCGGATCGGGTCAGGCCTTCACAAGCTGGGCCTTGAACCGGGGCACGCGGTTCATGGCGTTGCGGGTGTCCACGATCAAGGGGGCGTGCTCGCCGACCATCGCGTAGTCCACCGCATCGTGGTCGGTCACGATCAGGACGAGGTCGCTTGCGGAGAGGGTCTCGGGGGAGAGCGGCACCGAGTTCATCTCGAGGGCGTGCTTTCGCATCTGGGGGAAGTTCGGAAGATGCGGATCGTGGTAGGAGACCTCGGCGCCCGAATCGAGCAGCAGCTCGATGATCTCGGCCGCGGGGCTCTCCCGGGGATCGTCGATGTTCTTCTTGTAGGCGATGCCCATCACCAGCACCTTCGATCCGCGGAGGCTCTTGCGATGCTCGTTGAGGGCACGCATGCACCTCTCGATCACCCAGTGCGGCATCGCGGTGTTGACCTCGCCGGCCAGCTCGATGAATCGCGTGGGCTGGTTGACCGCCTTGGCCTTCCAGGTGAGGTAGAACGGATCGATCGGGATGCAGTGGCCACCGAGGCCGGGGCCGGGATAGAACGCCTGGAAGCCGAATGGCTTGGTGGCGGCCGCGTCGATCACCTCCCAGACGTCGACGCCGAGCGCGGTCATCACCGTCTTCATCTCGTTGACGAGGGCGATGTTGACGGCGCGGTAGATGTTCTCCAGGAGCTTCGCGCTCTCGGCGACCTCGGCGCTCGAGACCCGGTGGACCTTCGCGACGACATTGGTGTAGAAGCTCTCGGCGAGGTTGCCGCTGGCCTCGTCCACTCCACCCACGAGCTTGGGAATCTCGCCTGCGCTGCGACCCGGCGATCCCGGATCCTCGCGCTCGGGGCTGTAGGCGATGAAGAAGTCCTCACCGCATCGAAGACCGGACTGCTCGAGGATCGGGAGCATCTCGTCGCGGGTCGTGCCGGGGTAGGTGGTGCTCTCGAGGGCCACCAGCTGCCCGGGCCGCAGGACCTTGGCCACCATCTTCGTGCTCTCGAGCACGTAGGCGAGATCCGGCTCGCGGTGCGGACCAAGCGGCGTGGGCACGCAGAGCAGGATCAGATCGGCCTTGGCGAGTTCGCTCGAATCGGCGGTCGCCGAGAACCGTTCATCGGCGGCGAGCCTCGTGAAGAAGTCTGGGCCGAGGTGTTCGATGTAGGCCCGCCCCTCGTCGAGCGCGTCGATCTTTCGCTGATCGATGTCGAATCCGAGCACCGGGTACCCGCCGTCGAGCACGGCACGGGCGAGCGGAAGTCCGACGTAGCCGAGGCCCACGATGCCGATCACGGCGGTGCGGTTGTCGATCTTCTCCTGAAGCGCTGCGGCGCGGGCGGAGGCGGTCATTTCGGTGGTTCCGGTGGGGCTCATGCGTGCTGTTCCCTTGATCATGTCGACGGATCGCGCATCGAACCGTGATGGGAACTATCGCCAGAGCCGGGTTTCCACTTCAGGCCAACCGCGTGGGGGCGGAAGAACGGGGTCGTTTTCGGACGCGTTCGCTTCGGGCCGTCACCCCCCCAGCAGTTCCTCGGGGGACTCGAGAAGTCGCACCACCGTGCCGAGGAACGCTGCGCCCGCGGCCCCATCGACGACCCGATGGTCGCAGGAGAGGCTCATCGGCAGCACGCTGCCGGCATAGAACCTCCCATCCTTGACCAGGACCTTCTCGCGGGATCGGCCGAGGCCGAGGATCGCCACCTCGGGGTAGTTGATGATCGGCGTGGCGAACATCCCGCCGTGGCTCCCCACGTTGGAGACCGTGAAGGTGCCGCCGACGAGATGCTCGCGCTCGATCGAGCGACCACGGCACGCGTCCGCGAGCGACTTGACCTGATCGGCGAGTTCGACCGGGCCGAGCGTCTGGGCGTTGCGGATCACCGGGACCATGAGGCCGTGCTCCGTGTCCACCGCGCAGCCGAGATTGACCGGTCCCTTGCGAAGGATCGCCTCTCCCGCGTCGTCGACGATCGCGTTGAGCTCGGGGTGCTTCACGAGCGCCCGGCAGACCGCGAACATCGCGAAGGGAAGCAGACTCAGCTTCCGCCCGAGCACGCGGGCGTACTCGGATCGCTTGGCGAGAAGCGCCGTGACGTCGGCCTCCTCGACCACCGTGAAGTGGACCGCGGTCTTGACCGAGAGATCGAGGGCCTGGGCGATCTTCCTGCGAACGCCGCGAAACGGGATCCGCTCGGTGGTGCCTTCGCCGTCGATCGCGGGACGCTCGACCGCCACCGGTCGCGCTGCGGGCATCGAGGCGACACCGTTGCCGGCATGCGCGGTCGCGACCGCGGCGCCGGACGCCGCCGCCTGCACGTCGCTGGCGGTGACCCGGCCCCCGCGACCCGTCGCCGAGACGCGATCGATGTCGACGCCGAGTTCGCGGGCGATGCGGCGCACCGCGGGCGTGGCGAGGGCCTTGCGCGAGCTCTGGGCAGGCTCTGCCTCCGGGCGGCGGGCGAACCTCGAAGAGACCGAGAGCTCGCCCGACATCGTGCCCACGACGGTGCCCGCATCCTCGTCGGCGCCGTCGGCCTTGGACTCGCCGGCTCCCGAGGCCTCGACGGACTTCGCGGGCGCGGGCTTCGCGGCCCCCTTGCCGCCGACGTCGTAGCTGACGAGCACGTTGCCGACGTTCAGGATCTCCCCTTCCTTGCCGTGCAGTTCGCGGATCTTGCCCGACCAGGGGCTCGGCACCTCGACGAGGGCCTTGTCGGTCTCCATCTCCGCGAGGATCTGGTGCTCCTTCACGGTGTCGCCGGGGGCGACTCGCCACTTGATGAGCTCGGCCTCGTGGACCCCCTCCCCGAGGTCGGGAAGGATGAACGCGCTCTGGTCGGCTGGCTGCTTGACGGACATGGGTCGTTCCGGGCGCGGGAGGATCAGTAGGCGAGGGCCTCGTCGACGGCGAGACCGATGCGCTCGGCGTCGGGGAGGTACTCGAGCTCGAGCTTGTAGTAGGGCATGATCGTGTCGAAGCCCGCGACGCGCTGAACGGGCGCTTCGAGGTGCAGGAAGCACTCCTCCATGATCCGACTGGCGATCTCGGCGCCGAATCCGCAGGTCTTGGGCGCCTCGTGGACCACGACCGCCCGACCGGTCTTGCGAACGCTGGCGGCGACCATCTCCATGTCGAAGGGGTAGATCGTCCGCAGGTCGATCAGCTCGATGCTGCGACCGCTCTTCTCGATCGCCTGCATGCACTGCACGACCGACGCCCCCCAGCTGACCATCGTCAGTTCCTCGCCCTCGCAGACCATGCGGGCCTTGCCGATGGGGATGGTGTACTCGTCCTCGGGCACCTCCTCGCGGAAGGCCCGGTAGATCCGCTTGGGTTCGAAGAAGATCACCGGATCGGGATCGCGAATCGCCGAAAGCAGCAGGCCCTTGGCGTCGTAGGGCGACGCCGGCATCACGACCTTGAGACCGGGCTGGTGGGCGTAGATCGCCTCGGGGCTGTCGCTGTGGAGCTCGGGAGCGTGGATGCCGCCTCCCACGGGAACCCGGACCGTCAGCGGCACCGTGAAGGCGCCGCGGGTGCGGGTTCGCATGCGGGCGGCATGCGAGCAGATCTGGTCGTACGCCGGTCCGAGGAAGCCTTCGAACTGGATCTCCGGAATCGGTCGCAGGCCCGCCATCGCGAGTCCGACCGAGGTGCCGATGATCCCGCTCTCGGCCAGCGGCGTGTCGATCACGCGGTGACCGCCGAAGCGCTTGTGGAGACCTTCGGTGACGCGGAACACGCCGCCGTTGGGTCCGACGTCCTCTCCGAGAACGACGACGCGATCGTCCCGCTCCATCTCCTGGACGAGCGCGAGGTTGATCGCTTGAACGAGGGTGAGATTGGCCATGGCGGTGCTCAGTGTCCGTCGACAGCGGGGGCGGGAGCGGCGGCGTCGGGCGACTGCCCGATCGACGTGGTGCGGCGGGTGGCCCGCTGCAGGGTCAGCTGCGGATCGAGTTCCGCGAAGGTGTGGTCGAAGACGTCCGTGCTCGGGGGCGTCTCGATGCCCTCGGCCCGCTGCACCGCTTCGGCGACCTCGCGTTCGGCCTTCTCCTGGAGTTCCGCCTCCTTGGAGTCGTTCCAGAGGCCCTTCTCCTTCATGAACCCGCGAAGGCGAATCAGCGGATCGCGAGCCTTCCAGAGGTCGACCTCGGCCTGATCGCGATAACGACGCGCGTCGTCGGCGGTGGTGTGGTCGCCGAGCCGGTAGGTGACCGCCTCGATGAAGGTCGGCCGATTCTCCTCGCGGGCCCTTCGGGCGGCCTCCCGGACGACCTTGACGACCGCGAAGAGGTCGTTGCCGTCGCACTGGATGCAGTCCATGCCGTAGGCGAGACCCCGCTGGGCCAGCGTCGGCGCAGAGCATTGGATCCTGCCGGGGACCGAGATCGCCCAGAAGTTGTTCTGGCAGAGGAAGACCACCGGCAGGTCGAGGTTGGCGGAGAAGTTCATGGCCTCGTGGAAGTCGCCCTCGCTGGTGGCGCCGTCCCCGAAGAAGGTGCAGGCGATCCGCTTCTCGTCGCGGTACTTCGCGGCCCAGGCGAGCCCTGCGGCGTGGAGCATCTGCGTGCCGATCGGAATCGCCAGCGGCGTGCAGAACAGCTCCCGCGGGATCGCGTTGCCCCGCTCGTCGCCCATCCAGTGCAGCAGCACCATCTCCATGGGCATGCCGCGCCAGAAGAGACCCGCGTTCTCGCGATAGCAGGGCACCATCCAGTCGGTCTTCTCGAGGGCGTAGGCGGCGCCGAGGCTCGTCGCCTCCTGACCCATGTTCTGCGGGTAGGTGCCCATGCGACCGGACCGCTGCAGCTTGAACGCCACCTCGTCGAGATGGCGGCACGCGGTCATGTGCTCGTAGAGCCGGATCAGATCCTCGTCCGGGACGAGGCCGTCACCGAGCTTGGGGTCGTACTGACCGTGCTCGTCGAGAATCGAGACGTACTCGATCTCCGTCTTGAAGACCGTCTTGGTGGGCATGATCGCGAACCCTCGGGCGAGGATGATCCCTTTGGCGGGCGTTCGAAGAACGTCCGGTCGGCGTCGACCTTCCGTTGGTGGGGAGCCGCGTCCATCCCCGCGGCGGGTGCCGAAGTGTAGCAGCGCGACCGATGCGGACCTCAGCCGCCGTCGCGCGGCGCGACCAGCGGCGAGCTCGTGTAGGGACCCGAGCCGAGCCACGCCAGCGAGACCGGCACCGGTTCGCCGTCGGCAAGCAGGACCCGGATCCGGTACGCGCCCGCGGCGACGTCGCGAAGCAGGATCATCTCGACGTTGTCCACGACGCTTCGGCTCGCGACATTCCCGGACCTCGACCATGTCGTCGCGAGCTCGTCGGCCCGTTCGACCGCGAGATCGACGTTCGACAGACGCCACTCGAGAGGGTTGTCGACCACCCGATTCCAGCAGACGACGACCGCCAGTTCACCCACCGCACGATCGAGGCGGATGGGCACGACGACCTCCCGAGACGGCTCTCCGTCGCCTCCGGCCCAGTCGATCGCGGTCCAGCCGGAGTCGCCGCCGACATCGCCCCCCTCAGGCGCGCCAGAGGCCAGGATCTCCACCGACCGGGCCACGTCGAGGCGGCCTGCACCGACGGCCCGGTCGAGCGGGTGTCGCGAGACCCGATCTTCGCCGTCGTCGGTTCCCGCCTCCGGGAGGTTGGTCCAGTTCGCATCTCGAACCGCCCCGGCAAGCAGCACCGCCTTCACCATGTGGGGACGCGCCGCCTCTGGATGGATCTTCAGTCGCGGCAGACGCCCCGCAGCCTCGAGCAGCATGGCGGCGGCGCCGGCGACCTCGCCGGTCGCGGGGCTCGCTGCGCCGTGCGAGGTGATCAGATCGGGCTTGCATCGCCCAGGGCCGTCCACCTTGTCGGATGTCCCTCGGTTCGCCCGGGGCTTGCCGCCGCCCACGGCGATGCCGTTGTACATCGCACCCATCAGGGGCTGCCCGGTGTAGCCCCCGACCAGGACGAATGGCGTTCGCTCGACGAGGAAGTCCGCCCGTCGCAGCACATCGTCGTCGGCACCACCCGAACTGCCGACCCAGGCGCAGAACGCGACGCTTGTTCCCGAAGGAAGCGGACGAGGTGGTTCCGGCGTCCCGGCTCGCAGCAGTTCACCGATGAACCAGGTGCTGCTTGCGGTGTAGATCCGCTCGAGGCCGGGCGCAAGACGCAGCATGGCGTTGGCGACCATGCCGGCATGCGGACTCGGCTCGGAGGTCGGCCCCACCGCCTGCACGACGACGCCGCGGTAGCGGTCCGACATGCCGCCGAGGGTCCACCCCTGCTTGCCGCTGGCCTCGATCTGCAGCACCGTGATCCCGGCCCCGGTCGGGGCGAACGCGCCCATTCGGGCCCGAAGGCGCTCGAGGCCCGCCTGCGGCTCGGCCGCGGCTTCACCGACCCGCAGCACGTAGGGCCGCAGGAAGAACGACACCCCGAACAGGACGAGCGCGGTGACAAGCACCGACGCGATGCGGCGATCGGCCGGCCGGTTCATGGCCGGAGGCTCGGAAGCGATGGACCGAGGATGAACCCGACGCGGGACGGAGCGTGCATCGAGGGGGCATCGGTTCGATGGCCACCGGGACTTGGGACAGGTCCCCAAACTCGGACCCCGATGGGCGGGAGCATCCTGCCGACCCCCGACGAGCGCGATCACCGCCGCACCGTCGTCCTCGGACGTCGGTCGGAGCCTCGGTCCCTCACCACGCCGCCGCCTGGCCGTCGGCGCGAGGGTCGCTTCCGGCGCACCAGGCGACCTCGTTCCCATCTCCCAGAGCGTGAATCGCCTGCCCTCGACCGAAGGTCACGCTGCGGGTCGAGGCCCGCTTCAACTGATGCCCCCTCGACTCCAGATCGGCCAGTGTGGCGTCGGGGAACCCCGGCTCGACCATCACCGAACGACCGCTGGTCCATTGGAACCGCGGCGCATCGAGTGCCGCCTGGGGATTGCGAAGGTGATCCCGCACCCTCGACAACACCTGCAGGTGACCCTGAGGCTGCATGAACCCGCCCATCACTCCGAACGCCATGAGGCCCTCGCTCGGCGCGGCTGCCGGATCGATCGGGGTGGCGAGCGCCGGGATGATCGTGTGATAGGGACGCTTGCCCGGCGCCGCCGCATTGGGGTGCGTCGGATCGAGATGGAAGCACGCGCCGCGGTTCTGCATCGCGATGCCCCACCCCGGCACGACCACCCCGCTCCCGAAGCCGGTGTAGTTGCTCTGGATGAAGGACACGCATCGACCTTCGTCGTCGGCGGCGCACAGCAGGATCGTCCCTCCGGGCCGCGGCGTGCCTGCATCGAAGGTCTGCGCCGCGGCGGGATCGATGCGGTCGGCGAGTTCGCGCAGGCGTTCGGGAGCGAGCAGCTCCGCGGGTGCGCGATCGACGAATCGGGGATCGGCGACGTGCCGATGGGCGTCGGCGAAGCCCAGCTTCACCGCCTCGATCTGCAGATGCAGCACATCCGGGCACTCCGGATCGAGCGACGGCAGGTCGAACGACCGCAGGACTCCCAGCGCCACCAGTGCCGCGATGCCCTGCCCGTTGGGAGGAATCTCGTGCAGCCTGGCTCCGCGGTAGCCGACCGAGATCGGCTCGACCTCGAGGGTCTCGTGCGCCGCGAGATCGCTCGCCCGCAGGGCGCCGCCCTCGGCGAGCGCGGCCGCCTCGATCGCCGCAGCGATCTCTCCGGTGTAGAACGCCTCGCCATTGCTCTCGGCGATCGCCCGCAGGGCCCGGGCGTGTCCGGGCAGGCGCACGATCTCGCCGGCCCGAGGCGGACGCCCCTCGAACAGGAAGGTCTCGCACCAGTCCGGCCGCGACGCGTAGGTCGTCGCTGCGCGCTTCCAGAGGTCCGCGGTCTGGGGCGACAGCGGGAATCCTCTCTCGGCGAACTCGATCGCCGGGGCCATCAGGTCGGCGAAGGGAAGTCGGCCGAGGCGATGGGAAAGATCGCGCCACAGCGCGACCTCGCCCGGCACCGTCACCGGCGTCCAACCCAGCCGCGGGAAGCGGGTCTGGCCCTCGAGCATCGCCGCGTCGAATCCCGCGGGACTGCGACCCGACCCGTTGAACCCATGCACCCGCGTGCCGTCCCACACCAGCGCAAACGCATCGCCGCCGAGTCCGTTGGTGGTCGGCTCGACGACGGTCATGCACGCGGCGGTGGCCACCGCGGCATCGATGGCGTTCCCGCCTCGACGCAGGATGTCCAGTCCCGCGGATGCCGCGGCAGGCACGCTCGTCGCGACGACGGCGCGACCGCAGGCCGGCTCGCGGCTCGAGGAGTACGGCAAGGTCCAGTCGAACGATGCGCTCACGACCATCTCGTCGCGTCGTCCTCGCGACAGACGCTGGAATCGACGCTGGAATCGGCGACGACGATCACGCCGACGCCGGCGCTGCAACGGCGTCGATGCGCCGCTTGGCGAAGCCGATCGCCGCCTCGGCGGTCGAAGGCGCTGCAAGCGCCTCCTTCAGCACCTCGTGGGTGGTCTGTTCGATGCCGGCGACCTTCGCGTCGATCTGGGCCTCGGTCATTCCCAGATAGAGGCCCGCGAGGCGAATGAGACCGCCCGCGTTGGCCACGAAGTCGGGGGCGTAGCAGATGCCGCGGTCCTTCAGGGCACGACCGTCGCGTACCGGATCGACGAGCTGGTTGTTGGCGGTGCCGCAGATGATTCGGCAGCGGAGCGTCGGGATCGAGTCGGGCCCCAGCACGCCTCCGAGAGCGCACGGGGCGAGCACGTCGAGTTCCTCGTGGAAGAGGTTCCCGTCGTTGCCGACGGCCATGCAGCCGAGTTCCTCGACGCATCGCTTCATGCTCGGCACGTGCACATCGGAGACGAGCACCGCGGCCCCGGCCTCGCGACAGAGCTTCGCCAACTTGAAGCCGGTCGCGCCGCATCCCTGGATGCCGATGGTGAGGCCGGAGAAGTCGCCGTCGCCGGAGGCCTCGAGGCACGCCTTCATCGAGTTGAAGACGCCCAACGCCGTCCACGGCGAGGGATCGCCGCCGGTCGAGACGTTCTCGCCGCCCATGATGTGCTTGGTCTCGAGGGCCATCCAGTCGCAGAACTGCGGACTCACGCCCACGTCCTCCGCGGCGATGTAGGCCCCGCCGAAGGTCTCGACGAACCGTCCCATGGCGCGGCCCTCGGCTTCGGTGGGCTGCTGTCCGGGGCTCTCGAGCACGATCACGCTCTTGGCTCCGCCCATCGGGAGATCGGCGGCGGCGGCCTTGTAGGTCATGCCCTCGGAGAGGCGAAGCACGTCCATCGCCGCCTCGTTGGTCGAGGCGTACGCCCAGCGGCGGGTGCCCCCAAGCGCATTTCCAAGTCGCGTCGAATGCACCGCGATGATCGCCTTGAGGCCGGTCTCGGGATCCTGGTGGAAGGCGATTCGCTCGTGTCCGTGCGACCGCATCTGTTCGAGAAGATCCATCGGTGACTCCGTCGACATGTGGGAAAAGCGGAGGGGTTCAGAGCGAACTCCGACTCGGGCGAACGATACCGCCCGACGACCGATTCGCGTGTTGGGGCACTGAAGCAGACCGGGGTCTCGCTGCGGCGATCAGCCGTCGCTCGCCACGGGACGGCCGGAGAAGACCGACCCCGAACCGAACTGCTGGACGTCCTCGGTGTCCGCCGGACGTCCCTTGCCGAAGGCCTCGGGGTTCGGGCTCTTCTCGGGCATCGAGTATCGCTCGTTGGGCAACGCCGCAACCCGCTTCAACACGCCCTCGGCCGCGACCTTGACGGTGCGGTTGGCGTGCTGGCGAAGGCCGTCGAGTTCGATGCGGACCTCGTTGGCGAAGAGGGCCACGAGATGCTCGATCAACGCGAGTTCGCTCGCGCGGGCCTCGCCGTCGAGTCCCTGACGCAGGTGCCGATCGCACTTGGACAGCGAGCAGGCGATGCCGTGGATCCACAGCGCCGCCATCGACAGTCGCGACTGGATCAGCTGATCGGTGACGAGCCGCTCCTCGTGCTCCTTGAACATCATGCGCACCTGGTGAGCGAACTCGCGGATCAGGTTGGACAGGGTCGTGCCGTGGCGGGCCAGCGAACCGTGAAGCGGAGCGATCGTCGGCGCCGCGGGTCGGATGCCGAGGAAGAGCTGCGAGGCGATGCCCATGGCGGCGCCGACGTTCGAGAGCGGATTGGCCTTGATGCCCAGCATCCACTCGCCGAGCTGCTTGGACCCATAGCCGAAGAGGAACTGCAGCATCACTTCATTGGCGCCCTCGACGATCGTGTTGATCCGGCTGTCCCGCCAGATCCGCTCGACGTGGTTCTCGGTCATGTAGCTCTCGCCGCCCATGATCTGCAGGCAGTCGTTGACGGTGCGGTAGCCCATCTCCGAACAGAAGACCTTGCACATCGCGGTCTCGAGCATGATGTCCTCGTCGTGACGATCGAGGAACCCGGTGGTCAGGTAGAGCATCGCGTCCATCGCGTAGACGTACGCGTCCATGCGAGCGAGCTTCTCCTGCACCTGGCCGAACTCCGCCAGCGGCCGGTCGAACTGGTGTCGGTACTGCGCCCACTTCGCCCCCTGCTCGAGGGCGTAGGTCGCTCCGCCGAGCATGCCCGCCGAAAGCGTGCAGCGTCCGTAGTTGAGGCAGGTCAGGGCGACGTTCAGGCCCTTGCCCTCCTTGTGGAGGAGGTTCTCGCGGGGAACCCTGACGTTCTTGAGGCGAATGCGGGCCTGCCACGTGCCGCGAATGCCGCACTTGGAGCGGTTGCGGCTGTAGATCTCGACGCCCTCCATGTCGGGCGTGCAGATCAGCGCGGTGACGGCATCCTTCTCCTTGCCGGTCTTCGGATCGGTGATCCGCTGCTTCGCCATCACCGTGAAGAGGCCCGACAGCGCTCCGGAGGTGGCCCACTTCTTCTCGCCGTTGAGGATGTAGTGGGTGCCGTCTTCGGAGAGCTCGCAGCGGGTCTCCTGCCCGCCGGCGTCGCAGCCGACGTTGGGCTCGGACAGGCAGAACGCGCTCAGGGTGTCCTTGGCCATGCGCGGCAGGTACAGGCGCTTCTGCTCGTCGTTGCCGAACAGCATCAGCGCCTTGCAGCCGATCGACTGGTGCGCCGACACGATCACGGCGGTCGAACCGCAGACTCGGCCGATCCGCTCGAGGGCGCGGTTGTAGCTGGTGATGCCGAATCCGCCGCCGCCGTACTCCTTGGAGATGGTCATGCCCAGCACGCCGAGGTCGAAGAGCTTCTGGATCACCCACTGGGGGATCTCCTGCTCCTGATCGATCTTGTGGGCGGGGTGCTCCTCGAGGAGGTACTTGTCGAGCGCCGCGAGCAGCTGGTCGCAGCGGGCGGTCTCCTCGGCGGAGGGCTCGGGATGCGGGAGCAGCAGTTCGTTGCGGAAGCGACCCCAGAAGTAGTTCTTGACCACCCCCATGGTGTCTGGGTCGGGCCCGAGCATCTCCTGAGCGTCCTGGATCTGCTTGCGATCCTTGGCGGACAACTTCTGAAGCTCGCGGTCGAGGTTGCTGGAGGAGGTGGGGTTGGCGCTCATGACGGATCTCTTGACGGTCGTGACGAGAAACGGCGGACGGGGACGGTGCGGCGGGCGAGCTGCCCGTGGTCGCCGTCGAAGGTGACGGATCGGCGGCGGTGAATCAACCCTTGCCGGAGAAACCCCATGCCGGCCGCGGGCGAGGGGTGTTGGAGCAAACGAGCGGGATCAGGAACGGGCGAGGAAGGCCGACAACTTCGCTCGGGTGGCTTCGGTCCCCCGAAGGGCGATCAACTGACGCCGCTCCTCGGCGAGACCGCAAGCGTAGCCCCCCTCGAGACCTGCTCGCACGGCCGCGACGACCGCGGCCGGCGGAGTCAGGCGATCGGCGTCGTCGAGACCGGCCGAGACGATGGCCGGCTCGATGGTCTCCCGATCGGTGGACGCGATGGCGCGGGGCCTCGTCGGCGGACTGCCGCGATCCCGGATCCAGGCCAATCCCGCCTCTCGCAGGGCCGCTCGATCGGCGGCGGTGAAGTCGGCAAGGCCGGCCGGCAGGTCGTTGGCCTTCCAGGCCGAACCCGACGCGGTTCTCTCGAGGGCAAGCGTCGGATCGATCCGCGCCGGCAGCATCTGGGTCCCACCCCATCCCGGGCAGATGCCCAGCGAGGCTTCGGGCAGACCCACCAGGTACGGCTTGGCACCTTCGGCGACCTCCACGAAGCCGAGCCCGTCGCAGTGCATGGCGAGTTCGAGACCGCCTCCGAGGGCGGCTCCGTGAACCAGCGCCACCGTGGGGCACGGAAGATCGAGCAGGCGACCGAAGCACGCGGCGCCGTCTGCGAGATAGCGGTCGAGTTCGGCATCGTCGAGACCGTCGATCTCGGCGAGATCCGCACCGGCGACGAAGACCCGCTCGCTCGCACTCTCGAGCACGACGCCTCGGGGCGAACTCTCGGCCACCTGCAGGATCGCCTGTTCGAGGGCCGAGACCAGCCATCGATCCAACACGACCACGCCGCCACGCGGCTTGGTCGGGGAGGGTGGCAGCGACAGGATGCAGATGCCATCCTCGGTGCGTTCGATCCGGACGCCGCTGGTGGTGGACTCGGTGTCGGTCATGGGGACGCGATTGCTCCGGGCAGCGAGGGCGAAGGTGGCGGACGAGGTGGCCAGGTGCCGCTCCGACGATCCGGATTCGGAGTCGATCGGGAGCCGGACGCGGGCCTTGGAATCGAACGACGGTCTCGAGTCTAGGAAGACCCTGCCGCACCGCACATCGACGACGGGCGAGCGGTGTTTCGCATCGGAACGGGCTTCCGATGCGGTGTTCGAGGGACTCGGGCGCGACGACGCCGACAGGTCAAGGCGTGTCCACGATCCGGACGTCGGCGGGGGATCTGCCCTCCTCGTCGAAGATCATCAGGCTGGTGGTCGCCCCGGCGATCCGCTCCATCGGGAGCGGCAGGCGAGACGGTCCGATCGACCGCCCGCCCGAAGACGCGAGATATCGGCCCAGCGGCCGATCACCAACCACGACGAGGCCGCTGGACATGCTCGACAGGTCGAGCCACGCGGAGATCGCGCCGGCGGGTGCCTTGATCGACGAACGGAACCATGACGGAGTGCCGGCGGCGCCTCGCCCCTTGCCGGTCTTGAGCGGCGACCAGGTGGGTTCCTCGCCGACCTCGTCGGCCGATCGCCAGCGGGCGAACCACCAGGACGACGGCCCACCAAGGTCCCGCTCCACCTCCCAAAGAAGGATGCCCCGAGCCAGTGCAGTGCGCTGCCTGGCGTCGAGTTCGACCTCCTCGTCGGGAACGATCAGGATCTCGTTCGCGCCGATCTTCGATCCCGGTTCGCCATCGGGGGCGATCTCGAGCACCGTTCGCCTCGACGCGTCGCCGTCGAGGCGAGTCCGCGGGCGCCCGTTCACGAAGACCATCGCCGGAACCGGCCAGGCCCCGAGATCCAGCAGCAGGGTCGGACGGCGCCGCAATGTCCAACGGATCGAGAAGCCCTGCTCCGGCGGCGGCGCCTCGCGGACGAGACCGTGCAGATAGCCTCGCTCGGAGAACGGATCGAGCGTCGGCACGTCGCCCCAGACGACCTTCGCGCCCTTGAACGCCTTGGTCTCGACGATCGGGTTGAAGACGCCCCGACGCTCCTCGCACGCTTCGCCGTCGCTGCCACGTCCAAGGTCCTCGGCCAGCACGACCAGACGATGATCGCCCGCGGACAATGACAGGTCGGTGGGAAACGGCGCGGCGTCCGGACCGGATCCGAAGACGCCGACCTCCTTGCCGTCCAGATGCAGGCGGAGGCGATCTCCCGCACCGGGCATGTCCAGATGCAGACGCCCAGCCCGGGGCTGGCGAATCCGAATCGAGTACCAGCCGTACCCGGCGCCGACGCCGCATTCCCGCAGCGAACTCGGGCCGTCGAGCGACGCGTAGCGATGGCTTCCGCCATCGACGAGTTCGGGTTCGGCGAAGCGTTCCCAGTCGCCCAAGGCGATCGAGGAGGCTCGCTTGGGCACCGGCGCTTCGCCTCGCGAGGGCCGACCTCGTTCCACGCTGCCGGAGGAGTCGATTCGGACGATCTGCTTGACACCGCGTGCGGCGACCTCGCGATCGCCCACGGCGATCGAATCCACGCCGACCCGGAGGGTGCCCGACAGCGGCAGCGCCGTCAGCGACTGGGCCTCGTTGAGCACGACCACGGTCATGTCGCGATGCGACACCACCAGCGGGTCCTCGTTCCGATCCGGCACGCGGACCTCGAGAGCCGCTCCGTCGATCGAGAGCGCTCCGATGCCGCCGGCGGGTCCGTAGACCGCCAGCATGCGACGCCCGAACATGCCCAGTGGCACGAGGGTCGAGTAGTCGAGTCGGCCCTTCCCCCGAAGGTCGACCTCCAACGGAAACCATCCGAGTTCGCCGTCGCCCAGATCGACGCCGATCGCCCGACCGTCGCCGAGGACGAGTTGAAGTCGGCGGTCGGCCTTTCGGCGTGCGAAGACGAACGTGACCTCGCCGCCGGGGCCGCGAGCGCCCGCGACCGACACCGCGTCGCCGTCATCACCATCGGGGTTCACCACGACCGGCTGATGCTCGACCTCGGCATCCGCGAAGACGTGTCCGAAGCTCGAACCGAACCGCAGCAGGCGACGAAGTTCGGCGGACTCGAGGCGCAGATCGCCGTGGGCGTCGACCAGAATCCCCCTCGGTTCAAGCGTCGCGAAGAACGCGCCGGATCGCGGCGGTCGCGCCGCCCGACGCCCGGCGGTCCCTTCGGTGTGCACGCCTCCCACCGCATCGGCGACGATCGGCATGCCGCCTGCTGCAAGCACCTCCGCCACCTTCCGGGGCATCGACCGAACCGTTTCGGCAAACGCGCCCTCGCCGCCCTTGGGGTCGCCCCAGGTCGAGGCGGCGTCGGGGTTTCGAATGATCGCGATGCGGGGGAAGCGGTCCTGCACCGTCGCCAACTGCCGCATGCCCGCCAGCAGGTTGTCCGCCTCCTCCCAGCAGTCGATGGCGCCTTCGACGGTCCGCCACTGACCGTTGGCGGTCAGGAGGGGCACCTTGATGCCGCATTCGCGGGCGAATCGCACCAGTTCACCGAGATATCGGACCCCCTGCTCCTCGTTGTCGCACCACCACCGATGCTCGATCTGCACCGCCACCACCGGGCCAACCCGCCGGCGGCCGCTTGCGTGGGTGTCGGTGGCTTGCAGGCCGTCGAGGTGGCCGCCGATCTGGCGATAGATGCCCGAGACCCGCTCGAGGAATGCCGGATCGTGCTCTCGCATGCGGTTTGCACCGCCTTCGACGACCCAGGACGGGATGCCGCCGCCGTCGTAGGGCTCCCCGACGGAAGGACCGATTCGAAGGACGACCCACAACTGACGCTCGGCGCAGGCTTCGAGAAACGCCCGAAGGTCGGCCCTGCCCTCGAATCGGAACCGCCCCGGACGGGGTTCATGCACCACCCACGGCACAGAGGTCAGGACCGTGTTGACGCCCGTCCGGCGAAGTTGATCAAGCCGGTGACCCCACCCCTCCGGTTCACAGAGGGCGTACTCCATGCCCGCACCGACGATCCACGCCCGACGGTCTCGGACGATGAGGCTCTTGCTGTCGAAGGCGACTGTTGGCATGGCGACACGTGTTCCGTGGCGTCCCGGGGGATGGATTCAAGCCGAAGGACCCGGCGCCACCGGTATCGTGTCAGAATCGACGACGGCGGGCAAAGAGCATCACGCCGAGGCCCGCCGAACCCAAAGCGATTGCAGGCACGAAGACGCCGGTTCTCGCGACGTGAAGGCGATTGGGGCGTTCCAACGCGATCCGAGCCGATCCTGACGATCGGTGTCGGTGGGAATCCCTCCCCGATCGACGCACTCGCCGATCAAGTTCGCACCTCGAAACGGCCGCCGCCTCCCATGACCCGCCTGATGCCAAATCCCTCCGCTCGTCGTGGTCTCGAGGCCCAACTGGCGGCGACGCTCGTCGCCGCGGCCGTTCTGCCGATCGCCTGCGACACGTCGATGAAGACGATCGACGAGCGGACCGAGACGACGCTGCTCTCCGCCGCGGAGGATGTCGGTGGAGGAACCCTCGCCCCCAAGGCCCGCGCGAACGGTCTCTACGAGGGGAATCCGTTTCCCGAGGACGGGCCCGATCGGTATCGGCCACCGACTCGCAATCCCGCCGCCGACGATCTGCGATACACGGCAAGGCCACCGAGCAACGAGGACCTCGAGGCGGCCGCTGCGAGGATCCAGGCCCAGGGCCTTCCGCCGGAGGACGCCCAGCGATTCGACCTGAGGAACGCCCTCCGGTTCGCTCTCGACAACGCCGTCTCCTATCTCAACGCCGAAGAGAACTACATCATCGCGGCGTTGCAGTTGATCATCGAGCAGCACCGCTGGGAGCCTCGACCGTTCAACGTCACCAGCGCATCGTTCACCGCCGCCGGCGACGACGGTCGGTTCGGGCGGACGCTCGAAGTCGCCAACGATCTCGGCATCACCCAGCGTCTGCCGTACGGCGGCGAGGTCTCGGCGCGACTCGTGGTGGACCTGACGCGCCGCGTCGACGGACTGATCCTCGGGGACGGCACCACCCAGGCGGCGTCGATCATCCTGAACGCCGACATCCCGATCCTGCGGGGGGCGGGCCTCTCGGCGCGAGAGAACCTGATCCAGTCCAGCCGCAACCTCGTCTACGCCGCCCGTCGCTTCGAGGAGTTCCGCCGCGACTTCTGTCTCAACCTCATCCGCGACTACCTCAACCTCGTGGTGCAGCAGCAGGAGATCGCCAACGCCCGCCGACAGGTCGCGAGCTCGCGTCAGGTCGACCGTCGCGAGAACGCCCTCGTCGAGGCCGGTCGCCAACCGCCGTTCCAAGCGGACCTCGCCAAGCAGAACACGCTGTTCGCGGTGAACCGTCTCGCGGGTCTCGAGGAGCGATATCGCATCGCGGTCGACAACTTCAAGGTCCGCATCGGCATGGATCCCACCGCGCCGCTGGTCATCGTTCCAGTGCTTCTGGACCTTCCGCTGCCCGACGTGACCGCGTCGACCGCGGTGCAGACGGCCCTGCAGTATCGCCTCGATCTGCAGACGATCTCCGACGAGGTGGAGGACGCCCGCCGCCGCGTGGACGTGGCCACCAACGATCTGCTTCCCGACTTCGACGTCTCGCTGGCCGGAGTCGTCTCCACGGTCGATCGAACCGGCACGCTGGCGGGCCTCGACTTCCGCCCCGACGACGGCGTCTACAGCGTGTCCGCGCGGTTCGGGGCACCGCTCGACCGCACCATCGAGAAGGCTCGCCTCCGCGAGTCGCAGATCCGCTACGAGCAGGCGGTTCGCGATCAGCGCCTCGCCCGCGACGACGCCGCGGTGGAGGTTCGATCGTCCCTGCGGGGCATCGAGCTGAGTCGATTCAGCTTGCAGTTGCAGGAGCAGAACGTCCTGATCGCGATGAACCGCGAGGCCTCGATCGCTGCCGCGCCCGACCGCGCCGATGCCCGGGATCGGACCGAGGCCCTCGACCAGCGACGGCAGGCGGAGGACCAGCGGGATCGGGCCCAGGCGGACCTCCAGCTTTCGATCCTCGGCTACCTCCTCGCCACCGGCCAGTTCCGGGTCTCGCCGGACGGTCTCTTCATCCCGATCGAGGGCATGAGCGGCTACGAAGTGATCGGCACGCTGCCGATCGACGAGCCGGGCGCGGCACCCAACCTCGGAGGCATGACGCCCGAGACCGGCATGGAGACCCCCGAAGGCCCGCTCGGCGAACCCGTCGGCGGCGAGTTCCCGATCGAGGTCGAGCAGGTCGAACCACCGGTCGAACCCGCTCCGGCAGTCGCTCCGGTCGAGGTCCCTCCGGCAACCGTGAGGCCATCAGGTCGGTAACACCATGGCCCGATCCGAGTTCAGGCACGCTTCGGCGGGAATCGCCCCGAGGGGCGAAAATCGTCGATGAGCCCGGATTCGGTCCCGGCGTCGCCGACCCGAGTCGGCGGACCGACCGTTCGGATTCGAATTCCACGACTCCGATTCCCCCCGCGACCGAACGCGCTAGTCTTCGGATCGCTCTCGTTCCATCGCCCTCGACGAATCCCCATGACCGCCACCACCACCGCCGCGCCAACGACCCATTCCGCCCCCGCCGCCCGATCTCGGCGGTCCTTTCCGTGGGGGACTGCGGTGGTTGTCGCGGCGCTCGCCGCCGGCGGAGCGTGGCTCATGCTCTCGGGAGAGGGTGACGACGGCACCGAGCCGACCCGCAGCGACGTCCACCTCGTCGAGTCGGGCAGCTTCAACATCGTGATCCCCGTCAGCGGCGAGCTCGCCGCGGTCCGTCAGGTCGAGATCCGCAACCAGCTCGAGAGTCGCTCGGTGATCACGGAGATCCTCGACGAGGGCACCCAGGTCCGGAAGGGCGACGTCGTCGTCCGCCTCGCCGACGACGAGATCCGCCAGCGGATCCTCGACGCCGAAGACAAGGTCAAGAACGCCCAGAGCGATCTGATCGCCGCCGAGCAGAACCTCGAGATCAAGCGAAGCGCCCGCGAAAGCGAACTCGAGAAGGCCGATCTCGCCATCGAACTGGCCACCCTTGCCTTGCAGGCCTGGGAGGAGGGCGAGGTCGTCAAGAAGCGCGAGGAACTCGCCCTCGCCGAGCGGACCGCCGAGATCAACGCCGATCGCCTCAAGCAGCGGTTCGAGGAGGCCACCCGACTCGTCGAGCAGGAGTTCCTGAGTCGCGACGAGTACGAGCAGGACCGCATCCGCATGATCGAGGCGGACGCGAGGGTGCGGCAGGCCGAGCTCGAGTCGTTCCTGTACGAGAGCTTCCAGCACCGCCAGGACGAGGCCCGCAAGCGTTCCGATCTCGAGCAGGCCCAGGCGGAACGGATCCGCGTCGAGCAGCGCAACGACGCCGAGATCATCCGCATCGAGGCGGACGTCGACAGTCGCCGCTTCTCGCTTCAGACCGCCAAGGACCGCCTCGCCGACCTTCGAACGCAGCTCGACCAGTGCGTGATCCGGGCCCCCAACGACGGACTTCTCGTCTACGCCTCGTCGATCCAGCAGGGCCGCCGCGGCGACAACGATCCGCCACCGCAGGTCGGTACCGAACTCCGCCCCAACGAACTCGTCGCGATCCTTCCCGACACCAGCGAGATGATCGCCCTGCTGAAGGTCAGCGAGGCCCTCAGCGGCCGGATCGAGTCCGGACAGGAGGTGGTGGTCTACTCCGACGCCCTGCCCAACGTGCCCCTGCCGGCGACGGTGCAGTCGGTCAGCGTGCTTGCCGAGAGCGGCGGCTGGCGGGATCCCAACCGGCGCGACTACACGGTGCGGGTCCGCATCGAGGCGGATCCGAGTCTCGGCCTGAAGCCGGCGATGCGCTGCCGCGGCGAGATCATGCTCGACCGCGTCGAGGACTCCCTGTGGGTGCCGATCCAGTCGGTCTTCCGCGAGGGGCCGATCGCCTTCGTCCACGTCCGCGGCGATCAGGGCATCGAGCAACGTTCGGTGCGGCTCGGCCGGACCGGGGAACTGCAGGTCGAGGTGCTCGGCGATGCGCTCGCGGTGGGGGATCGCGTCCTGCTGCGACGGCCCGCCGCCGACGAGGTCTCGATCCGCATTCCCGCCGAGGAACTCGCCGCCGCCCGCAGCGGACCTCCCGAGGGCGTGCGCCGCACCGGCGGTCGACCAGGCATGGGCCGTCAGGGCACGGGCCGTCCCGGAGGCGAGGCGCGAGGCGGTTCGACCTCGAAGGCCACTCCGGGCGAAACCACGTCGCCCGCCACCGAGGTTCGGGACAAGGTCGCCGCTGCCGAAGCCTCCGTCGAGGTCGACGTCGATGTGCCTGTCCCCGTCGAGGTCGAGACGGATACCACTCCGGTCGCCGTCGAAACGCCGGCGACCGCCGCCTCCAGCTGACGCGGCGTCCCCCCCAAGGCCACATCACTCCCGCCGAACGAGCGCCGGCGTCGATCGTGT
Source organism: Planctomycetota bacterium (assembly GCA_017859745.1). Classification (GTDB taxonomy): domain Bacteria; phylum Planctomycetota; class Phycisphaerae; order Phycisphaerales; family SM1A02; genus VGXO01. The sequence continues at coordinate 39,799 of JAFMML010000015.1, forward strand.
CGCCCCATGGCGACGTTCGTTCGACGATCAGGGTCGCCCAGCGGAGCAGTCGCACATCTCGATCACTCGTGTCGTGGCTGTCGAGCAGGGCCGATCGTGCGGTTCGATTCAGCGAAGATTCCGCTTCCGTCCTTGACGTCCCTTCGAGTCGAGCTACCTGTTATCAGCATCGCAGGGGCAGCCCGCCTCGGGCGTCGCCAAGTGAACCGAACGGCCCGCCGCTGTGATTGACCTTGAGGCTTTGCTTGAAGGACGCTGCGAGCATTCCGCAGGGAGCCTGAAGGCGACAAGCAGAATTGAAGGAGACAGATGCCATGACTCGCAACCGATGTCGTCGTTGCCCCGGGTGGATCGCGAACCCCATCCTCGCGGCCGCCGCCGCCATTGTGGCGTGCTCCGCCGGGGCCTCGGCCTCCGTGCTGGTCAAGTACCCCTTCAACAACAACAACGACGGATCGAACGGCTTCGCCTACACCACCTTCGACTCGAGCGTCCTGTCGAACGCTTCGGTGACCGCGGGCTCCGGGCTCGGCCAGTACTCGGTGGGCACCGACAGTTGGAGCGGCACGACACAAGTCCTGAAGACCGGACCGGGGTCCAGCATCGCGGGCGCCGACGCAAACGACGCCGTGTCGAACTCCTGGTACGTCGAATTCACGCTGACGGCGAACTCGAGCATGGACATCCGCTCGATCGAACTGGACTGGAGCCGCGGCGGCACGACCGGGACGCGGGGCTGGTTCGTGCGGTCGAGCCTCGATGGCTACACCAGCGATCTCTACTCGAACCAGACGCCGGCCGGCACCTCGGAAGGCCTGCAGCATGCGGCGTTCGACATCGGTGGACACACCGGCCTGTCGGGCTTCGTGGACTTCCGGCTCTACATCTACACCTCGAGCTTCGGCCGTTACATGGACTTCCAGAACGTGCAGTTCAACAGCACTGCGCTGGCCGTGCCCGGTGGCGGGATCGCGGCGCTCGGCGGCCTCGCCGGCGTCGGCCGGCGTCGACGGCGATCCTGAACGACGGCGACGGCCCCGTCGCGATTCGACTTCCGCTTCGAGATCGAGGAGGCCTTCACCGAGGCGTCACCCCGTCGGCGACGCCGCCGGCCCGCTGCCGATCCCGCCGTCGCGAGGCGAACGCCGCACCGCGATCACGATCGCCACGCCGGCGACGACCATCAGGCCGCTCAGGATCATGGGAAGCGTCGCGGGCCCCACCGTGAAGACGCCCGGATCCGCCGCCCGCACCTGCTCGGTCCCGATCCGCAGGACGCCGTACGTCGCGAGAAACGCGCCGGCGACGGTTCCCGCAGGACGCGGCCGCCACCAGATCGCCGCCAGCACGACCGGCAGGATCACGCCGTCGGTGATCGCCTGCAGCACCTGCGAAGGCCACGTCGCGGTCAGGAGCGGCGCCAGCGCTTCGACGACGCCGTCGCGACCGGCGTACGCCGCCTCGACGAGGCTCTCGGGGAACGGTCGAAGCGGATCGACCATGGGCCGCAGCGCGTCGAGTCGGGCCGCGTTGGCGAAGTTCGGGTCGAGGATCTCCTCGGGAAACTTGATGCTCCACCACGGCGGGTCCGCCTGCATCGAAGTGGGCAGCGGCTTGCCCGGAAGTTCGCCGTTGACGAGGTTCGCAAGACGACCGAACCCGAGTCCCGGACCTGTAGCAAGCGCCACCGCATCGGCGACCTCGAAGAACCGCATGCCGCGACGGCGGGAGAACAACCACATCGCGAGGATCACGCCAAGCAGGCCGCCGTGGCTTGCCATGCCGCCGCGATGGATCGCCAGCAGTCCCCACCACGGAAACGACGAGTCGAAGGTCCACAGCAGCGGTCGGTCGTAGAAGAGGACGTGGCCGACCCGCCCGCCGACGACGACACCGACGACCAGCCACGTCAGCAGATCGCCGACCTCCTCGGGCCGAAGGGCGATCAGTCCCCGCTTCGCGACGGCCCGCAGGATCAGCCATCCGACCACGAAGCCCGCAAGGTAGGAGAGGCCGTACCAGCGGGGCCCCACGCCCGGCGAGATCTCGAAGGCGAAGGGATCGAGGGTGTGGACGAAACTCTCGGCAAGCAGCACCGCATTCATGCCCGGCAGTATCGCCCGACTCGGGATCCGCCGTCGCCCTCGGGAGCATCGGGTGAGGCGGAAATGCGCTTGGATTCCGCATGGCCACGGCTATACTCCCGACCCTTCGGCCCCTTCGTCTAGCGGCTAGGACGTCAGGTTCTCATCCTGAAAACAGGAGTTCGATTCTCCTAGGGGTCATGTCGCCCACGCCTCCGCCTTTCGCGGGGGCGTGTCGCGTTTCGGGCCGATCGCGTTTCGACCCGATCTCGGTTCCGGGGTCGTTCCCCGACCTCGCGATCGGACCCCGCGGCGCGCCGGCTGGCTCTTCTCGCTCGCATCCGGACCGGCGCCGGGACTTGCTTCCGACCTGCTTCCGACCTGCTTCCGAGTGGCTTCCGAGCGGCTCCCGAACGCGCTCCCGGGCCTGCAGGTCGTCTCGGGCCTCCCGAGCGTCGAATTCCTGCGACGATGACGGTCGTCATGCGACTTGCACACCTGATCGACGGTGGGCTCGCCGAGCCGGACTCCGCACGCCTCGCCGCAGACCTCGACCCGGCGACCGGCGAAGTCCTCGCCGAGATGCCCGAAGGCGACGAGACCGACGTCGACCGCGCCGTGGCCGCGGCGAAGAAGGCGTTCCCCATCTGGTCGGGCCTGCCCGCATCCGAACGGTCGCAGTGGCTTCTTCGTCTCGCCGACGCGGTCGAACGCAACGCCGAGGCCCTCGCCGCCGAGGAGTCCGCAGACGCGGGCAAGACCCTCGCCGCGGCGCGGGAGATCGAGATCCCCCGGGCGATCGCCAACCTCCGCTTCTTCGCGACCGCGATCCTGCACGAACAGAGCGAGTTCCACGACATGGGGGCGACCGCCCTCAACTACACCCTGCGGCGGCCCCGCGGCGTGGCGGCCTGCATCAGTCCGTGGAACCTGCCGCTCTATCTGCTGACCTGGAAGATCGCTCCGGCACTCGCGAGCGGATCCACGGTGGTCGCCAAGCCCTCCGAACTCGCGCCGCTGACGGCGTTCCGTCTCGCGAAGCTCGCGGTGGAGATCGGCTTTCCGCGCGGGGTCCTCAACATCGTCTTCGGCGGAGCCCCGGCCGGCCGCCGCCTCGTCGAGCATCCGGACGTCCCGACGATCACCTTCACCGGAGGCACACCGACGGGCCGGGCGATCGCCAAGGTCGCCGGTCCGATGTTCAAGCGCACCGCCCTCGAACTCGGCGGCAAGAACGCCGCGATCGTCTGTCGCGACGCCGATCTCGACGAAGCGGTGCCGACGCTGGTGCGGAGCGCCTTCTCCAACGCCGGTCAGATCTGTCTCTGCGGCTCGCGGATCCTGGTGCATCGCAGCGTGCTCGAACCGTTCATGGAGCGGTTCCTCGGGGCGGTGCGAGCCCTCAAGGTCGGCGATCCCACCAACCCCGAGACCGACATGGGGCCGGTGATCTCCGCGGGCCATCGGGCCCGGATCGAGGGCATGGTCGAGCGGGCCCGAGAGGCCGGCGCCATCGTCGCCACCGGTGGTGGGCGACCGGCGAACCTGCCGGAGCGCTGTCGCGACGGCTTCTTCCTCGACCCGACCGTCCTCATGGGCGTACCCGCCGGCTGCGAGGCGGCGCGGGAGGAGTTCTTCGGGCCGGTGGTCTCGGTGCAGGGCTTCGACACCCACGCCGAGGCGGTCTCGATCGCCAACGACTGCGACTACGGCCTCGCGTGCTCGCTGTGGACCCGGGATCTCGACCGGGCCCATCGCATGGCCGCGGCCATCGAGGCGGGCGTGATCTGGGTGAACTGCTGGCTGCTGCGGGACCTTCGCACGCCCTTCGGTGGCGTGAAGGATTCCGGCGTGGGACGGGAGGGTGGCGTCGAGGCGCTTCGCTTCTTCACCGAACCCAAGAACGTGTGCGTGCGCCTCGGCGGCGCCTGAAGCACATCCCTCAGGCGGGCAGGACCACGACGCTCTCGTTCTCGACCGAAAGGGTCACCTCGGCGCCCGGCGCCGGCAGATGCTCGGGATCGGCCTGCAGCACCTTGACCGGAGGCGTGTCTCCCTCGATCTCGACGAGATGCTGGGCGACCTTGCCGAGGTACATCGTCGAGCGGAGCGTCCCGTGCAGGCGGTTTCCCCCGGCCGGCGAACCATCGGTCACGATGCGCAACGCCTCGGGTCGGATCGACAAGGTGACGCCCGCGCGGGGCGGCGCGGCCGCGTCGAAGGCGTTGGAACGCAGGGGGCCCGCGGGCGTCTGGAGGTTGGCGATTCCACCCTCGACCGACTCGACCTCGGCGTCGATGAAGTTGCTCTCGCCGAGGAAGTCCGCGACGAAGCGGTTCGCCGGGCGACGGTAGAGGTCGCGCGGCGCCCCCTCCTGCATCGATCGGCCGTCGCGAAGCACGACCATGCCGTCGGCCATCGAGAGGGCCTCCTCCTGGTCGTGGGTCACGTAGACCGCGGTCAGGCCGCGGTCGGCGCAGAGGTGGCGGATCTCGCTGCGCATCTCGAGACGCAGCTTCGCGTCGAGGTTCGACAGCGGCTCGTCGAGCAGCAGGACCTTCGGCTCGATCACCATGGCGCGGGCCAGCGCCACCCGCTGCTGCTGACCGCCGGAGAGTTCGGTGGGCTTGCGCTCCTCGAGGCCGTTCATGCGGACGCCCTCGAGGGCCCGGGCCACCCGCGACTGGATCTCGGCCTTGGGCACCTTGCGCACCTTCAGGCCGAAGGCGACGTTCTCGAAGACCGACAGGTGAGGCCAGAGGGCGTAGCTCTGAAAGACCATGCCGCACTCGCGCCGCTCGGCCGGGGTGCCGGTGACGTCGCGCCCGTCGAAGAGGATGCGGCCTTCGCTGGGGCTGACGAACCCCGCCAGCATCCGCAACAGGGTCGTCTTGCCGCACCCGGACGGGCCCAGCAGGAAGAAGAGATCGCCCGAAGGGATCTCGAGATCGACGCCGTCGACCGCCACGGTGCGACCGAAGCGCTTGCGGAGACTCTCGATGCGGATGGCGGTCATGGGCCGTGGAGGATATCGCCGTCCTCGGCGTGCGAGCGGATGCCGCCGCCTTTCCCGCAGTCCGATCGCGATCCGGTCCGACCGGACCTCCGGGCATCCTCCGCCGACAGCGCCGCCCACTCGACCTCCGAACCGACTAGATTCACGCGGGCATGCCTCAGAACCGCCGACCGATGCTCCGCGCCCACACCAGCTCCGCCCACGTCGAGGCGAAGGCCCTGGCCATCGGCACCGAGCTGGGCCGGCTCGGCCCCTCGCTGAAGCGGCGGGCCGGCCGACTCGCCGGCGTCGCCGAGGCCTGGCTCGACGCGGCGCCGCCGACGCTGGCGCGGCTCGCGTCGATCGAAGGCGTTCGCGGTGGAACCCTCACGCTCGCCGTCGATTCGGCAGGGTGCAAGTTCCGCGTCGACCGCGCGCTTCGCGAGGGCCTCGAGTCGAAGCTGCGGGAGCGGGTGCCGTCGATCCGCTCGATCCGCGTGCGCATCGCGACACCCGAGATGCCGGCGCCGCGAGTGCGTCGCATCGACGCCTGACGTTCGGAGCGGATCTCCCATCGCCCCGTCGGCATCCGAGGTGATCCAACACATTCGATCGGCCCTCACGATCCCCCCGCCGACCGGCGTCCTGCACTCGCCACGGCGACCACCATGTTCCGACGCGAGGCCGCTCGCGCCGACCATCGCGCATCGCGGCGCATGAATCGAGACCGACGCAACCCGCACTTCCGGCGCCTTCGTCCCCGGTGCCTCGTCTCGTTCGCCATCTGATGTAGGGTGGCTCCAAGCACGATGCGTCATCGTCGCTCGCAAGCGACGCGAACTCGGTGGCGTCGAGGAGGCGAAGTCCGCGTGATCGGGTTCCATGGGGTCGGCTGCTCCTTCGACGAAGGCCGCACCTGGGCGGTGCGCGGGCTCGATCTGGAACTCGCCGAAGGTCGCCTGCTCTGCCTCGTCGGGGCGTCCGGTTGCGGAAAGAGCACGACCCTGCGGACGATCAATCGTCTCGTCGAGCCCCGCGAGGGTCGGGTCGAGGTCGACGGCACCGACGTCGCGGCGACCGACCCGGTCGCGCTGCGTCGCTCGGTCGGCTACGTCCTCCAGCACATCGGTCTGCTGCCGCATCTGTCCATCCGTCGCAACATCGGACTGGTGCCAAGACTGCTAGGGACCGCCGCCAGCGACATCGAGGCGCGGGTTCGAGAACTGCTCGAACTGGTCGGCCTCGATCCCGTCGAGTTCGCCGAACGTCGTCCGCACGAGCTTTCGGGAGGACAGCAGCAGCGGGTCGGCATCGCCCGGGCTCTTGCCGCACGACCGAAGGTCATGCTGATGGACGAGCCGTTCGGGGCGCTCGATCCTCTGACGCGAGAGAGTCTTCGCCTGGAGTTCCGACGGATCCACGACGAACTGGGTCTCACCACGATTCTCGTCACCCACGACATGGCCGAAGCGCTGCTCCTCGGGGACGAGATCGCGGTGCTCGACGCCGGACGTCTGCGTCGTCACGGCACGCCGCAGGAGCTGCTGGCCGATCCCGGCGACGATCTCGTCGAACAGCTGCTCGGCACGCCGCGGCGCGAAGCGGCGAGACTGGCAGAACTCGGCGCCCGCGACTCCGGAGCGAGCCGACCCGACGAGCGACACGCCCGACGGGAGGAACGCTCGTGACTCTTCGCGAGCATCTCGCGGAGATCCTCGGGCGTCTGCCCGAACTGGTCTCGGCGCATCTGGTGCTGAGCACCGTGGCCATCGCGCTCGGTGCCGCGATCAGTCTCCCGCTGGGAATCGCGGCCTCGCGCCGCCGCGCGGTGCGGGGCCCGGTGCTCGCCTCCGTCGGACTCGTCCAGGCGATTCCGGGCATCGCCCTGCTGGCGCTGATGGTTCCGCTGCTCGTCGTCGTCGGCACCGCCACGACCTCGATCGCCGGCATCGAGATCCCTCCGCTTGGATTCTGGCCGGCGCTGCTGGCTCTGACGCTCTATTCGATGCTGCCGATGGTTCGCAACACCGTCACCGGCCTCGAGTCCCTCGATCCGGCGGTGCTCGAGGCCGCGACCGCGATGGGGATGACCCGGCGGCAGCGTCTCCGCATGGTCGAGCTGCCGCTCGCGATGCCGGTGCTGGTGGCGGGACTTCGCACCGCGACGGTCTGGACCGTCGGCATGGCGACGCTCGCGACGCCCGTCGGCGGCCGAAGCCTGGGCGAATTCATCTTCGCGGGGCTGCAGACTCGCAACTGGACGATGGTGCTGGTGGGTTGCGCCGCGTCGGCGGTGCTCGCGATCGGCCTCGATCTGCTGATCGGCCTGCTCGAACGAGCCGCCCGCGCCCGTCGTGGCCGTCTGGGATCGCTCCTGCTGCTTGCGGTCGCGATCGGCGGCGGCATCGCATGGCCCTCCCTCGTCGCGGAGGATCGCGACGCGCCTGCCGCAACCGCCGATGCCGACGATCGACGACTCCAACGACCGATCAGGCTCGGCGCCAAGACCTTCACCGAACAGTTTCTGCTCGCTCGAGTCGCCGCCGCGACGCTCGAAGCCGTCGGCTACGAGACCGAGATCGTCGAGGGACTCGGATCGACGGTCATGTTCGACGCCCTTGCGAGCGGCGAGATCGACGTCTGCATCGACTACTCCGGCACACTCTGGGCGACGGTGCTCGGCCGCGACGCCGGCCCCGGCGCCGATGCGGTGCGCGGCGAGATCACCTACCGGCTCGCGGCGGACCACGGGATCCGCGTGCTGGGTTCGCTCGGCTTCGAGAACGCCTACGCCGTCGCGGTCTCCCGCGAGAACGCCCGACGCCTCGGCCTCGAGGCGATCGGCGATCTCGCCCCGCACGCGCCCGGGCTTCGCTTCGGCGGGGACTACGAGTTCTTCGCACGGCCGGAGTGGCGAGCCATCCGGGACGGCTACGGCCTCGAGTTCGAGGAGCAGGTCGGCCTCGACTCGACCTTCATGTACGAGGCGTGCGCCCGTGGCGAGGTCGCTGCGATCGCGGCGTTCTCGAGCGACGGCCGCATCGCGGCGCTCGATCTGGTCACGCTGGACGATCCCGCGGGCACGATTCCTCCCTACGAGGCGGTGCTGCTCGTGGGGCCGTCGGCGGCGAACGATCCGACCATCGTCGCATCGCTCGAGGCACTCGTGGACACGATCGACGTCGAACTGATGCGCGAGGCGAACCTGCTGGTCGATCGCGAGGAGAGTCCCCTCAGCGTCGACCGCGCGGCGGCCCGGCTGCTCGAGCGCATCGCGCGTTGAGCGGGTCGGGGACGCCGTCCTCGCCGGGGATCGATCCTCGAACGCCGCGCCACCGACGGCCCATCGACATCCGGTCGGACCTCCGGCACGCTCGCACGCCCCGACGGGTGTCTTGCGCGGGCGTTGGGAGCGAAGAACGTGCCCGAGTTCGACGGCTCTCCCGATCCCAGACGTCGCGCAGGCCCCCGCACTCCGGCCCGATACCCCCATCCCCGGCTGGCTTGGGGTCTTTACTCGATCTCGAGCGACGAACTCCGCGGCCGCTCAGGCGAAAATCGAGGGCGGTCTTGTCCGGCGGTCTCGATGCCCGCCCTGCCGCCCCATACCCCATGCCCCATGCTCCATGCGGAGTCCTCGAAGATGCACGCCTCTCGCCGATCGAAGATGGTCACCACCGTGTCCGCAACCATGCTGGTCGCTCTCGCGGCGCCTGCAGCCTTCGGTCACGGCACGCTTTCCAATCCGCCCAGCCGCATCTACCGGGCCTGGTCCGGCGGCTGCATGGACAACCCCGATCCGTTTCTGCAAGGGATCATCGATCAGGACGTCGATGCGTGCTGGAACTGGCACGAGCTGGTCAACTTCGCTCCGGCGGACCAGTACGACCAGTTCGCCGTGCCCTTCGAGCAGATCGTGCCCGACGGCAAGCTCGCCAGCGCCGACAACCCGAGGTTCGCGGCGTTCGACACCGTCAGCGATCTCTGGCCCACCACGCCGGTGAGCGAGGGCCCGCTCGAGGTCACGCTGCATGCCCCTACGCCGCACAACCCACTGAAGATGTACGCCTTCCTGACCACACCCGACCACGAGTGGGGCCAGGAGCCGCTGACCTGGTCGAAGATGCAGCCGATTCCGGTGGGACCGGTCACGCTCGACGGCAACGAGTACTCCTTCACCGTCACCCTGCCCCCTCGGAGCGGGAAGCACGCCCTGTACGTGATCTGGCAGCGCATCGATCCCGTCGGCGAGGGCTTCTACATGCTGGCCGACGTCGACTTCGGCGACTGCGGCGGGGATTGCGAATGCGCGGGCGATCTCGACGACGACGGCCAAGTCGACGGCGCCGATCTGGGGATCATGTTGATCTCCTGGGGCAGTGCCGGCGGCGACGTGACCGGCGACGGCACCACCGACGCTTCGGACGTGGCCACGCTGCTCGGCGCATGGGGCTCGTGCGGACCGGACTGCGACGGCGACGGCGTCTCCGACTTCGACGAGATCGACGCCGGAGCCGCCGACTGCAACCTCGACGGCATCCCCGACGAGTGCCAGCAGCAGGCCGACTGCGACGGAGACGGCGTATGGGACGTCTGCGCGATCGGAAGCGGCCAGGTCGCGGACTGCGATCTCGACCTCGTGCCCGACGCCTGCCAGATCGCGGCGGATCCGGCGCTGGACGCCGACGGCAACGGCATCCTGGACGAGTGCCAGGTCCACGGATTCACCTACGTCTGGGAGATCGCCAACGACTGGGGATCCGGGTTCATCGCCAACCTGACGATCCACAACGACACCGGCCACTGCATCAGCGGATGGGAGGCGCTGTTCACCGCATCGACCTTCACCCTCGACTCGGTCTGGAACGGCGTGCTGGTCCCGCAGGCGGACGGCACCATCCGGATACTCAACGAGACGTGGAACGGCGACATCTGCAGCGGCGAGAGCTTCACGATCGGGATGCAGGCCTCCGGCAGCCCGTCGGCGCCCGTCGGACTGGTGGTGAACGACAGCCCGGTGCCGCCGGCGCACTGACCCGAGGCGGAGAGTCGCAGGAGCGTCTCGCCCACGCCTCGGCTCGCCATCGCCCGCGCCAGACCGAATCGAATCGCCCCCAGTGCCGGTCCGGTCCGGTTTGGTCTCTGGTGTCGCCTCTCGGGATGTTCAACTTTCGCTAACAGGCGACCGAAACGGGCTTCGGGCACGTCGGGACTTCAAGACCGAACTACCTTGAGGCCTCGACGGTCGGAGGGGACCGCCGAATGCCGCGGTGGCGGTCCCGGCGGGGTCCGAGCGCCACCCTCGATCGACTTGCCGCAGGTCCAGGCTGCGGAACCGCACCCGCACCTGTCACCGTGACTCCAGCAACTTCGCCGATCGTCGCATCCGAGAGCCGACTCGACGAGAGCACCGCCACCGTCGTGGTGCCGGCGAGCGAGGTCGTCGACACCGGCGCCGCGCCGCCCCCCGAGAGCTTCACGGTGCTTCTGGGAATCTTCGTCGGCGGACTTGCGTTCTTCTTTCTGGGCGTCGACGGAATCAAGAGCAACCTGAGGCAGTTGACCAGCCGCCGGTTCCGATCGGTGATGGGGCGTCTGACGGCGAAGGCGCCGCTCGCGGCGATCTGGGGCCTCGTCTTCGGCGCGATCACGCAGAGCGCGACGGCGGTCGCGTTCATCATGGTCGGCATGATCTCGAGCGGTCTGCTCGCGATGCGACGGGCGCTGCTGGTGGTCTCGTGGGCCAACCTCGGCACGGTGATGCTGGTGTTCATCGCCACCATCGACATTCGCGCGGCGGTCCTCTACCTGATCGGAATCTCCGGACTTCTCATCGTCTTCGAGATCCTGAAGAAGGTGCAGTTGTCGGCGCGAGTGTTCCTGAGCATCGGGATGCTTCTCTTCGGCCTGAAGCTGATGAGCGACGCCACCAGACCCTTCCCGCAGTTCGAGTGGTTCGGCGAGATCACCACCCTCGTCCAGACCTCGACGTTCATGATCTTCCTGCTCGGGGCGATGCTTCGGGTGGTGATCCAGTCCTCCTCGGCGATCGTCGTCATCGGCATCGCCCTCGCCGGCGGCGGCCTCTTCAGCGACGAGCAGGTCCTGCTGCTGATGCACGGCACCGCCGTCGGCGTCGGAGCCACCGTGCTGCTGCTCTCGAGCAAGAGCGCCGGGACTCCAAGGCAGATCGCCCTCTATCAGGGCATCATCAACGCCGCGATCGGGATCGCACTGCTCGGCGTCTTCTACCTCGGGTCCTGGCTCGGCGTGAGCACTCTGCAGGGCCTGCTGTCCGGATTCGGTGACCTCTCCCCCAGCTTCGCGCTGGCGTTCCTCGTGCAGCAGGGCCTGATTGCGGCGCTCGGAACGGCACTGCTGCCGTTCTCGGAGCGACTGCTTGAACGCCTTGCCCCGGTCACCGCCGAAGAGCGCCTCGAGCAGCTGGAGTACCTCGGCGCCGCCTCGACCGACGACGTCGACACGGCACTCGTGCTGCTGGCGAAGGAGCAGTCCCGCCTGGTCTCGATGATGCCGGAGTATCTCGAGACGATCCGATCGGATGCGGGCCCGGACGGCGAGGCGTCGATCGCGCCCGCCACGCGGCTGGAGGCGGCGAAGCGGATCGACGCGGAGATCCGAGGCCTCGCCGGAGACCTCGCGGCGATGGGGCTCGATTCCCTGGCCGCGTCGCAGCTCCTGAAGATCCAGCAACTGGAGGAGCTCGCCATGAGCCTTCAGGAGAACCTGGTGCAGTTCGCGAGGACCGCGGAGTCGATCGATGTTCGGAACAATCCGACCGCGACGCGTCTGCGGCACAACCTCGTCGAGGGGCTCGACACGATCATGCACGCATCGGCGGAGGCGGCCCGGTCCGGCGACGAACTCGACATCGAGCTGCTGCTGGGCATGACCGCCGATCGCGGTGAACTGATGGAGCGGATCAGATCGATCCACCTGACCAGCGAGGGCGAGATGCCGCTCGAGACTCGAGCGAACCTGCTCTACCTGACCACCTTGTTCGAGCGAATCGTCTGGACCGTGGGACAGTTGGCTCGTTCCCGTCGAACGGCGAACATGTCCGGGCCCGCCACGGCGATCTGACGCTGGCCAATGGCGTGGACGTCGTGCCCCCCTCGCTCAGGAGTCCCGTGACGACCATGAAGATCCTCGAAACACGAGTCGAAGACGTGCTGGTGCTGCGGCCCGAGGGCCGACTCGACGGCGTGACGTGCGGCGATGTGGATGCTCGCTTTGCGACGATCGCAGGCGAGATCGATGGCCCGGTGGTCGTCGACTGCGGAGGTCTCGAGTTCGTGTCGAGTGCCGGCCTTCGGTCGATTCTGGTGCTGGGCAAGCGACAACGGGCCGCGGGCCGCGGATTCACCCTCGCTTCGCCGGCGCCCGCGGTGAGGGAGATCTTCGATCTCTCCGGCTTCGCGACACTGTTCAAGATGCACCCGGACTGCGACACGGCGGTCGCATCGGTACGAGGCTGAATGGGCGACCGAGCGGTGCACGACTCGAGGTCACGCCTGCATTCGCAGTCGGTCCGAAGGCGTCCGACCGGCTGCGTCGATCGGACTGTTCGGGTCGTGGTGCCGTCGCGATGTCGCACGATCGGGGATGTGCGATGACCGAGTCCACGCCGAACGGAGTCCGACTCCGCGCCGATCCCGAGGACCTCCCACGCCTGCTCGAGTGGGTGCGTTCGACGCTCGTCCAGCTTGGGATCGAAGGCCGGGCCGCGACCGTCCTCGAACTGGCCGCCGAGGAGATCGCGCTCAACGCGATGACCCACGGTCGTCCCGCAGCGGGCGACGGAGTCGTGGAGCTGACGATCGACGCGGCATCGGAGGGCCAGGTGCGGTTGACGGTCGTCGACGAAGGCGCCCCCTTCGATCCGACGGCACTGGCCGGGCCCGACACGGACGCGTCGCTCGACGAACGGCGCGTCGGCGGTCTCGGCGTGCATCTCGTGCGGCAGATGGCCGACGCGGTCGCCTACGAGCGGCGCGACGGGCGGAATCGAACCGAAGTCCTGGTGAGACGGGACCACGAGGCGATCAGGTAGGTCGGATACGTCGGACCTGTCGGACGCGTCGGACTCTGTCGGACTCTGTCGGACATGTCAGACCTGTCGGACCTGTCGGACATGTCAGACCTGTCGGACACGGTCGG
>JAFMML010000016.1 GCA_017859745.1 Planctomycetota bacterium
GCGAGCGTGCCGCCTTCTTGCTGCGCCCCCCTGCGTCGTCTCGCCATGCTCGACGTCCCGAGGATGGCTTCGCCCTGCCGGGTCCGACGCGTCCGACAGGTCCGACGCGTCCGCTCTCAGGACGCTCCCGACGCGGGCGACGCTCCGGCAGCAACTCGATGGTGGGTCATGAACGCCTCGGCGCCTTCCGGCCCCATGTACTGGTTCATGATGCGGCGGTCGCAGTCGAGCAGGTCCACCAGCATCAGGCCGTCGAGGCAGTCGTGGAAGTCGGGGTCGATGTTGAAACCAAGCAGTTTGGCATTGAGCTTGAGGTACTGGCGAAGCAGCACCGGGACCGTCCTCTGGTTCGCCTCGATCTCGCGAACGAGCAGATCGACCTCGTCGAGATCGGCCGCCACACGCTTGAGCCCCGCCTCGTTGAAGTCCCGCACGGGCTCGAAGAGGGCGGGATGTCGTGGCCGAATGAGGCCCACCAGGCTCGAGAGTCGAGGCGCGGTGCTCAGGAACGCGATCAGCAGGCGCCGCGACATCGAGCGGTAGGCGTTGCTGATCGAGACCGGGCCGAACATCATCCGGTAGCGTGGATTCCTGGCGAGATGACGCCCGATGCCCTTCCACAGCAGCATCAGCGTTGCCGGGTGCCGCTGGTACTCCGGTCGCACGAAGGACCGCCCGAGTTCGAGCGCCGGGGAGATCTGCGACATCAGACCGTCGCCGTACTCGAACAGCGTGTGGGTGTAGAGGCCTTCGAGGCCCTCGGTCGCAAGGATCTCGTCGGTCGGTCCAAGCCGATAGGCCCCGAGAATCTCCCGATGGCGTCGGTCCCACAGGAACAGGTGCTGGTAGGTGTCGTCGAAGCGATCGAGGTCGAGACGTCGTCCGGTGCCCTCGCCGACCTCTCGAAAGGCGATCTCTCGGAGACGCCCGATCTCCTCGACGACCTTCGGCAGTTGCGCACGCCGTCCGACGAGGACATCCCAGTCCCGATGCTGCAGCAGCAGCGACTCGGCCGGCAGCGCCTCGATCTCGCTGGCGAAGCGGGCCGGCGGCGACAGGGGATGCGCCGCAAGCGGCGCACCGGCCGCCACCTGGTTGGGCCGTGGTCGAAGGCGGGTGGTCGGTCGCGCCGCGGGGAGCGGCGGCAGGCGCTCGATGAGGTTGACCAGCGACGTGCGATCGAGACTCCGCTCCCGCAGCATGTAGGTGCGGGCTCTCAGGTACTCGATGACCGCCTCGGGCGAACCCAGGCTCGCCAACTGGTCCCAGTGGATCGGCGAGCCCACCGCGCAACGCACGGTTCGCCCCGTCGCTGCGAGGGCCTCGCGCGGCAGCAGCGCCGTGCGGAGCCGTGGGTGCAGCAGGCCCGCGGCCTGGAAGATCCACCGATTGCGTCCGTGGAAGAAGACCGGGACCACCGTCGCGCGGCTTCGCTCGACGATTCTGGCGACCAGCGGATTCCAGGCCGGATCGGTGACGTTGCGGCGACTCCAGGTCAGATGGGAGACCTCGCCGGCGGGGAACACCCCGAGTGCATGGCCGGCCGCGAGATGCTCGATCGCCTGCCGAACGCCGCGGGCGTTGTGCCGCGAGGCGTCGGGGCCGCCGAAGGGATCGACCTCGAACGACCGCTCCGCGATCCTCGGCATGCGAGAGAGCAGACTGTTCACGATGAACCGGGTGTCGGGACGAATCTGCTCGGCGAGGGCCGCGAGTCCGATCGCATCGGGCGCGCCCATGGCGTGGTTGGCGACGAAGACGACGGGTCCTTCCCGTGGGATCGCCCGCAGCGGCGCAACCTCGCTCTCGACGCGGATCCGCATCACCCTTCCCCAGGTCTCGCCCGGTCCACGAGATCGCTCGTGATGCCTCGCCTCGTCGGCGAGCGCCCGAAACCTCGGGAGGCCGATCATCCGGTCGGCAAGACCGATCGCCGGCGCGAGGAGCACGCCCCCCCAGCCGCCGAGGGGATTCGGGACTTCGATCGGCGCAGGGCCGGATCGCTTGGAGGCGTGATCGTTGGAGGGGGGCATTGGAGGCGTGGGGATGCTACCGCTCGGTCGTCGGGGCCGGTGGCGCCCCAGTGGCCCGAAAGCTCGATTCGCCCAGTACCGAACGGAGAGGGGATGTCGGGGGCGAACCCTCACCGAAATCCTCATCGAAAACATGGAGATGCCGAGCGCCGCGGCGTGCCACGGAACTTCCCGGGGCGGATCGCGAGGCGCAGCCGCGCCCTCGCGTTACTTTTGAGCGAACCCTGCGGGAGAGTTCCGCCGACCTCGTCTGGAGAACCGTTCACCATGCCCACCACACGTCCAACCCCTCCCACCGATCGCGTTCGTCCGGATCGCATCGATCGCCGTGGCGGACTCCGTCGCCTTGCCGGTCTGGCCTCCCTCGGGATGTTGGGAATGACGGGATTGGACGCTCCTGCGGCTCTCGCGGCGGCCTCGAAGATGTCGCCGACGGGCATGGAGGACTATCCGATCTCGCTGGCGCAGTGGTCGTTGCACCGGGCGATCCGCGGCGGCACGCTCGACCCGCTCGACTTTCCAAAGGTCACACGAGAGACCTACGGCCTGGCCGGATGCGAGTACGTCAACAGCTTCTACAAGGCGAAGCTCCATGACGGCGCGTACTTCAAGGAACTCGCCAAGCGAGCCTCCGACGTGGGTGTGGAGAGTCTTCTCATCATGATCGACGGCGAAGGGGCGCTTGGTGCACCGGACGCGGTCGAGCGCCAGATGACCGTGGCTCGACACATGCTGTGGGCGATTCGGGCGAAGGCTCTCGGCTGCCACTCGATTCGAGTGAACGCCCAGTCGAGCGGCCCCCGCGACGAACAGGCCCGACTGGCCGCGGACGGTCTGCGCACGCTCGCCGAGCGATGCGCGCCGCTCGGGCTCAACGTCATCGTCGAGAACCACGGCGGGTACTCCTCCGACGGGGATTGGCTCGCGGGAGTCATCGCCTCGGTCGACCTGCCCAACTGCGGCACGCTGCCGGACTTCGGAAACTTCAGGCTGCAGGGGGACGAGTGGTTCGATCGCTACCGCGGTGTGGAACTGCTCATGCCCTTCGCCAAGGCGGTGAGCGCGAAGAGCCACGCCTTCGATGCGGCCGGCGACGAGACCGGGACCGACTACGGGCGCATGATGAAGATCGTCCGCGCCTCGGGATATCGCGGGTGGGTGGGCATCGAGTACGAGGGCGGGGGCCTCTCCGAGAACGAGGGCATCCTCGCGACGCGACGCCTGCTCGAACGGAACGGGTGTCGCGCGGCGGCGCCGATTCCAGGCGCCTGATCCGGCTGGTTCAGGCCTCCGACGGCGTCCAGTCCTTCGGTGCCAACTCGAATCGGTCGAAGAGAAACCCGGGGCTCACCGTGCAGCCGCACAACGCCCAGCGGTCGAGGGCCCGGGCCCGCTGCCACGCGCCCGGCGGCACGATCGCCTGGGGCGATTCGCCTTCAAGCACGTGGGGGCCGAGGGCGACTCGTTCGACGGCGTGCCCATCGCGAGAGATCGACAACTCGAGCGGCCCGCCGGCGTAGTGGTGCCAGATCTCCGCGGCATCGACGCGGTGCCATCGGTTCTCCACACCTTCGGGCAGAAGAAAGTGGATCGCGGTGCCGCTCGCGCGACCGTCGCCGTCGACGGCCTCGGATCGCCAGGTCTCGCGGAAGTAGCCGCCTTCGGGATGGGCCTCGAGTGCGAGCGCCGCGACGAGTCGGGCGATCTCGTCGGCAGGCTCCGGTCCGGGCGGCGTGTTGGAGTGTTCAGGCATCAGGAGGGACTCCGGGGCGGGCCGCATCGAAGACGCGGCCCGATCGCATCGCTCCCGGGCGCGCGGCGTTGGGGCCTTTGCCTGCGACGCGGTGGAGGCGGCGGATGCCCGGGACCCTAGCATGACGCCATGGGATCACCGCTGCTGCCATCCGGGCCGGCCGCCGTTTCGGTCGAGGCCGGCGATCCGGCCGACACCGCGATTCCGGCGCTCTTCGATGCCTACGGCGGCATGGTGCGTGGTCTGGGGCTGCGCCTCAGCGGGTCGCCCGCCGAGGCCGACGAGATCGTGCAGGACACCTTCCTGTCGGCCTACCGGGGATGGGCGGGTTTCGACGGTCGCAGCAGGCCGAGCACCTGGCTCTACACGATCGCGGTGCGGGCGTGGAAGCGCCGCCGCCGCGGCCGCAAGGGCCGGGACGCGAACATGCCGTCCCTGGAGGCGGTGCTGCCCTTCGCCGACACCGAGGCGGCGATGCTCGAACGGGATGGGTCGCCCCCGGCCCAGGTCGAGCGGCGGGAGACCGTGGCCCGCATGCAGGAGGCCCTTGCCGAACTTCCCGACGCGTTTCGCGTGCCGCTTCTCCTGAAGGACCTGCTCGAACTGTCCGTCGAGGAGACCGCCAGAGTGCTCGATCTGAAGCCGCAGACGGTGAAGACCCGCCTGCACCGCGCGCGCCTCGCCCTTCGCAAGACGCTGATCGCAGGCCTGCCCACCCGGCCGGCGCCAGCGCCCCGCTTCGAGCGCCAGCAGTGCGTGGACCTGCTGAGGGCCAAACTCGAATCGATGGATCGAGGCGAGCCCTTTCCCCGACAGCGGGAACTCATCTGCGATCGGTGCCGTGGGGTCTTCGACGAACTCGATCTCGCACAGCGGTTCTGTCTCGACCTCGAGACCGACGAGGCCCGCGATCAGATGGCCGAGGCCCTCGGACGCCTCGAGGCGTCGCTCGCGGCCGATCGCCGACGCGATGAGACGCGCGGCGCCGGCAAGCGATCTCGCCGGTCCGCAGCGAAGACTCGCCCGGGCCTCTGAGGAGGTCGCCGGTCGTCCGGTTCGCGGGCGGTTTCGACAGGCTCGCCCGTATACTTCGCCCCCGCCGGGGCTTCATTCGTGGGGGGATCGGCCGTCACAGGGCCATCCGACGACTCCCTGCGATTCGCGGCCACCGTGCCGACCTCGAGAAGGACTCCATGACCGACGCCTCCTGCACCCCCGATCCCACGCCCGGAGATGGTCTGGTCATCGTCACGGGGGCGGGTGGCGAGATGGGGCACGCACTGGTCCCGTGGCTCCTCCGGCAAGGCAAGCGGGTGGTGGCCATGGACCTCCGTCCGCCGCCGACCCCGTGGCCCGACGGAGTCGTCGCCGCGACCGGGGACGTGCGGGACCGTTCGTTCGTGGCGTCGATGGCCGATCTGCACGGCGATCGCCCGGTCGAGGCGGTCTTCCACCTTGCCGCGGTCCTTTCGACCGCCGCGGAGCGGAACCCCGAACTCGCCCACGAGGTGAACGTTCTCGGCACCATGAACCTGCTCTCGCTCGCCGCCGAGCGGGGAACGCCGGATCGACCGCCGCTCTTCCTGTTGCCGAGTTCGATCGCCGTCTACGGCTTCGACTCGCTGGAGGCCAAGCGGGCGGCTGGACCGATCGACGAGGACGGCCATCTCGCAGCGCGGACGATCTACGGTCTCGGCAAGCTGGCCGCGGAGGAACTCGGACGCTACTACGCGACCTTCTTCCGGCAGCTCGACGTCGGAGGTGCTCGAAGCGCCGTCGACTTCCGTTCGATCCGGTTCCCGGGAATCCTGTCCGCCGACACCGTGCCGAGCGGCGGCACCAGCGACTATGGCCCCGAGATGCTGCACGCCGCGGCGAAGGGCGAGATCTACCGCTGCTTCGTTCGACCGGACAGCCGCATCCCGTTCATGACCATGCCCGACGCGATCCGGGCGATCGAGGCGCTCGCCGCCGCGCCCGCCGCAGCGCTCTCCCGCCGCGTCTACAACGTCGGCGCCTTCGCGCCGAGTGCCGAGGAGATCGCGGGCTTCGTCGCCACGCATCTGCCCGAGGCCCGCATCGAATATGCGCCGGACGCGGCGCGGCAGGCGATCGTCGACAGTTGGCCCGAGGCCGTCGACGATGGAGCGGCCCGGCGGGACTGGGGATGGTCGCCTCGCCACGATGCCGCGGGCGCCTTCGCCGAATACCTCGCGCCGCGGGTGATCGCCCGATACGCCGCGACGACATCCTGACTCCGACGCAAGCAGCCCCGCGACTGGAACGAGAACATGTCGAGCACCGCCGCCGCCCCGACCCCCGGCCCCAGCCCCAACCCGAACTTCGAGCCCCGCACCGCCGCGATCCTCTCGCACCTCGACGACAGCGGACAGTTGAAGCGCCTGCAGACGATCGAGGGTCCGATGGACGCCTCGATCCGACTGCGCGGCTACGGCGAGGTCGCCTGCTTCTGCTCGAACAACTATCTCGGTCTCGCCAACCATCCCGAGGTCGTCGAGGCGGGCATCGAAGGTCTGCGTCGATACGGGGCGGGCACCGCGAGCGTGCGGTTCATCTGCGGCACCTTCGAATGCCACGAGGCGCTTGAACATCGGATCGCGGACTTCACCGGCCTGCCCGCCTCCTACACGTTCACGAGCTGCTGGAACGCCAACGAGGCGGTCTTCCCGACGCTGTGCGATCCGGGCGATCTGATCCTCTCCGACGAACTCAACCACGCGTCGATCATCGACGGCATTCGCCTTGCGGCGAGCATCAAGAAGGGCCTCCACAAGGGCGTCTACCGGCACGGCGACCTCGACGACCTTCGCGCGAAGCTCGCTGCGGCGCGTGCCAACTCCGAAGTGACCGGCACCGTCTGGGTGGTCACCGACGGCGTGTTCTCGATGGAGGGCGACATCGCCGACCTGCCGGCGATTCGAGCGGTCTGCGACGAGTTCGGGGCGCTGCTCGTCGTCGACGACAGCCACGGCACCGGGGTCATGGGCGCCACCGGCCGCGGCACCCACGAGCACTGGAGCCTTCCCGCCTCCCGGATCGACTGCCTGACGAGCACCCTCGGCAAGGCCCTCGGCGGCGGCGCCGGCGGCTACGTCGCGGGAAGCGAAGCGATGATCGAACTGCTGGTGCAGCGTGGCCGACCGACGCTCTTCTCCAACGCCCTGCCTGCGACGGTGGCCTGCTCGGCGGACAAGGCGATCGAGATCCTCCAGCGCGAGCCGCAGCGGGTGCAGAGGCTTCGCGAGAACGTCGCCGCGGCCCGCGCCGGCATCGTCGAGGCCGGCTTCGAGGTGCTCGACTCGCCGACGGCGATCTGCCCGATCATCGTGCACGACACCGCCAAGGCGATCGCCATGAGCCGGCGCCTGCTCGAGCTCGGCGTCTTCGTGATCGGGTTCGGGTATCCCGTGGTGCCGGAGGGGCACGCCAGGCTTCGAGTGCAGATCTCCGCAGCGCACGGTGACGAGCATCTCGAGGCGTTGATCTCCTCGCTCAAGCAGTTGCGTCGCGAGTTCGCGGATTGAGAAGGCCGTGAGCGAGGCCGCGCCGGGAACCAAGCGTGCGCTCGATCACGACGCGATCGCGAAGGCGTTCGACGAGATCCTCGCCGGCCGGGCCGTCCGCCGCGCGACCTCCGATCATCTGATCGCCGCCTACCTGCACGGGATCTTCCCGATGGCCCGCGGCCGACGGGGACCGATCGATTGGGTCGAGCCGTACACCCGAGGCGTGTTCGACCTCGAGGCGTTCCATGTCCCGAAGAACCTCGCGCGGGAGGTCAAGCGAGGTCGCTTCGAGATCCGCACCGACACCGCCTTCGAGTCGGTGCTGCGGGCGTGCGCGACCGCCCGCGGCCCCGACAACGGCACGTGGATGTCCGAGACCCTGCTCGAGGCGTATCTCGACCTGTTCGATCGCGGCCATTGCCACAGCGTCGAGGCGTGGCTCGTCGAGCGCGATCGGACCCCGACGGCCGACGCTTCCCCCGACACGCCCGGGAGGATCCTGAAGCAGACCCTCGTCGGCGGACTCTACGGGGTGCACCTCGGCGCGGCGTTCTTCGGCGAGAGCATGTTCAGTCGCCCCGACAGCGGCGGAAGCAACGCCTCGAAGGTGTGCCTGGTGCATCTGGTCGAGCGGTTGCGTCGGCAGGGGTTTCTGCTGCTCGATGCCCAGATGACCAACCCGCACCTCGAGCAGTTCGGCCTGGAGGCGATGGCGTCGGAGGCCTTTCACATGCGCCTCGCCGAAGCGCTCGCGGTCGAGGCGGCGTGGGGGGTTGGGTAGGGGGGGCGGTCGCCGCCGAACAGGGGCGTGCGCCGTCCGGATGCCACGGTCCGACGGGCCCGACAAGCCCGACCGTTCACACGTTGAACAGGAAGTGCACCACGTCGCCGTCGCGGACGACGTACTCCTTGCCTTCGCTGCGCAGCTTGCCGGCCTCCCGGATCGCCTTCTCGGTCTTGAACTGCTCGAGGTCCTCGATCGCGTAGCACTCCGCGCGAATGAAGCCCCGCTCGAAGTCGCCGTGGATGACTCCGGCGGCCCGGGGCGCCGTGTCGCCCTTGTGGATCGTCCAGGCGCGGATCTCCTTCGGCCCCGCGGTGAAGTAGCTCTGGAGACCGAGCAGGGTGTAGGCGGCTCGAGCGACCACCGCGAGGGCGGGCTCGGTCATGCCGAGCGACTCGAGCATCTCGGCCCGGTCCTGGGCGGCGAGTTCGGCGAGCTCCGATTCGATCTTGGCGCAGACCACGACGACTTCCCCGCCGTGCTCGGCGGCGAAGGACCTGACCGCCGCGACGTGGTCGCCGGAACCGTCGAGATGGTTCTCGTCCACGTTGCACACGTAGAGCACCGGCTTCGCGGTGATGAAGCCGAACGACTGCACCGCGGCGTGCTCGTCGGGCATCATCTCGAGCGTCCGGATCGGATGACCCTCGTCGAGGGCCTCGCGGCACCGCCCGAGCACCTCGACCCGGAGCTTCGCCTCCTTGTCGCCCGATCGGGCCTGTCGACTGGCCTTGTCGAGAGCGCCCTCGATCTGCTGCAGGTCCGCGAGCATGAGTTCGGTCGCGATGACGTCGATGTCCCGAACCGGATCGACCGAGCCGGAGACGTGGACGATGTCGTCGTCCTCGAAGCAACGGACCACCTGCATGATCGCGTCCACCTCTCGGATGTTCGCGAGGAACTTGTTGCCGAGACCCTCGCCTTGGCTCGCGCCCGCGACGAGTCCGGCGATGTCGACGAGACGCAGCGAGGCGGGAATGACCTTCTGGGTCGCGATCAGCGCCTCGATGCGGGCAAGGCGCGGATCCGGAACTGGAACCACGCCGACGTTCGGCTCGATGGTGCAGAAGGGGTAGTTCTGGGCCTCGATGCCCGCCGCCGTCAGGGCGTTGAACAGGGTGCTCTTGCCGACATTGGGCAAGCCGACGATGCCGCATTCCACGAGCTGCGTCCTCCTCGAAGGGGTGCCGCCTCGAATGTCCGCGCTCGTCCACAAGCGCGACGGTTCTCCGACGGGGCGGGGATCGTAGCGGACCCCGATGGCGAATCCCCGGGGCGGTAGCATCCGGGACCGCCCACCGCCGGTCACGATCGCTCCGCTCTCGAACCAGACCCCATGCAGACTCCGCACCCGCGACCTCCCACGCTCGCCCTCCTGCTGCTCGCGACGATCTGCGGCGAGGCCTTCTCGGCGCAGGCCCCACCGGCACGGGTTCGGGTCGCCACCGTGCTCGAGGAGACCATCGCACCGCGGCGATCGGTGACCGCCGAGCTGCGTTCGCCTCGGATCGCCGACGTCGCGAGCGTCGAGCCGGGCATCGTGTCGGAGGTCCTCGTCCGCGAGGGCGACTCGGTCGTTGCGGGCGACGTCGTCGCTCGTCTGACGGATGTCCGACTCGAGCTCGATCTCGCCATCGCGCGGGCCTCGCTTGCCGCCGCGGAGGCGGAGATCGGCGAACGCGGAGCCGAGGAGCGACAGGCGATCCGAGACCTGGCGCTGGTCGAGGAGAGCCGGGCGGCCCTCGCAGCCAATCAACGGGAACTGCTCGATGCCGAGAGCCGCCGAGAGGTCGCGGCGGCGCGGCTCGAGGCGGCCCGGCGCGGGGGCGCCGTCGAACGGGCCCGCATCGCGCTGTTGGAGCAGAGGATTCGCGACCTCTCGATCGCCGCACCGTTCGACGGAGTCGTGGTCGATCGCTTCGTCGAGGTGGGGCAGTGGCTCCCGCCGGGCGGCGCCGTCGCTCGAATCGTCGAGATCGATCGCCTCGAGGCATGGATCTCGGTGCCGCAGTCGGTCTTCGATCGGACCGATCGACCCGCGTCGAACGGTTCGACGCAGGAGGGACCGTTCGATCGCGGGGGTGTCTCGTTGAGAATCGATGCGACCGGCGAGATTCTCGATCTCGACGCGGTGCGCATCGTCCCCGAGGTCAGTCGTCGCGGCCGGACCTTCACGGCGATCGGCACGATCGCCAACCCCGGTAGACGTCTGCTGCCGGGCATGTCGGCGACGGCCTACGTGCCGCTCGGCGAACCTCGGCCGTGGCTGCTGGTGCCGAAGGATGCGATGGTGTTTCGCGACGGCGGCGCCTCGGTCTGGACGATCCGTCCCGGAAGGGAAGGCGAGCCGGCGGCGATCCCGGCTCCGGTCGAGGCCGCATTCCCGCTCGGAGACCGATGGGCGATACGTCGCGGCGGCGTGGGCGCGGGCGAGGAGGTCGTCGTCGAGGGGAACGAACGTCTGATGCCCATGACGCCGGTGGCCCCGATCGCCGCGAACCGGGACGAGTCCTCGTCCCCATGAATCCCATCCGCCTCGCCATCGTTCAGCCCGTCACGGTCGTCGCCGCCACCGCGCTGCTGCTGCTTGCCGGGCTCGTCTCGCTGCGGCAACTGCCGATCCAGTTGACGCCCACGATCGACGACACCGTGATCTCGATCTCCACCCGCTGGCCCGGTGCCGGTCCCGAAGAGGTCGAGCAGGAGATCGTCGATCCGCAGGAGGACGAGCTGAAGGGCATCTCCGGTCTCGAGGAGATGACCAGTTCGAGCGCCCAGGGCGTGGGCACCATCCGCCTGCAGTTTCGCCTGGGCATCGACAAGGAGGAGGCCCTCCGCGAAGTGAGCGATCGGTTGCGGCGAGTGCCGGAGTATCCCGAGACCGCCGACGAGCCGGTGGTCGAGGCGTCGGATCCGGAGAACCGCGACTACATCGCATGGATGGTCCTCTCGACGACCGATCCCGACCTCGACGTCCGCCTCTTGCAGGACTTCGCCGAGGACCGCATCAAGCCGCGCCTCGAGCGGGTCCCCGGGGTCAGCGAGGTCAACACCCTTGGGGGGCGGGAGCGACAACTCGATGTCCGCTTCGATCCGGTGGTGCTCGCGCGACTGGGCCTTTCGGTCGCCGATGTCCGACGGGCGGTGGTCGCGGCGAACCGCAACGTGTCGGCGGGGCTGGTCTCCGACGCCAAGTTCGATCTGCGGCTCCGCAAGATCGGGCAGGCCACGAGCCCCGACGATCTCGAGCGGATCGTGGTCGCGGACCTGCCCTCGGGGCCGGTGCTGCTGCGAGACGTCGCCGACGTCGAGGAGAGCCACCGCCGCGCCGACTCCTTCGTGCGCAATCGCGGCCGGCCGGTGATCGCCCTGAACGCCCAGCGGGATCCGGGCTCGAACGTCATCGAGGTCATGAACGGCATCAAGGACGAGATTCGGGCGATCAATGCGCCGGGGGGACTGCTCGCCGGCGCCGCCGTCTCGATGGGCCTCGGCGGCACGCTGACCCTCGATCAGGTGTTCGACCAGACGGTCTACATCGACCAGGCGCTCGACCTGGTCACGAGCAACATCTGGCTCGGCGGGGCGCTGGCGGTGGCGATCCTGCTTCTGTTCCTGCGTTCGCTGCGAGGCCTCGTGGTCATCGGACTCGCGATCCCGATCTCGATCGTGGGCACGATCGTCGCGATGGTCGCCGTCGGCCGCAGCGTGAACGTGGTGAGCCTCGCGGGCATGGCCTTCGCCGTGGGGATGGTGATCGACAACGCGATCGTCGTGCTTGAGAACATCGACCGGCACCTGTCGATGGGCAAGACGCCGATGGCGGCGGCCTACGAAGGGACTCGCGAGGTGTGGGGGGCGGTGCTCGCGGCGACCCTGACCACGGTGATCGTCTTCGCGCCGATTCTGCTGATCGAGGAGGAGGCGGGGCAGCTCTTCGCCGACCTCGGCCTGGCGATCGTCGCGGCGGTCGCGTTCAGCCTTCTGGTCTCGGTGACGGTGGTGCCGTGCGCCGCGGCTCGGGTGCTGCGTTCGCGGCAGGGCGAGCCCGTGAAGAGGCCGGCCCTGATCCCGCGCCTCGTGGCGGGACTCGTCCATCGCCTGTGCGGAAGTCGCCTCGCAAGCCTCGGGCTCGTGCTGCTGTTGAGCGGAGCGAGTCTCGTGGGCAGCGCCTTCCTGTTGCCGCCGGCGGACTACCTGCCCAGCGGCAATCGAAACCTCGTCTTCGGCATCATGCTTCCTCCGCCGGGCTACAACCTTCAGATGAAGCGGGAGCTGGCCGAACGGGTCGAGGAGACCATGCGACCCTTCTGGGAGGCCGGCTGGACCGAACCCGGGTCGGCGGAACGCGCGGCCGCCGTCGCGAACCTGCCTCCGATTCCCACCCGCGACTGGATGACCGGGGCGCCGGGTGCCCCGGTGACGCCGTCGCCGATCGAGAACTACTTCCTGGTGGCCCGTGGCGGGACGATGTTCCACGGCGCGATCGCCGAAGAGGACGTCCGCGCCGCCGACAACGTTCCGCTGCTTGCCCACGCCACCCGCGCCGAACAGTTGCCCGGCGTCCTGGCCTTCGGCTTTCAGGTCCCGCTGTTCCGGATCGGCGGCGCCAGCGGCGCTGCGATCAAGATCGAGTTTTCCGGCGACGATCTCGGCGAGGTCTCGCAGGCTGCGGGCGCCTCCTTCGGCGCCCTGATGGGCGCCTTCGGTCCGGGCACCGTGCAGCCCGATCCGCCCAATTTCAATCTGCCCACGCCCGAGGTGCAGGTGCGTCCGGATCACCGACGTCTTGCCGAGGTGGGACTCACGCCTGCGGCCCTCGGCGAGAGCGTGCAGGCGGCGGGGGAGGGCCTTTTCCTGGGCGAGTACCGCACCGCGAGCGACACCATCGACGCCTACCTGCTCGATCGGGGAAGTCCGCGCCCGGAAGGCCTCGACGGCCTCGGGGACCTTCCCATCGCGACGCCTGCGGGCGAGGTCGTGCCGCTGGGGAGTCTCGCCTCGATCGTGCAGACCCCCGCGGTGCCGCAGATCAACCGCGTCGATCGGCGTCGCGCCGTGACGCTCGAAGTGACACCGCCTCCTCGCGTGGCCCTCGAGACCGCGATCGGCCAGATCGACGGCGCCCTCGCGGGCCTGCGTGCGGGTGGGGCCATACCGCCGACGGTCGAGGTGGCCGTCGCCGGCAGCGCAAGCAAGCTGGACTCGATTCGGCGGACGCTTCTCGGCGACGGTTCGATTCTCGGGACCATCGGATCGAGCTTCGGCCTGGCGCTCGTGGTGGTGTTCCTCCTGATCGCGGTGCTGTTTCAGAGCTTCCGCCTCCCGGTGGTGATCATGTTGGCGGTTCCGTTGGCGACCGTCGGCGGCTTCGCCGGGCTGTTCGCGGTGTTCCTGTGGTCGCTGGGCGATCCCTACATGCCCATGCAGACCCTCGACATCCTGACCATGCTCGGCTTCGTCCTGCTGATCGGAGTGGTCGTCAACAACGCGATCCTCATCGTGCATCAAGCGCTCAACTTCATGCGAGACGATGCCGACCGGATGGGATCGGACCTGACGTGGCTCGGTTCGCACGCCGAGGGCGTGGATCCGAGGAAGGGACTCCCGTCGCGGGTCGCGATCGCCGAGAGCGTCCGGACCCGGATCCGCCCGATCTTCATGAGCACGCTGACCTCCGTCGGCGGCATGCTGCCGCTGGTGCTGATGCCGGGCGCCGGCAGCGAGCTCTACCGCGGCATCGGAAGCGTCGTGGTGGGCGGCCTGCTCGTCTCGACGGTGTTCACGGTTCTGCTGGTGCCGCTGCTGATGAACGTGCTGCTGCCGAAGCGATTCCGCGACGCCGGAGCCTCCTGAGCCGTGTCGTCGCGATCGCGGTCGTGGTCGGCGATCGGGGAGGTCTGGACGCAGGCGTGGCCGACGGTGCTGACCATGGCGAGCTACACCGTCATGCAGTTCGTCGACAGCGTGATCGTGGCCCGAATCGGACCGATCGAGGTGGCGGCTCAGGGCAACGGAGGGGTCTGGAGCTTCGTTCCGGTCTCCTTCGTGTTCGGCCTGCTGACGGTCGTGAACACCTTCGCCGCCCAGAACCTCGGGGCGAAGCGGATCGATCGGGTCGCCGCCTACGGCTGGGCGGGACTGTGGATCGCGGTACTGGCCTGGTTCTGCCTGCTGCTCCCATTCGCGATGGTCCTGCCCGCGGCGTTCTCGTGGGTCGGACACGACTCCGATCTGGTCGCGATGGAGTCCGCCTACGGGCAGGTGCTGCTTGTGGGCGGTCTGCCGCTGCTGATCGCGAAGGCCTTGAGCCACCTGTTCTTCGGCCTGCATCGACCCAAGGTGGTGACGGTCGCGGCGCTCGCGGCGAATGCCGTCAACATCGTCGCGACCTCGGTGCTGGTCTTCGGCCTTGCGGGGGCGCCGCAGCTGGGGCTCGTGGGAGCGGCCTACGGCACCGTGATGGGGACCCTCGTCGAGGCGGCGATTCCGCTGGCGATCTTCCTCGGTCCGAAGATGCGTCGCGAGCTCGGGACCGGATCGGCGTGGCGATGTGGTCTCGGCCCGATTCGCGACGTGCTGCGCCTGGGCACGCCCGCCGCCGCGCAGTTCGGCAACGAACTCCTGTGCTGGACGATCTTCCTCAGCGTGCTCGTGGGCCGGTTCGGCGAGATCCACCTCGCCGCAGGCTGGGCGACGATGCGCTATGTGCACCTCTCGTTCATGCCGGCGGTCGGATTCAGCGTGGCGACGACGGCGCTGGTCGGTCGTTTCATCGGCGCCGGAGATCCCGACGGCGCCGCCCGCCGAGCCCGCACCGCCGTGGGCATGGCGCTCTGCTGGATGACCGCGTGCGGCGTGGTCTTCCTGCTCGGGCGGGACAGCCTCGTCCGGATCTTCGCCTCCGGCGGCGACACTCCCCCGGAGATCGTCGAGGAGATCGTCTCGATCGGAGGCGTGCTTCTGGTGTGCGCGGCCTTCTTCCAGACCCTCGATGCGGTCGGCATCGTCTACATCGGCGCTCTGCGGGGGGCAGGGGACACCCTGATCCCGGGGCTTGCGACGGTGGTCTTCAGCTGGCTGTTCATCGTCTTCGGCGGATGGCTCGCGATCGAGCTGCTGCCACACCTCACCTCGCTGGGGCCCTGGCTTGCCGCGACGGCCTACATCACCGCTCTCGGGATCGCGATGGCGTGGCGGTTCGAGTCCGGTGCATGGCGGGGGCGGCGGCTCGTCGAGTCGGACGAAGCGGCCCGGGCCGCGGCGGTCGCGCCGCTCGTCGGTGGCCCGCCCGCCACGGATGCCGCCGGGGCGGTCGAAGACCTCGCCGAGGAGCTCCAGGCACCTCCCGAACGCGAACGAGGTGGTTGAGCGAGACCGCTCCGCCGCCTATCTTGTCCGATTCGGCGGTCGTCCCTGCTCGGGACCAGGCCCGTGCGCCTTCCGCCTGCCCGATCGCCCTTCGAGGAGATTCTCCGAAATGGTCTCAGACGACACCGCCGGCTCCGGACTCGACACCGTCATCGGTGGCAGCACCCGCGATCCGCAGCGGGCCGCCACCATCGTCGCCGAAGCCAGGGCCTGCGAGCAGGATGGGGATCGCCAAGGCGCGATCGACGCCTACCGACGGGCCATCGAGTGCGACGACAGCGCCGAGACGATGTTCCGTCTCGCCTACCTGCTCGACCTGTCCGGCGAGGAGGACGATGCGCTGCAGCTCTACGAAGAGCTTGCCAACCGCACCGATCCGCCGATCAACGCCCTGCTGAACCTCGCGGTGCTCTACGAGGATCGCGACCAGTGGGTCCGCGCCGAGAAGTGCCTGCGGCAGATTCTCGAGACCGACCCCAACCACGAGCGGGCCCGCCTCTTCATGAAGGACGTGCTGGCGTCCAAGGACATGCTCTACGACGAGGAGAACGATCGCGACCGCCTGCGTCGCGACGCGCTGCTCGACACCCCGGTCACGGACTTCGAGCTGTCGGTCCGGGCCCGCAACTGCCTCAAGAAGATGCAGATCCGCACGCTCGGCGATCTGCTGAAGATCACCGAGGCGGAACTGCTCTCCTACAAGAACTTCGGGGAGACCAGTCTCACCGAGATCAAGGAGATGCTGCAGGCGAAGGGCCTGCGACTCGGGCAGGGGCTCGAGGGTGGCGCCTACTCGCGGGTTCGCAAGGACATCATCGAGCAGTTGCGCGGCAAGGCTCCCGAGGCGGTGCTGAACAAGTCGATCTCGGCGCTGGAGCTCTCGGTTCGCGCCCGCAAGGCGCTGCAGCTGCTGAACATCCAGTCGATCGGCGAACTCGCCGCCCGCACCGAGGCCGAGCTGATGGGCGTCAAGAACTTCGGTTCGACCAGCCTCGACGAGATCAAGGCCAAGCTCGCCGACTTCGGTCTGGGCCTGAGAACCCTCGAAGAGGCCGCCGCCACCGGCGATTGATCGGCGGGTGATCGCAACGCCGAGGCGTCGCGTCGACTCCCCGGCGTCACGCCCGCGACGGCATGCCCGCTCCGTCCGAACGGGCAGGCAGTCGCCGTGGATCAGTCCCGGACCGCTTTCAGGGTCACGAGATCCTGAACGTCCAGCAGTCCCACCGGTCGTCCTTCGGCATCGACCACCGGAATCTCGTCGAGGCGGCGCTCCCGCACCATCGCCACCGCATCCCGCACCGCATGGGCGGTGGTCAGGTGTGCCGGACTCGGGGTCATCACCTCGCGGATCGGGCGTTCGAGGCCGGCCGCCCCGTCCCGGTTGAGCAGGCGTCGCAGATCACCGTCGGTGAAGATGCCCGAGAGCCGGCCCGAACCGTCCACGAGAAGCACTGCCCCGGCCCGGCGATCCTCGCCCGAGGGGCGGATCGCCTCGCCTGCGGAGACCCCGTCCTCGACGACCGCGAGGTTGCGATCGACCCGAAACCGCAGGACCTCGGTGATCGGGCGCATCCCCACGCCCAGCATGCCGCCGGGATGGTGTCGATGGAAGTCGTCGGCGGCGAAGTTCCGGCGGGCCGCGAGAGCAAGTGCCAAAGCGTCTCCGATCGCCATCATCACCGTGGTCGATGTCGTCGGCGCAAGGTTGTGGGGACACGCCTCGGCGAGGTCGCCCATTGAGAGATGAACGTCGCAGAGCCTCGCAAGGCGGGACTCCGGTCGCATGGAGACGCCGATGCGGGGCAGGCCATCGGCCTTCAGGATGCCCGCCAGCACCACCAGTTCCTCGGTCTCGCCACTTGCCGAGAGCAGCAGGGCCACGTCTCCGCCGCGGATGCGTCCCAGATCTCCGTGGACGGCCTCGGCGGGGTGCAGCACGTTGGAGGGCTGGCCGAGACTCGAGAGGGTTGCGGAGATCTTCGCCCCGACCAGGCCCGACTTGCCCATGCCCGAGACCACGACGTGTCCGCGGCAGGCTTCCAGCAGGTCGATCGCCAGTCGCCAGGCATCGCCCTCGGCACCGGCGAGCAACGCGGCGACCGAGGAGATCGCCTCGGCCTCGGTGCGAAGGCTTCGCTCGAGAAGCGAACGTTCGCGGGCGGCGTCGTGGGTGGCCGGGGGACTCATCCCGGTCATGGTACCGGGCGTCCGGACTGCTACCCTCTCGTCATGAACGCCCCTCGGACGGACCTCTCCGACGCCTCGCAGGCCCGCGAGGAGTACCTCGTCCGGCTCGATCGGTTTCAGGGGCCGCTCGACCTGCTGCTCTTCCTGATCAGGCGGGCCGAGGTCGACATCCACGACATTCCCATCCACGAGATCACGGAGCAGTACCTCGCCCATCTCGGCGACCTGCATCGAATCGACATGGAGACTGCGGGGGAGTTCCTGGTGCTGGCGGCGACGCTGGTCGAGATCAAGGCCAAGTCGCTCGCTCCTCGACCGGAGATCGAGGGCGACGAGGGCGCCGACGAGTTCTCCGGTCTCGCGGAGGCCGACCCGCGGCTCGACCTCGTCAAGCAGTTGCTGGACTACCAGCGGTTCCGCGACGCCTCGGAGGCGCTGGACACGCTGCGCAACGAGCACGCCCGGCGACATCTCGTCCGGGCGCTGCCGGAGTCCCGCGAGCGGGAGGATGCGGAGGAGGAGGAGCTCGAGGAGGCGCTCGAACTCGAGGACACGCACGTGCTCGATCTGCTCGAGGCCTTCGAGCGGATCATCTCCGCCGTGGATCTCGATCGACTCGGCGATCACCGCGTGGAGATGGACGAGACGCCGCAGGCGCTGCACCAGGCCGATCTCGCCGACCGGCTCGCTCGCGCGCCGGAACGACGCATGCCGCTCGCCGAAGCCATCGCCGCACGAACCCGGATGGAGATGATCGGTCTGTTTCTCGCCGTGCTCGAACTCGCTCGGAGCCAGCGGGTCGGCATCCGTCAGGACGAGGGCGGGGGCGGGGTCGAACTCGAGTGGATCGGGGAGAAGGAAGAGGGCGCCTCCACCCCGGCGGCCGCGGAGATCGCCGAGGCCGATTCGCCGGATGCCGCCATCGGCGATTGAAGTCAGCCGACGTTGGAGGTCGTCAACTCTCGGGCGAGGCGTTCGACGATCCGCTCCTGGAGGCGCTTGGCGTTCTGCACCGAGGCGACATCGTTGCACAGCACGCTGAAGGCGAGAGATCGACCGTCCGGCGCCACGACGAACCCGCTGAGGCAGCTGACGCCACGGATGTAGCCGCTCTTGGCCAGCACCCGACATCCCCGGAGGTCGGCGTTGCGGAACCGCTTGGCCAGCGTGCCGGTTTCTCCGCCGACCGCGAGGCTCGCCCGGAACGGACCGCCGAGCGCCGGATCTCGCGCCATCGACGCGAGGTAGGCGGTCATGAGATCGGCCCGAACCCGATTGCCTCGACTGAGTCCGGAACCGTCCGAGACCACCACGCCCTCGAGCAGGCTCCCGGAGGTGCGATCGGCGAGGTGGGCCCGCACCAGCGGGTCCGCCGCCGTCCACGACCCCGGTGCTCCGGTCTCGGCGTGGACGATCCGCTTGAGGAGCGCCTCGGCGTGCAGATTCGAACTGTCGACGTTCGCCCGTGCCAGCGAGGTCTCGAGCGGCGTCTCGACGGGGGGCGCGACCACGACGAGGGCGTCGAAGCGATCTCCGTCTTCGGCGACCCGCACGCGGCCCACCTCGATGCCGCGGCGCTCGAGTCGATCGGCGAGCAGTCGCCCGAAGAAGAGTGCGGGGTCCCTTGCGGTCACCCGCAGGGGCTCCTCCGGCGTCGCCGCGACGTTGCCGAAGAGCGTGAGACCATCGCCGCCGTGGGTCCTCGAGCCGTGTCCGATCCACACGGTCTGTCCGGGCTTCGAGCCGGATCGGCCGGTGGCGCGATTCTCCAGCGCGAGCCACGGCGCGTCCGGCGAGAAGGGGCCCGGCACGGCTCGGCCGCCGATCGGAGACGGCCGAAGGTGCAGGCAATTGCCGTGAAAGTTGATCCCCGCGACCTCGGCGCAGTAGTGACGGTTCAACTGGTCGTCGGGCCAGAGCGGGTGAACCCGATCCCGATCGAAGATCCGATCGTCGACGACCAGTTCGTCGATGCGCCCGGGAGACGAATTCGCGACCGCGTCGGCCCAGATCGCAAGCAGCGCCTCGACGTCCAGGCCTTCCGCGGCGGACCCGTCGGGACGGCGGTGGATGGTGCTGTCGAGGAGTTCCGGGTCGCCGAAGCCTGGATCGCCGTCGCCGAGGACGACGAGACGCGCAGCGGGTCGATCCAGACCGAGTCGGGTGGAGAATCGGAAGTCCGGGCCCAGGGTCTCGAGGGCCGCGCCCGTGGTCAGCAGCTTCATGTTGCTGGCAGGGAGCATCGGCCGATCGGCGACGATGGCGGCGAGGGCTCGGTCGTCGTCGACCTCGCGCACGCTGACGGACACCTTCGCCTTGCCGAGGCCGGCGCCGCCGACGAGCGATCGCAGATCGGACTCGAGCGATGCCGCTACGGACGTGCCGTCGAATGCCGCAGTGGCCATGGCGGCGACGACGGTCGTGAGGATGCGTCCGGCCAGGGCCGGCCGGCGGCGCGAGGAGAGCGGTGCGACAGGCAGGTGTGGAGTCATGGTCTGGGGGAAGCGTCCGGGCAGGGGAAGGGCTCGATTCCTCGCGGCGATCGAGTCGACGACCGACTCGAGTCGAATCGGCACAACCGGCCTGTCGGCTTGCGAGGCGGGCCGAAGGCCCGGGTGGACTCAGTCGAGGCGTTCGCTCTCGATGTTCGCCGCCTCGCCCGCCCGCTTGCGCTCGACGTAGCGACGAACCCAGTTCTCCCAGGTCCGTCCGCTTGCCGCGTCCTTGCCGGAGAACTCGATCGAGACGATCTCGGCGACCGGCACGGACACGGCGGCTCCGCCGTCGGCGGGCATCACGCGGATTCGTTCGGGTGTCGCGTCGAACAGGTAGCCCAGGATCGGCTCGCCGGCACGGTCGATGGTGACGTCGCCGCGGTAGTCGACCGCCGCGGCGATCGCGGCGGCGAAGGCATCGCTGGCTCTCTCGAGTCGAACGCCCTGCACGAATCGATCGGTCGAGTCGGTCATCCCTCGCCGTCGCCCTCCGAACGGCCAACCCACTCCATGCCGCTGATGGGATCGAGAACCCTCCAGGCGAAGCGGGAGAGGATCCGCCGGATCACCGAGAACGCGATGTCGTCGTCGACCACGGTGAGCAGCATCTGTCGCACCGGATCCTGGTCCGGTGGAAGATCGATGCGGATGCCGGGCCCGTACAGAACGTCCTCGCCTGGACGTTCCGGCGACGTGTTGAGCGCAGCGAGACGCTCGATGAGATCTCGCCGGTCGGAAAGCGCTTCTCCTGCGTCCTCCAGGGGCATCACCACCAGTTCGCGTCGTGGCATCGCCGGAATGCTACCGCAGTCCGGACGAGGTGGGGATCGCCTCGTCGCCATCGGCGAGGGTTCGCTCGACGACCTGGATCAGTTGCTCGAGCGGCACCGGCTTGACCAGGTACGCGGCCACGCCCAGCGACTCCGCGAAGGTCCGATGCCTCTGGCCGAGATTCGCGGTGATCATCACGATCGGCGGCATGCCGTCCAAGGTCGCGAGGGTCTCGAGAATGAGCAGGCCCGACGCGCCCGGCAGCATCATGTCCAGCACCACCAGGTCGGGGCGATCTTCTGCGGCGACGGCCTCGTCGAGCATCGCCAGCGCCGCGGCGCCGTCCGACGCCAGGCAGGTGGTCGCCCCCTCGCCGCGAAAGGCCAGGTCCATGCCCGCAAGAATGTCCTGATCGTCGTCGACCAGCAGGATCCGTCGGCCCTCGAGGCGTCGTGGCGGGGTGGTCATTGCGCCGTCGCCGGTGCAGGGTCCGCGGAGTGGTCTTCGGAGTGCCGCCGCACTCGGGCGAGTCGATCCGGCGTCATCCAGGGCAGGCTCTCCAACTTCCCGATCAGGCGGGCGGGCATCGGCTTGCCTTCGCGTTCGAACCGTGGGCGGCTGCGCCATCGGCGGTGCAGCCACCAGTACTGCTCCGGAGCGGAGCGGACCATCCGCTCGATCGCATGGGTGTACCAGGCGCTGACGTAGAAGATCGGATCGGGATGGTCCTCCCACGCCTCGGGTTCGAGGCGGTCGAGGCAGCGGATCTCGTAGTCGAAGTCGTCGGCGACACGGCATGCGAAGCCCGCCACGATCGGCAGACGCTCGCGGACCGCGAGCAGGGCGATCGACTTGTAGCTCGAGGCGAGACGATCGAAGAAGGGCACGAAGATCCCGTCCGGTCCCGCGTTCTGATCGGCGATGAAGGCGACCTTGCCGCCGCGGGCCACCGCCTCGACGACCCGTTCGGTCGCGCCGAACTTGGTGATGATCTCCAGGCCGTGCCGGGTCCGCATCCGCAGGATCCACTCGTTCAGCATCGGGTTGTCGAGCGGTCTCGCCAGAGCCGTGATCGGCAGGCCGAGCATCGAGAGGGTGTAGCCGAGCAGTTCGAAGTTCCCCAGGTGCGCCGTCACCAGCAGGCACGGCCGATCCGACAGCAGCGTCTCGATGCTGTCGCCGAGATCGCCCAGACGGACATGGCTGGCCCATCCCGTCGGGGTGATCTTGCGGGTCATGACCAGACTGTCGAGCAGGAACATGCTCATCAGGGATCGAACCGACGCCTCGGCGAGATCACGCACCCGGGCGTCGTCGAGTTCGGGGAACGCCGCCGCGATGTTCAGCGTCGCTCGACGCCGGTGGCGAGCGAACCAGTTGAAGTACGCCGATCCCGCGGTCGCCGCGGTCTCGAGGTTCGCGGCGCTCCCGAAGGAGGACACGAGGCCTCCGATCGATCGAAGTCCGAGGTACTGGAGCCAGTGCGAGGGGCGGTTCACCCAAGACCTCCCGCCCCCGCGATCGGGAGCACGGACCGGGTTGCCGTGGCGACTCGCCCGATCAGCGCTGGACCGTTCCGGTCAAGACCTCGAACCTGTTCGCATTGAGGACCGGGATCTGCGCTTCGGTCGCCCGACGGAAGAGGCGGTCGTAGCGGTCGAACGCGTCCTGGGCCTCGAGGCGAGCCTCGATCTGCTGCGCGGTGGCGTTGGGCGGAAGCGGTCCGGGTTGCGGGGGCTGCACGCCCAGGACGAGGAAGTCCAGGTCGCCGGTCAGTTCGTCTCCCGAAACGACGATGCCGCCCCAGTCTCGAACCTGCTGGGAGAGGAACTCCGCCTCGGCGGTGGTCGCTCGGCCGTCTCCGTCCACATCGAACTTGCCGAAGATCAGGAACTTGAACTCGGTGTCGGGATCGAAGACCGCGTTCGCGACGACGTCGCCGGGGATGACGGGGCTCGCGCTGTCCCGCACGATTCGAGCCGTGCTGGTGACATCGCCCACCTTGATGACCTGGATCGACGCCTTGCCGCGGGGATAGCGGCCGGTCTGCGGGTCGGGGGAGATGCCCCGAGCATCGCTGTACACCTCGAAGGTGATGCCCGGAACGATGCGGTCGGCCCGGCCGAGGTTCAGGAAGACCTGGCGGTCGCCGCCGACGACGTCGATGATCTCGCCGTCCACGAGCTCCGCGGGGCTCTGCGGCTTCGGGCGGACCTCGTTGACCTTCTTGTCGAGTTCGCCGACCCGGGTGCGAAGGACCGCATTGTCCTCGTTGAGCTGATCGATCTGGCGTTCGAGATCGCGCACCCGCTGGCTGTAGCGGGCCTCGATGCGCTGTCGCGTGTCGGCGATCTCGGCGACGGCGTCGTCGGTGCGCTGCTTGAGGCTGTCGACGCTGGCGGCATACTCGGCGATGGTCGCCTGCGAGGCCGCGAGGGACTTCTCCTGGTCCTGTCGCATCGAGGCGATTCGACCCTCGAGCGTCGACACCTCGGCATTGGCGGATGCGGCGTCGGATCGCGCCGACTCGAGTTCCTGGCCGAGACGTCGGGCGTTGCCCCGGACGTCGTTCAGTGTCGATCGAACGGTGACGTCCCCATCGATGCCCAGGTCGCGTCGCATGTCGTCGAGGGTCGCGTTGGGGTTGCCGGCGACGAACGTGGCGATGGCCTCGTTGCGGGCGCTCATCTCCGCGAACAGGCTTTGCCGACCCGCGGCCTCCGCGAGCATCGCACGGACCACGTCGCGGCTTCGCTCTTCGGAGGTGATGACGTTGGCCAGTTCCGCCTCGGCGGTCTGGCGGGCCTGCGTGGCGCTGGTGGCATCGGCATAGAGCACGATGCTCACCACCAGCAGGGCGACGGTGGCCACGACGAAGACCACCAACGAGACCAGCATTCCGGAGCCGCTTCCTGCGCGGGTCGCCATGTGGGGAGATCCTCTCGATGCTCAGGCGAGGCGGCCGCCCGTCCGGACCGGTGCGGACGCCGCCATTGCGACCGTCTCCGCACCAGACGAATCTGCAAGTGTCGGGACCGACGACGAAGGCGTCAAGCGGGGGCGACCCGCAGGGCCTCCGAGAGTGTGGTCACGCCCGCAGCGGCCTTTGCAAACGCGTCGTCGCGGAGGGGGCGAAGGGTGCCCTCGGCCCCGGCGACCTCGGCCAGCCGACCGCTTCCGGTCCGTTGCATCACGAGGTCTCGGAGCTGCTCGGAAAGGGTCAGCAACTCGTAGACGCCCACCCGTCCCCGGTAGCCGGTCTGCCTGCACTCCCGGCAGCCCTGTCCCTCGATGAGGCGTCCGGCCTTGGGCGGAGGGAAGTCCTGAGGAAGTCTTCGCCCTTCGATGGGTCGTGGTGAGGCGCAATGAGGGCACACCTTGCGGACGAGCCGCTGGGCGAGCACGCCCTCCACCGAACTCGACACCAGATACGGCTCGACGCCCATGTCGAGCATGCGGGTCATGGCCCCGGGGGCGTCGTTGGTGTGGAGGGTCGAGAAGACCAGGTGTCCCGTCAGCGAGGCCTGAACGGCAGCCTCGGCGGTCTCGCGATCGCGAATCTCGCCGATCATCACGATGTCCGGGTCGTGGCGGAGGATCGACCTCAGACCGGCGGCGAAGTCGAGGCCGACCTGATGGTTCACCTGGATCTGGTTGACGCCCGGAACGTGGTACTCGACGGGATCCTCCACGGTGATCGCCTTGATCGCCCCGGAGACGATCCGGCGCAGGCTCGCGTAGAGGGTCGTCGACTTGCCGCTTCCGGTCGGGCCGGTGACCAGAAGGATGCCGTGGGGCCGTGCGATGAGGGCGTTCCAGCCCTCCTCGACCGGCGCGGGCATGCCCAGTTCCTCGAGTCCCATCAGGACCGCGGACTTGTTCAGGATGCGCAGCACCACGCCCTCGCCGGAGAGCATCGGAATGACGGAGACCCGCAGGTCGTACTCCTGTCCCCGGCTTCGCAGCGTGATCCGCCCATCCTGAGGCTTGCGCTTCTCCGCGATGTTGAGGTTCGCCATGATCTTCAGGCGACTCACGATCGCGTTTCGGAATCGGTTCACCGTCGGCGGCACCCCGGCATCCGCGAGAACCCCGTCGATGCGGTAGCGGATCTCGAGGGCGTCCTCGTAGGGCTCGATGTGGATGTCGGTCGCCCGCTCCTTGATCGCCTCGAGCAGCAGATCGTTGACGAGGCGGATGACGCTCGCCTCCTGGGCTTCGTCCACCTCCGAGGAACGCACCTCCTCGGAGATCTCCGCGCCGGTGCCGCTTTCGGCGGCGAGGGCGTCGAGAGTGTCGCCGGCCACCCCGTAGTGCCTTCGGATGAACTTCGAGATCTCCCGCTCCTCGGCGAGGACGAGTTCGATCGGCACCCCGGTCAGCAGCTTCAACTCGTCGAACGCGGACAGTTCGAACGGGTCGCTGGTGGCGACCTGCAGCGCGGTCTCGGTGCGGCGGATCGGAACGCATCGCTGCTTGAACACGAGCTTCGACGGCAGCAGTCGCAGCGTGTCCTCGTCGACGTCGAGGGTCGAGAGGTCCACGATCGGCAGGCCGAACTGCTGGCCGATCGCCTCCAGCACGTCCTGGGGGCCCACGAAGCCGAGGCGGACCAGAGCGTGATCGAGGCGTTCCCCCGTCCGTTGCTGCTCGGAGATCGCCTCGGCGAGTTGGTCGTCGGAGATCAGACCGCGGTCGAGAAGGAGCGTGCCGATGCCCATCAGTTCCGCCCCCGGATGTGGCGGCCTCGCAGGCACTCGCCCGCGGATTCCGCCTGCCAGCCGCCCCGCCGCGTCGCTGGGGTGCTCGATGTCCTGCTGAGAGACGTCATCATCAATGCCATCGGCCGATTGGACCTCGGAACGTCACCCCGAAGCGAGTCGAACGATCGCCGTCGAGGGCGGGTTCCCGAGAGTTAGGTTCTAGGTTTCACGGCGGCGGAGGTCGCAGGGAAAACCCGAGTTCCCGACTTGTCGCGCCGGCGATGTGAACCTGCGGGGTTCCGGACGGGTGGGGAACGCCCCGTCGGACGGAGTCAGGCCAGTGACGGCGGCCCCTCGAAGCAGAGCACGCTTGCGGCGAGGGTGTCGATCTCGGCACGGCCGCCCAGCTGAACGAACTCGCCCGCCGTGCGGATGCCGACCCCGCACGGTCCACCGAACTCGAGAGGACGCGGCCGGGACGCCTCGTCGCGGTCGTCGATCGTCGCTGCCGAAGATTCGAACGCCCGTGCCGTCGAGACCGCCGAGACGGCGGCGGGTGCCGTCTGGAGATCCATGCCTCGTTCGAGGAGCCGGGTGCGGAAGGTCTCGGCCGCCCATTCGGGATCGCGCATGAAGAACCGGACGGTGCGACCGGGACGGATCGGCTCGGCAAGTCGGAGGGCCGGCGGGGAGTCGCGATTCGATGCACCCGAAGGCCGAACGAAACCGGTCAGGGGCCGCAGGCGACAGGTCGGTTCGCGGCCGTCGGGTCGGTGTTCGTCGATGGCGATCCCGATGGCAAGACCGCCCATCGGCGCATCACCCTCGAGCGACTCGAGATCGCCAGAAGCTTCCAGAACCTCTCGCAGGACTTCGATGGCTGGACGTCCCCCGAGGCCGAGCAGTCGAGCCCCGTCGGACGCGGTGACGATCACCGAGGGCCCCACGGGCCGGGCTCCCGGCGCCGAGATCGGCGCTGCGCGGGCGTTCCGAAGCGCCAGTCCGGCCGCGCCCTCGGCCGAGACTTCGGCGCGCTCGTGCCGTCGAGCGGTGATGAGCAGGTTGCCTCCGGCCTGACTCGAGCCCGACAACACCCCGCCGTGAACCAGACCGGTTCCTCCGATCGCCGCGAGTCCCGGTGGATCGCTCGAGAACGGGTCGGCCCAGAGCAGGGTGAGCACCTCCGATGGGGGCTCCTCGCCTCGTTGCAGACCTCCACTCAGGAGGAACGCTCGGCGTCGCTCGTCCCATGTCGCGGGTGGCCCATCGTCGGGGGCGATGCGAACCGCCGAAGCCTCCAGGCCGGGCTCGTCGAGGAGGAGTGCGGCCATGGCGGGGACCCCCTCGTACAGGCGGCCTTCACCGATGACCCCGACGGCGGTGATCGCCACGGCGGCCTCGGGGCGGAGGGTGGCCCGGAGAAGATCGAAGGCCTCGGGCAGGGCCGCCCGGTGGTGAAACGAGGCCACCAGCAGCAACGCGGCGGGGGCGTGGGGGCCCACGGACCGCTCCAGTCGCTCCGCGAGTTCGTGGGCGGCGGTCCGGGTGTCGCGCAGGGTGCTGGTGGCGGGGCGACTCGGCATGGGGATCTCGAGGGCGTCCAGTTCGACCGGAGTTCGACCGGAGTTCGACCGGAGAGGGAATCTCGGGCCGGGAGGGGTTGCAATCCGCCGCGGGACCCTCATAATCCCCGATTCGCCGTTTGGAAGGAAGGACCGCCGGGACAGGCGACCCTTCGACCTTCGTCGAACCGTTCCGAGAGACCTTCCTCGCCCGAGACCCATCGAGCCTCGCTCGAGACCCATCGAGTCTCGCCTTCGCGTCTGGAGCCCTACGCCGTGCCGAACACCGAATCCGCTCGCAAGCGTGTCCGTCAGAGCGCCCGACGTCAAGCGCTCAACAGTTGGCGCAAGCGCAAGGTGAAGGCGAGCGTCAAGTCCTTCCTTTCGGCCATCCAGGAGCGGAACGTCGCGGGCGCCGAAGAGGAGTTCCGCAAGGTGGTGTCGGTGCTCGATCGGGTCTCCTCGACCAGCACGATGCATCGCAACACCGCGGCGCGTCGGAAGAGTCGTCTCGCCCAGCGCCTGAATGCGCTGCGGGCCGAGCACGCGGGCGGCTGAGGCCGACCAACTCCCGCCCGACGTGGGCATGCCGCGGGAGGCTCGCATGGGCGGACCGGCGGAAAGCGCCCGGGGACGCCGTGCCGCAAGGCCGTCGCCTCGTACGCACCACGAAACGGACCATGAGGACCGAGGGGGCGTCGTTCGGCGCGCCCTTGCAGACTACCTCTCGGAATCGCAGCGCCCGATCGTGGTGCTGGTCTTCCTGTTGCCGGCCATCGCGTTCTACGAGATCAGGCTCGCGATGCTTGCGCTCGGTGGGGAGCCGCTGCTGGTCAACAAGGCGCAGCACGGGGTCCTGCGCTTTCTCGAGGCGATCGGACTCGGGCAGGCGGGGGTGCTTGGCATGGCGCTCCCTGGGCTCGTGCTGGTCGTGCTGCTCCTGATCTGGCAGGGCCTTGCCGGTGGACCTTGGCGGACGAGGCCACCGGTGCTGCTGGGCATGTTCGCCGAAAGCGTCCTGATGGCCCTGCCGCTTCTGGCGATCTCGCGGTTCGCGGCGGCGCCGCCGCTGGCGGCGGTGGGGCCGTGGTCGGATCTGGGCATCTCGGGTGCCTTGGCGATCAGTCTGGGAGCCGGTCTCTACGAGGAACTGGTCTTCCGCCTGCTGCTGCTCGCGGTCCTCCACACGGTGCTGGTGGACATGTTGCGCATCGGCGAGGCGATCGGGGCGATCACCTCCATTGTGATCGCAGCCATCGCATTCACCTTGTATCACCCGCTCGCCGCCGACGACGGAAGCGTGGAGGTGTTCCGGGTGGCCTTCTACCTCGTCGCAGGCGTGTGGCTCGGCATCCTGATGCTGAAACGCGGGTTCGGGATCGCCGTCGGCGCACACGCCACCTACGACATCGCGACGCTGCTGGTCGCCTGAGGCCGCGCCTCGATCCAGCAGGGGCCGGCAAGGTCCGGTTAACCCGCTGCAAGCGCGGCCGCCGCCCTCCCAAGCACGATAGGTCCGACGATCGGAACCGCGCGAGCTCGAGTACGGGCCGTTCGGGTCGCCGGGAGCTCGCAGGGTTCCCACGTTCGTTGGGTGAAGGCCGTCGCCCAAGCGGCTTCGGCAGGAGGCATCGCATGCACACCGGCACCCGAACCGAACTCGATCTCTCGCGGACCCGCGTGGGGGCTCGAGAACCGCTGCCGCGGGAGATCCACGGCCATCGCGTCCTCGCGTCGCTTGGAAGCGGCGCCGCCAGCCGCCTCTATGCGGCATGCGATCCCGCGACGCGTCAGATCCACACGCTGAAGCATGTGGTCAGGCGCCCCGGTCGCGAACGCGAGGACCAGCGATATCTCGACCAGGCCGAGAACGAGTTCGCGATCGCATCGAAGCTCGATCACCCTTCGATCCGCGGCGTGCGCCGGATCGTGCGGATCCGCCCACGCCTCCGGGTCGCGGAGATCGTGCTGCTGCTCGACTTCGTCGACGGCACGCCGCTCGATCGGATCGGTCCGCTCGATCGAGCGGTGATGCTTCGGCACGTCGCCGCCGCGGCCGATGCGGTCGCGCATCTGCATGAGCGGGGATTCGCCCACGCGGACCTGAAGCCGGGCAATCTGATCCTCGACGAGCGCGGGCGGATCGTGGTCATCGACTTCGGACAGGCGTGCCCGATCGGCACCAGCAAGCCGCGGGTACAGGGAACCCCCGGCTTCATGCCGCCGGAGCAGCGTCGCCTGGAGGCGGTCACGGCGGCGAGCGATCTGTTCGCCCTCGGAGCCACCTTGCTGCGTCTGCTGCTCGATGGGGACGGGGCCGGCGAGGCGTCGAGCAGTTCGAGTTCGGCAGGTTCCGGCGGGGCCGGCGGAGGCCGACTCGCGACCCTGGTGAAGACGCCGTCGATGGCGGCGGAAGCGGTGCGCGAACTCGGCGGTGGTCGACGGCTCGCCGACATGGTCGAGAGCCTGCTGCAGTCGGATCCTCGACGTCGGTACGCGGATGCGGCGGGTCTCGCGATCCGCCTTCGGGACCTCGCGGCCTAGTCGAGGCCTTCGGCGACCGATCTCGACGCTCGATGATCGCCGTCCAACTCGTACACTCCGTCGAAGTTCGTCGGAGCCTCGCGAGTTCGATGTCAGCCCATTCTCCCGCACAATCCAAGAGCGATCCCTTCGAGGCGGCCCGGCGCATCCGACTGATCTGTCTCGATGTCGACGGCGTTCTGACCGACGGCGGACTCTGGATCGACGATCGCGGCCGCGAGTTCAAGAGGTTCGACGTCCGCGACGGTCTTGGCATCCGCCGGTGGATCGAGGCGGGCGGCGAGATCGCCGCGGTGACCGGCCGACCGGGCGCCGCGGTGCGGCATCGCCTTCGGGAACTTGGGGTGGATCGCCTCGCGACCTCCTCCGGAGACAAGGTTCCGGCCGTCGAGGCGGTGCTGGCCGAACTCGGTCTCGAGTGGTCGCAGGTCGCCATGATCGGCGACGACGTTCCGGATCTCCCGGTGTTCGCCCGATGCGGCCTTTCGATCGCGGTGGCGGATGCCACGCCGCCGGTTCTGGCCGCCGCGACGTGGACCACGACCCGTCCGGGTGGTCGTGGCGCCGTTCGGGAGGCGATCGAACGTCTGCTGGAGGCCCAGCATCGGCGACCCGGTCCCACCGAAGCGGGCTGACGATCGCCCTGGTGGCGATGCCTCGGGTACCCTTGCGCTTCGAGGCCGCGGTGTTCCGGTTGGGAGACTGCGGTGCGCCACCTCGACCAATCTCGACTGGAGCGTCTCTTCGATCATGGGTGTACCCGTCGCACAGATGTGGACCGTCGCGAGCTATGTGCTGTCCCAGAAGCTTCGCGGCCGGAAGCGATATCCACTGGTCCTCATGCTGGAGCCGCTCTTCCGCTGCAATCTCGCCTGCGCCGGATGCGGCAAGATCCAGTATCCCCCGCACATCCTCAAGCGGCAGGTGAGCCTCGAGGACTGCCTGAAGGCCGTCGACGAGTGCGGAGCGCCGATGGTGTCGATCCCCGGGGGTGAGCCGCTGCTGCACCCGCAGATCCGCGAGCTCGTCGACGAACTGGTCAAGCGAGGCAAGTACATCTACCTCTGCACCAACGCGATTCTGCTGAAGGAGAAGCTCGAGGCGGGGTGGTTCACGCCCAGTCGCCACCTGACGTTCTCCGTCCACATGGACGGGCAGGAGGAGCACCACGACTTCGCGGTCGCGCGGGAAGGGACCTACCAGAAGGCGATCGCCGGAATCCGGCTCGCGGTCGAGCGGGGCTTCCGGGTCACCACGAACACCACCCTGTTCGAGAGTTGCGACCCCAACTCGGTGCGGGCGTTCTTCGACGAGATGATGGAGGTCGGCGTCGAGGGCATGATGGTCAGTCCCGGATACGCCTACGAGAAGGCTCCCG
The DNA here is from genome assembly GCA_017859745.1 of Planctomycetota bacterium. GTDB lineage: Bacteria > Planctomycetota > Phycisphaerae > Phycisphaerales > SM1A02 > VGXO01. The sequence goes on from JAFMML010000016.1 coordinate 31,112, forward strand.
ACCAGAAGAGCTTCCTCAAGCGGCAGAAGACGCACGAGCTCTTCGAGATGATCCTCTCCAACCGCAAGGACGGGAAGCGTTCGTGGCGGTTCAACCAGTCGCCGCTCTTTCTCGAGTTCCTCATGGGCAAGCGCGACTACGAGTGCACGCCCTGGGGCAACCCCACCTACAACATGTTCGGTTGGCAGAAGCCCTGCTACCTGCTGCACGAGGGCTACGTCGAGACCTTCGACGAACTGCTGAACGACACCGCCTGGCAGAACTACGGCCGGGCCTCGGGCAATCCGAAGTGCCAGAACTGCATGGTGCACTGCGGCTACGAGCCGACCGCGGTCGACCACACCTTCAGTTCGTTCGGTGGGCTGTGGGGCACCATCAAGGCGATGGTCTTCAACACCTATGCGAATCCGGGCGCGAGGAGGCGTCTCGCAGAAGAGGCCAAGCGACCGCACGGCCCACTCGCCCAACTGGTCCAGCTGGGCATCGCCGACGAAGCGAAGAGCGGCGTGGCGTAGGCGAGGCACTCCGCCGCTGGATGGTGGGGGAGACCGTCCCCGCAGCCCGGCGTCGAGGCCGACCTTCAGAGCGACGTTCAGACCTCGGACGAGTTGCGGAACGACACCACCTGGCGGAGCTGCGGCCGGGCGTCGGGCAGTCCGAAGTGCCGGGAACTGCGACGGTCCACTGCGGCGACCAGCCGACCGCGGTCGCCCACACCTTCGGTTCGTTCGGTGGGTTGTGGGGCACCATCAAGGCGATGGTCTTCAGCGCCTGTGCGAATCCGGGCGCCAGGAGGCGTCTCGCAGAAGACGCCAAGCGACCGCACGGTCCACTCGCCCGACTTGTCCAGCTGGGCATCGCCGACGAGGGGAACGGCGTTCCGGGGCCGCACGCATGCATGTGCCGGTCATGCGGCCGTCGCGCAGGCGTCAGGCGGACGGTGGGCGCGCGATCAGGACGAAGAGCGGTCGCCGTCGTCGGCCGTGTTCGACCAGGCGTCGGCAAGCCCTCGGCTGGCCGGTGGTCGGGCGGGTGTCGCCGCCTCCGTCGGGACCTCGCCGGCGAAGGTCTCGACGAGCGGCGGGGCATCCTCGCGAGCCGCTCGTTCGACCGCGGCCTGGGCGATCGAGCCATCCCCGCGGACCTCTTCGAGGCGAACGGCGACCCGTCGGGACACGCCGCGCTGCGGCATGGTCACGCCGTAGAGCCGGTCGCAGTGGCTCATGGTTCGCTTGTGGTGGGTGATGACGATGAAATGGCTGCGGTCGAGGAACGGGCGGATCGCCTGGCAGAATCGCTCGACGTTGGCCTCGTCGAGCGCGGCGTCGACCTCGTCGAGGATGCAGAACGGCGCCGGACGGCTTCTGAAGATCGACATCAGCAGCGCCACCGCGGTCATCGCCTTCTCGCCGCCGGAGAGCTGGTCGAGCACCCGGGGCTCCTTGCCCGGGGGCTTCGCGCGGATCTCGATGCCGGACTCCAGCCAGTCGATGTGGCCCTGCTCGTCGGGCACGAGGGCCAGTTCGGCACTGCCGCCGCCGAAGAGCTTGCGGAACATGCCGTCGGTGCCGGCGAAGTGCTCGCGAACCCGGTTGAAGGTGCGCTCGAAGCGTGACCGACTCACCTCGTCGAGGCGCTCGATCAGCTCCTCGAGACGGCCGCGGGCCTCGTCGATGTCCTCGACCTGCTTGCGAAGATCGTCGTGGCGGCCTTCGAGTTCGGAGAGTTCGGCGATGGCGTCCCGGTTGACGTTTCCGAGCGTGGCGATCTCCCTGCGAAGGGTCTCCGCCTCCTCGCGGGCGCTCTCGAGGTCGACCGCGGTGCCTCCGGCGAGATCGCGATCCTCCCGGTACGGGCGGTACGCCTGGGCGACGTCGAGTTCGAGTTCCTCGAGCGACTGCTCCTCGAGGGTCTCGCGACGGACCTCGAGCTCGCGACGGCTCATCTCGATCGCGTGGTGGTTCCGCTCGACCTGACTGGCCCGTTCGCGGACACCGTCGAGTCGCTCCGTCACCTCGCGGGCGGCGGCTTCGGCCTCTTCCGCCGCCCTGTTCGCGGCCTCGACCTCGGCGACGAGGGTCTCCGCCTCGGCGTCGGCCCGCCCCGCGGCCTCGACCGCCTCGGCGATGGTCTCCCGGTGACGCTCTCGTTGATCGGCACGACGCTGCAACTGATCGCGGAGGACCGCGTCCTGGCGTCGCGCCTCCTCGATCTCCTGTTCGAGGTCCCATCGCCGCCGTCGGGACGACTCCGCCTCGGAGGACCTGGTGGCGAGCGATTCACGCGCGTCGTTGAGCCGTTCGGTGATCTCGTCCAGGTGTGCGCGGTCGCGGCTCGTGGTGTCGCGGGCAGTCTCGACCTCCGTCTGCAGGTCTTCCGCGAGCCCGGCGAGCGAGTCCTGCTGCTCGGCGAGGCGATCCCGCTCGGTGTTGGCGGCGGCGAACCGCTCCTGGAGTTCGGTGCGTTGTTCGGCGAGGCGAGCGGCCTCCTGTTCGAGCCGCTCGGTCGCGGCGGCGGCTCGCTCGGCGACGACCTGATGTTCGACGGCGCGACGCCCCGAGTCCTCGATCCTGGTCGAGCAGGCCTCGGCTTCGCCGCGATTGCCCTCGAGCGCCGTGGCGAGGGTGCCCTCGCTGGTCGAGAGGCCGGCGATTTCCGCCTCGATCTCGGAGAGTTCGCGGGCAAGTTCGACGGCCTCGGCCCGTCGCTCCATCCAACCGTGGTTGCCGCGACGCCGTCCGGCGCCCGCCGCGGCGTGGGCGATGCGGATGGTCCCCTCTCGGGAGACCACCGATCCGTCGCGGGCCACGACACGGGCACCCTCGAGAGGACCGCCCCGCGAAGTCCATCGCAACGCATGTTCCAGGGTGGGTGCTGCGAACACGTCGTCGAGGAGGCGATCGGCGAGCCAGGCGAGGTGCGCGGGGACCCGGACCAGCGTGCGGATCGCCACCGCCTCGCGAGGGAGGGGCCGTGATCGCGCCGGCCTCGGATCGGCGGCGTCGAAGGGGAGGAACGAGACGCCACCGCCGGCCTCGGTGACCGTCGAGACTCCGGCGGCCACATCGCCGCGCCGATCGGTGGCGAAGCATTGAAGGTCCGAGCCGAGCGCCGCCTCGACGAGTGCCGCGTCGACCCGCTCGGTCTCGAGCAGATCTCCGACGAGGCCGATCACCCACGGGAATCGGTCAGGGTGGGAGATGACCGTGCGAACCGCATCGTCGAGCCCTTCGCCGGACTGACGCCACTCCTCGAGCAGACGCCGACGCGAGACCACCGAGGTCCGGCGATCTCTCAGGCGATCGAGCTGCTCGACGAGGGCGCCCCGTCGTTCATCGATCTCGGCGGCCCGCCGACCGATCTCGGCGAGTTCGGCCCGGGCTTCGTCGCGCCCCCGTTCCGCCTCGCTCTGGGCGGCGGCGGCCTCGTCGCGTCGAGTTCGCTCCTCCGCGAGCGACCGCTCCAGCGGCGCCTCGCGATGGTCGAGATCCTCCCGGAGCCGCACCAGCGACTCCACGCGTTCGACGGCGCCTGCATGACGGGCTGCAAGCTGCGATCGCTCGCTCCCCAGCCGGGACAGCGACTCCTGGGACCGCTCGAGCTTCGCCTGGCTCTCCACAAGGGCAGATGCGCCTTCGGCGCGGTCGCTGCCGAGGCGCTCGACCTCGCGGCGGGCCTCGGCCTCGGCTTCCGCCGCCGCGGCGAGCGTCTCGCCCGCGTCGACGAGCCGCGTCTCGAGCGTCGCGAGGCGACGTGCATCCTCTTCGAGGCGATGGCGATCCTCCGCCTCGCGAGCATCGATCTCCTCGAGGTTTCGCTCGGTGATCTCCGCACGCTGGCGATGCTCCCTTGCGGCGCCGAGGAGTTCGAGGCGCTTCTGGCCGAGGCGATGGCGGCGGTCGGTGGCCTCCTGACGACCGATCTCGGTGCGCTCCCGCCGCTCCTGCAGATCCCCGAGGGTTCGCGTGATCTCGGCCCGCTCCTGCTCGATCCGGACCAGTTCGCTGGTCAATCCCTCGAGACGAACGGCGAGTTCGTGGAACTGTTCGAGCAGCAGGGTGCGACGCAGTTCGCGGCGTCGGGCGTCGAGTTCCTCGAACCGCCGGGCCTTCTCCGCCTGCCCCCGCACGATGCGCAGGCGACGCTCCGTGCCGGCGAGTTGCTCGCGCACCGCGACGAGGCTCCGCTCGGCGTGGTCGAGCCGTCGGGCCGCCTCGACCTTGCGGACTCGGAACCTCGCGACGCCGGCGGCCTCCTCGAGGATGGTCCGCCGCTCTTGCGGATTCGCGAGGAGCATGGCGTCGACCTTGCCCTGCTCGATGATCGAGTAGGCGTCGGTGCCGATGCCGGTGTCGAGGAAGAGCTCGCGAATGTCCTTGAGCCGGCACTTGCGCCCGTTGATCAGGTACTCGCTGCGCCCATCGGCGTGGAGGCGTCGCGTCACCGCGACCTCGTCGGTGTCGATGGGCAACCATCGCCGCGCCGCGACATCGCGCCGAATCGGGGACTTCCCCTCGTGACCGATCTCCGGATCCGGATCGACGAAGGTCGCCCGACGCCTCGCCTCGGCCTCCTCGGCGCGGTCCTCCTCCTCGATCATCTCGCGGTCGAGTTCGTGGGCCGCGGAGTCCTCCTCGCGCCACGCCGCCTCGGCGGCGGCATCCCGCTCGGGATTGGAGAAGGTGAGCGTGACCGACGCCATGCCGGCGGGCTTGCGCGCGGCGCTGCCGGCGAAGATCACATCGAGCATGGCGGTGCCGCGCAGACTCCGCGCACTGCGTTCCCCGAGCACCCACTTGATCGCATCGACGACGTTGCTCTTGCCGCACCCGTTGGGGCCGACCACACCGATCACCGGCTCCTCGAAGGTGAACTCGGTGGGATCGGCGAAGCTCTTGAAGCCGCTGAGGGTGAGCTTTTCAAGACGCATCGCGGACCTCCGTGTCGGGCTCGACGGCGTGGGGGTCGGGATCCCACCATGGATCCCGTTCAGCCGCCAAGACGGCGGCCCGACCCTCACCTCGGCACAGTATCGCCGCGGGGCACGGCTGCTTCAACCGGCGGGGCGAGACCGGCGAGACCGCTGCCTGCGGACGAGCCTCTCGTGGTGCCCGGGACCACGCCGGCGGGCGCGTCGCCACCGGGCCTGAGGAACTCGAACTCCTCGGGCAGCGGCTCCTCCTCGAACTCGGGCCGCTCCTCGATCTCCTCGCCCTCCGACGCACGCATGATCGCGGCGAGGATCCGGTCCTGTTCGGCCTTGAACCCGCCCTCGAACGCCTCTTCTCGCCACATCGAGTGCAGGGCGCCGATGGTCTCGGAGTACGTCAGTCCGAGCCCCGGCAGGGGACTCTCCGGCGTTCTGCCGTGGGCGAGAAAGGCCACGAACTCCGGCAGCGACGTCGGCGCGTCGAGGATCACCGGCGGCTCGTCGGTGGATCGGCGGTAGTAGACCGAGAGGTCGTCTCGATCGGCCTCGCCGCGAACCATCAGGCGGTTCGACCAGGCGGAGAAGACCAGCGGGCGGCCGATCTCGGTCCGGTCCCCGAAGACCACCAGCGTCGGATCGCCGCTCTGGGTCACGTAGACCATCGGTTCGTCGCTCGGGACGACCATCAGATCGAACTTCCCGTCGATCGAGAAGCGTCCCACGATGGGATCCTGGCGCTCCTCGAGGCAGTCGAAGGCGGCGAGGCGGATGTCGACGTCGGTGTCGTCCAGCAACGGTCGCAGGGCGAGATCGATCCGAGGGTCGAGGCCGAAGCCCGCAAGGAGTTCGATGGCCCGAAGGCGGGTCGTCGAGCCGCCGACCGTGGCCATCTCGACCAGAGCCGGAACCACGAGCGGATCGTCCAGATGGGCCCCGGCCTCGATCGCGGCAAAGCGCGGCCCGTCCTCGGGGTGGTCGTAGAGATCCTGGAAGACGGGAACCGCCTTGGGGCCGATCGCCCGCCAGCGCCACGTCGCGGTCTCTCCTTGGGCCGGTGCTGCGAGCAGCGATCTCTTCACCCGGTACGCGGTCTGCTCCGGCGCGGTGATCCGCAGCGGCGTGTGGCGAACCAGTTGCACGAACTCCTCGGGACGGTCCCGCCACGAGGGAGGGATGGTCAGGTCCACGGTGTCGCCTGATCGGCCCTGCGCGGTGTCGCCGAGCTGTCCCGGCTCCCGCGGGAACATCGAGTTGATCGCGGCCTCGATCGACGCCGCGCGGGCGTGGCTGGTCATCGCGAGTCGGATGCGAAGCGGCATGTCGTCGGTGGTCTTGCCGCCGCCGAGGATCCGCCCGGTCGTGCGGTTCACCGCATCGCTTCCGGTCGCGTCGGGTTCGATGAAGGGGTTGATGAAGATCGGACCGCCGGCCTCGGCAAGCGGGAACGACTGGCGGCTGCCGGTTCGCAGCGGTCCCGGGCGAAGATCCGTGGTGTAGAGGCGTCCGCCTTCGAGGCTGGTGGTCCCGGACCCCGGAATGGCGGCGACTCGAACATCGAAGGTCGCATCCTTCGGCGATCCGGCCGGGATGACGCCTTCGACGACCACCACCGCGGTGTCGTCGGAGTCGAGCATCCGCTCGGGGCTGAGGTCTCCGGCGCCGTAGGCGTGGTTGCCGATGCCCCGGCGAGCCATCTCTCGGATCATCTGGGTCCGCACCTCGGCGGGCACGAGACGACTGCCGGTGGCCTTGAGGCCCACCACCAGTCCGTAGCCGCGCACGACGGTGGGCTCGAAGCCGACCAGCACGGTCTCGCTGGCGATGGTTCCCCGAAGGATCGGCTCGACGTCGAGTTCGAAGTTCTGGTTGCTGCGGGTGGTCCTGGCCTTGGGTTCGGCACGCTCGATCATCTCGCACCCCACGAGGGCGGTGGCGAGGGCGGCGACGAGGGTGGCGGCGAACGGGCGGATCGGCAGGCGGTGGTTCACGGCATCGACTCGCGGAGTGAGTGGGCGCTACTGGATTCGAACCAGCGACTCCCGCCTTGTAATGGCGGTGCTCTAGCCACTGAGCTAAGCGCCCGCGGTCCGTCATGGTATGGGCGATCCCGGTCCGGGCGGGTCGAGTTTTCCGCTCCGCCCGGCATCTCGATCGCCTCCCACGGGCTCCTAGACTTCCGATCCGCTCCGGACTCGCGTCCGATCCGACCCCGATCCCCACCAGACGCTCAAGTGGAACCCTCCGACCCACGGCCAGTCGACGAAGGCGAGAATCCCTCGCCTCGATCGCTCGTCGAGGAGGCCGTGGCGTTGCGGAAGGACCTTCCCATCGGACTCCGTCGGCGATTTGGAAGGGGGCTCGCCGACGTCGCGAGAGGCCGACGCACGGGGCATGCGGCGAGACGACTGATCGCTGTGGTGAAGCGCGAGGCCGAGCATCGCCGGCGCCGAGCCGCGACGGTCCTTGGCGTCGATCCTCCGCCGGAGGCGTTGCCGATCGCGGGCATGTGGAAGGGCCTCGGCGAGGCGATCGCAGATCACCGCGTGGTCGTGGTGCAGGGGGCCACCGGCAGCGGAAAGAGCACGCAGATTCCGCGGCTCTGCGCGTCGCTCGGACGCGGGATCGAAGGGCGCATCGCCGTCACCCAGCCGCGCCGTCTCGCGGCTCGCGCGATCGCCACGCGTCTCGCCAGAGAGTGCGGAGTCGAGCTCGGAACGGGAGTCGGATGGCGCACGCGCTTCGAACGCCGCGACGGTCCCTCGACCCGCATCGAGGTGATGACCGACGGCGTGCTGGCCGCCGGTCTCGGTCGGGATCCTCGCCTGCGCGGGTACGACACGGTGATCATCGACGAGGCCCACGAGCGCAGCGTCGTCATCGACGTGCTGCTCGGCACCTTGAAGCGGGCGGTCGAAGTCCGCGAGGACCTGCGGGTGGTGATCGCCTCGGCGACGCTTGCGGCCGAGCGGTTCTCGGAGTTCTTCGACGGCGCGCCGGTCGTCGAGATTCCCGGAAGGCAGCATCCGGTCGAGATCCTGCACCGACCGATTCCGCAGGCGGCTCGAGAAGGCGAACGGGATCGAGACGCGGAACTGCTCGACGCGGCGGCGGAGGCGATCGACGAGGCGCTCGATCGGCAGGGCGGGGAGTCCGGCGACGTGCTGGTCTTCCTTCCGACCACACGGGCGATCGACGATCTCGCGGACCTGCTCGGCGGCCGATTGGGACCGGGGGTGCCCCTGTTGCCGCTGCACGCGCGCCTCGATGCCGCGGCGCAGGATGCCGCGTTCGACCGACCGTCCGGACCCCGCGTGATCCTCGCCACCAACGTGGCCGAGACCTCTCTGACCCTCCCCTGGGTGCGGTCGGTCGTCGATACGGGCCTCGCGCGGATCCGTCGCTACGACCCGCGTCGCCGCATCGCCAGACTGCGGGTCGAGCCGATCGCCCAGGCCAACGCCCTGCAACGGGCCGGCCGCTGCGGACGTGTGGGTCCCGGGACCTGCATTCGCCTCTACGGCGAGGAGGATCTCGCCAAGCGGCCGGAGTTCATGCCGCCCGAGATCCTGCGGACGGGTCTCGCCGGAGTCATGCTGGAACTCGCCCACCGCGGCCTCCCCGAGGTCGATCGGTTCCCGTGGGTCGATCCCCCGGCGGCGGTGCGGATCGACGAGGCGCGGCGGACCCTGCGCGAACTCGGAGCGATCGAGCCGGACGGACGGGGCGGCGAGCGGCTGAACGACGTCGCACGGCGCCTCTCGCTTCTTCCGCTCGATCCGCGCCTCGGCCGCATCGTCGACGGCGGCTTCGAGGAGGGATGCCTTGCCGAGGCGATCGTGGTCGCGACGTCGCTGGCCGTGCCGGAGATCCGGATCGCCGCGAGGACTCCTGCGGGAGATGCCGGAGCGGAGCGGGAGGTCGCGATCGATCCGTTTCGTGATCCGCGCTCGGATCTTCTGTCGATCCTGCGGGTCTGGCGGGCCTGGAGCGAGCAGGCCGAACACGGCGCGAGCCGTCGCCGCAAGTGGTGTCGCCGGCACGGCCTTCGCATGCTCGCGATGCGCGAATGGGAGGCCGCCGCCACTCAGGTCGCGTCGCTGATCGCTCGACGCGGGCGGGTGCGCCTGGCCACGCCGATTCGACTCGACGAGTCCTGCGACGCGGCTCGGATCCATCGCGCGGCGCTTCGAGGCCTCGTGGGCACGGTGGCGGCGCTCGATCGCGAAGAGGATCGGGAACGCTTCGCGGGCGATCGTCGGGAACCGCCTCCAGGCCGCCGCGAAGTCGCCGCACGCGAAGGACCATTTGTGACCGTGGATGGAGTTCGAGCGTCGGTCTGGCCCGGATCGACGTTGGCTCGCCAGACGCCGCGCCTCGTGGTCGCCGCCGAACTCGTCGAGACCGGGCGTCGCTGGCTGCGCACGGTGGCTCCGGTCCGCCCCGGATGGATCGAGCGGTTCGTGCCGCACCTGCTCGTGCGGGAGCACTTCGCGCCCCACTGGATCCCCGAGACCGGACAGGTCGCCGCGTGGGAGCGAGTGCGATTCGGAGAGGTGACGCTCGTCCACAAGCGGCAGGTGCCGTTCGGCCCGATCGATCCGGTGGCGGCCCGGCAGGTGTTCATCCAGGGGGGACTGGTCGAAGGCCGTCTCCGCTCGCGAGGCCCCTTCCTGGAGCGCAACCGCCGGATGCTCGAGCGTCTCGCGGAACTCGAGGCACGGACGCGTCAGCCTCGCGCGTCGTTGCGCGAAGAGGCGGTGTTCGAGTTCTACGACCGGGTGGTTCCCGCTTCGGTCCACTCCGGACCGAGCTTCGAGCGTTGGCGGCGAAGGGCCGAGGCGAGGGATCCCGAGATCCTCTCGATCCGTCCGGAGGATCTCGCGGGTGAGCGGCCCCTTCCCGACGACCGGGACTTTCCCGACGAACTCTCCATCGATCGCGTGGGCGCAGCGACGTTGAAGGTGCCGATCCGATACCGCCACGATCCGGGAGGCGATCTCGACGGCCTCGCCATCGAGATGCCGGTCGAAGCCGTCGAGCTGCTCGATCCTCGGCGACTGGAGTGGCTGGTGCCGGGACGACTCGAGGAGAAGGTCGCCGCCATCCTGCGAGGTCTGCCCAAGTCCTGGCGCACCCGCATCCATCCGATGCGCGAGGTGGTCGAGGAGATCGCGGATGCGCTGCGGCGACCGTCTCGATTCGGTTCGGGAAGTCTGTTCGAGTCGATCGCGGACGAACTCGAGCGCGGCTGCCGGGTGCCCGTCGACGCCGCCGTGCTGGCAGCAAGCGAGATCGAACCGTCGCTGAGGTTTCTCGTCGAGGTGCGCGAGGGGACTCGCACGCTCGAGCGTTCGCGCGACGCGGCCGCCTTGCGGGAACGGTGGGCCACGTCGGCGCGGGAGGGACTCGATCGCCGCGGCAATGAGGCCGAGATGCTGTCCCAATGGACCCGGGAGCAGCTTCATCGGCTCCCCGACACGCCGCTGCCGATGTCGGTCGAGGTGGATCTGGAGGGTCGGCGCGTCGAGATGCACCCGGCGCTGGTCCCGACGGAGTCGGGGGTCTCCATGCGTCTGGAACCTCGTCTCGACAAGGCCTTGGCGTCGACCCATCTCGGCCTGAGGCGACTCCTTCGAGACGCGATCGGCGACGCGATGGGCCATCATCTCGACTACCACCCGAGATGGGCCGAGGTGGAGCGAACCTACCGGTCGAGCGGTGGAACGCCCCTTGTCGATGCGGTGGCGGATCTCGTGTGCGAGCGCGCGTTTCGGATCGCGCCGCGTGAGCTTCGCGACGCGGCAGCGTTCGACGCTCGACTGGCGCAAGGAGAACGCGATCTCTACGTGCACCTCGACGAGGTCGTCACATCGCTCGCCGCGGCGGCGGGGGCGAGGGCGGATCTCTCGGCTCGCCTCGCCTTGCCCACCCCGGAGGCGTGGCGGACGGCGGTCGATGCGATCGCGGCGAGGCTGCGGCGGCTCGACCCGAGGGATCCGTCGTTCGTCCCGGAACTCCTGCCGGGACTGCCTCGATACACGGCGGCTCTCGGCGTGCGTCTCGATCGTCTTCGCGGGGCGGGCCCCGATCGAGACCGGATCGATGCGGAGACGGTGGCGGCCTTCGAGGCGCGACTCGCCGCCACCGAGTTCGGCGTCTTCGACGTCCGATGCCGACGGCTGCGCGCCTCGATCGAGGAACTGCACGTGGCCGTGTTCGCCGACCGCCTCGGAACCGCCGAGCCGATCTCCCCGGCCCGACTCCAACGGCACTTCGAGGCGATGGCCTGAGGAACGGATCGAACCTCGGGCGGAACCTCAGCCGTTCGTGCGTTCGCCGAGTCGCGCCAGGGTCGCGTCGATGAACGCCCCCTCCGGCGGCGGATAGGGGCGGAACTTCTCGAGCAGGCCCTGCTCCTCGCTGTGCAGGTACCCACGGGTCATGCCCAGGCGAGAGGCGAGCGGCGTGTCGATCAGGGTGCTCGAATCGCCGGCGCCCATCTGGAGCGCGACCCGCCAGTCGAACTCGCGAAGACCGCTGCGATCGACGACCCGCTGCAGGTTGGGCACGGTGTCGGCGCTCGCGACGACGTGCACGCCGACGGGAGGGCCTTCGCGAAGGATCGATGCGAAGAGCTTGTCCGGCTTCGGTGGGCCGTCGTCGGCGGAGAACCCGTAGTCGTCCTCGGCGCGTCGCAGATCCCGGAACCGATGCAGGCCGTGGATCAGCAGCACCGTGGTCGGACTCTCTCGAGCCGGGTCGTCCTGCCTTGCGACGATCTCCTCGGCGAGTTCGGTCAGGGCGTCCGGCAGGTTCCGGACCGACAACACCCGGTGCTCGCCCGGCAGGCGCTCGACGATTCCCGGCAGCACGCCGAAGGACGGATCGTCCGACGGGGTTCCGTCGATCGCCCACACCCGGAGGCGCGACGCCTCGCGCTGCGCCGCGGCACCCAGGACGCCGGATGCGAGCATGCCAAGCGTGGTCTCGATCTGCTGGCCGACCACGACGAGGTTGGCGCCGGGCTGGCGACGGAACTCCGCGCAAGCGGGATCGCGAATCGCCACGGGGTCGCCGATCCACCATCGCAGCAGTTCGCGGGTGTCCGGCGGCGCGGGATTCCGCAGCAGACCCGCGAGCGGCGCGTTGGACTCGAGACTCGCGGGCGCGCTGCCTTCGAACACCAGCGGAAGGGCCGGGGGAAGGCCCCGCTCGCCGGCGAGGGCGACCACGTCGGCAAGCACCCGGTCGCGCACCTCCTCGGAGAGCCAGACCACCTGGAACGGACTGTTGCCCTCGACGAGACCGCCCGCGTCGTTGTAGATCGCCTCGCCGGGACGGGACAGCAGCCGCGCGGCGCTGTTGTCGTCGGAGAGGATGACCTGGGCGTCGGCTTCGGAGCACTGAAGCGCGATCCGCACGCCCATCTGGCCCATGGTGCTGCGAGCGATCGAGTAGGCCCCGCCGAGGGTCTGCGAGCCGAGCACCGCGTGCACGCCGAAGGCCCGACCCTGGCGGGCGATGCGGTCGAGCAGCAGGCCGGCCTCGCTGGCGACGCGGTCGTCCTCGGTGAAGAGCTCCTGGAACTCGTCGATCACCAGCAGCGTCCGCGGCATCGGTTCGTCGGGGCGGGCCGCCCGGAAGCCCTTGAGATCCTGAGTGCCCGCCGCGCGAAAGAGATCGCCGCGTCGCTTGAGTTCGGCGTCCAGCCCCTGCAGCACGCTGAGACCGAACTCGCGATCGCTCTCGACCGCAACGGCCTTGACGTGCGGCAGCCGATGGGTGGCGTAGGTCTTGAACTCGACGCCCTTCTTGAAGTCGACCAGATACAGCTGCACCTGGTCCGGCCCGTACCACGCGCAGAGGTTCGAGATCATCGCGTGAAGCAGCGTGCTCTTGCCCGAACCGGTCTTGCCGGCGATCAGCACGTGCTGCGCGGTGCCCACCCCGAGCACGAGCTGCTGCAGCCGGGTCGCCCCGGCACGGCCGAGGGAGACCGCGAGCTTCGAGCCGCTGTCCATCGACCATCGCCTGTCGCCGGCTGGCGCGATCGCCTCGAAGGGCACCTCGACCCGCGAGGCGTCCCGAGCGCTCGACCCGATGCGCCCTGCAAGCGACTGCAGCAGGTCGGCGGGAGGTTCCTCGTCGAGACTGAGCGGCAGGGCTTCGAGTCCGCCGATCATGGCGGCGAGACGACCGGACTCCTGCGGTGCGAGGCGCACCACGCCCCGGGCGAGATCCTCGGCCTTCAAGGTCGGCGGCAGCTCCGCTCGCAGGTCCCGAAGGACGAGGGTCAGGACGCCGCAGCGAGCGCCGGACTCGAGGATGCTCGCGAGGCGCTTCGCGGCGGTCTCGGTCAGGTTGGCGGGGAGATCCGCGACGACGAGCACCCGATAGGGCTCCGCGATCTCGCCGGCCTTCTCGTTGTAGGCGTCGATCGAGTCGAACTCGTTGCGCAGGTACTTCTGGATCACCGTCTCCATGTGCTCGGTGAGATCGGTGAGGCGCTGCTCGATGTGGCGAGGCTCGGTCCAGATGCGATCTCCGACGAGCTGCTGATCCTCGTCGGCGAGATGCATGAACCCGGCGAAGTTCGCGCCGAGGCCGACCGGATCGACGAGGGTCAGGCGGACCTTGCCTGCGGGCAGCGTCGTCAGGATCCGGAGCACCGCCGCCTGAAGGGCCGCAAGGCCGCGGTCCCGCTGCTCGGCGTCGGTCTCGATCAGCAGTCCCCGCCGTGCCGGCAGGTCCAGCAGCAGCGGCAGGTCCACGGCCTCGGGCAGGGGCGATGGCAGGTCCGCAGCATGCTCGGCGTCGGCGAGGTGGTTCTTCGCTTCGAAGCGAAGACGGCCGACGGCGATGGGAAGTCCCGGAGCATCGGCCGGATTCCACGAGGACCACGACGACGCCGTCCAAGGCGCGGCCCGCGGGGCTGCGAGGGCGTCGAGCGCCGCCGACGCCTCGGAGAACAGACGTTGGGCCTCTGTCCACGCATCGCGGTTCGCAGCGACGATCCGATCGTGCTCGTCCCCGGCCTCGCTGCGATTTGACTCGAGACGTCGATCGATCTCGCCCATCTCGTCCCGATGGCGTCGCTCGGTGGCGTCGGCCGTCTCGCGGGCGGCTCGCTCGGCGGCGGCGATGGCCTCGTCGCGATCGGTCCGGGCCTTCTCGCGGTACTTCGGCCGAAGCTCCGCCAACTGGGCGATGCGGGCCTCGCGCTTGGCGACGACTTCGGCGAGCACCGGCTCGTAGGTGGCCTTCGCCTGAGCGGTCTCCTCGGCGAGGGTCCCGTCGAGCTTCGCATCGGCCCGCTTGCGGGCTTCGGCGGCCTCCTTGACGGCGACCTCCGCGCTGCGGTCGATGATCGCCGCCGCGGTGGAGAAGGACCGGTAGATCCGACGGACCTGCGCCTTGGCGACGCCGTGCGCCAGCAGCAGCAGCAGCAGCGACGCCCCGACGCCGGCACCGGCACCGAGTCCGATGGCGAGCCCGTCTCCGCCGTCGCGGAAGGCCATCGCCGTCGCTCCGATCGCGGCACCGGGCAGGAGCAGCAGCAGCGGAAAGACGTTTCGGAAGACCAGTGGGAGCGTCAGCTTCTCGATCGCCTCGGCGTGCTTGCGAAGGTCCAGCAGCGCCACCGGCACCGCCGTCGCTCCCTTGGACTCTCGGGCGATCCGCTCCTCGTCGACGGCGGACTTCGGCAGTCCTTGCCGGCAGCGGCGCAGGTGGGTCCGGAGTCGTTCCCGCAACTCCTCCAGGACCGCACGGGCTTCGGCGATGCGCTCCCGCACCGCGTCGACGTCCCGCTGGTTCCGTTCAAGGCCGCTCTCATGCACGCTGTCGGCCAGCCAGACGGCGTCGGCGAGCAGCTTGCGGGTCTCCTCCTCGGACTGCTCGGCGCGATCGATCGCTTCCTGTCGCGCGTTCTCGAGTTCGCGGTCGATGCGCTGCAGTCGCTCCCCGTAGCGATGGTTCTCCCGCTCGATGGTCTCCTCGCGGGCCCGTTCGGCCGATGCGAGGGCCTGTTCGCGTTCGTGCTGGCTGCGAGAACGGCCTTCGCGGTGCAACCGCTCGCCGTCGGCGAGACGGCCTTCGAGACGCTGTCTGGCCTCCGCGGCGGTCGTGGCGAATCGGCGGGCGGCGTCGAGAAGGTCCCGACACGCTCCGCCAGCACGATCGGCGGGATCCGCCACCGGGAGCGGTCCGGCGTCGAGAGGCGATGAATCCGGCGTTGGGTTCGGGTTCGACGAGCTCATGGGGGTAGCTCAGCCGCACTCGCGCCGAACCGTCGCGATGGTATCGCGCATCTTCTCCATCGCCGACACCGCCGATCGGATTCGACCGTCGAGCGGTTCGATCTGCCGCTCCTGCAGCGCGTGGCGCACGGGGTCGTCCCAGACGTCGCAGACCCGCCCCCATCGAAGGAGCAGTTCCTTGTGGACCAGCTGCAGGCGGGCTCGGGCGGACTCGACGCTCATGCCTCGGCCTCGCGATCGGGGGGCGTGCGTGAAGAGGACCCGGGCACGGCGTCGGCCGCGGTGTCGGCCGTCGATTCGGGGGCATCCGTCACGGTGCGGCGTCGCAGCATCGATCGCAGATCGTTGCCGCCACCCGCCGGGGGCGTCGTGGTGGTGGATCCGCTCGAGACCACCGCCTCGATCGTGGGAATGCCCTCGACGAGGGCTCGCAGATCCGGCGCCTTGGTGTGGAGATACGCCTCGAGCGACGCGACCGCCCGCTTGAGCATCTCGACCGAAGCGGGGAGCTCCCGATCCAGCACCGCGGAGAGGCCTGCGACCGAACCCTTGTAGCGGGCCGCTTCCTGACCGAGATGGACGGACCAGTGCTTGATGCGGCGCAGGCGGTGTTCGGCCTCGGCGACCGCGGCCTGCCACTTCTTGACCGCGAGCTTCTCGTCGACGGCCGAGGGTGGGCGATCCTTCGAGGAGATCCGGTTCTGCTTGATGAACAGCGCGCTCTTGGCGCGGACGAGTTCCTCGTTGGCCTTCTTGAGACGCTGCTGCCAGTGGAACTTGCGGTCTCGTTCCAGCCAGACCAGCATCCGCTGCACCTCGGCGTCGGCTTCGGAGAGCGCGTTGCGGGCGTCGAAGATGAACTCCTGCAGCGAGGTGCGAAACCGCTCGAGGCTGTCGATGCTCGCGACGCGGGCGCCGTCGGGACTCGCCATGGCGAAGGCTCCTTCGCGACCGGGTCAACGCTGGTTCAGGTACTCGTCGATGCGATCGGCCTTGCGCATCAGGAAGGGCACGTGGACCTCGGCGGCCTTCACGAAGCGGCCCAGCACCTTCAGCGTCTGATCGAACTCCTCGGCGAAACGAGTCTGCTCCTGGTCCTTCCAGGTCTCGGAAAGCTGACTCATGCGGGCCTGCAACCCGCTCATGCGGGCCTGCATCTCGTTGGTGCTCTTGCGGAGTTCGCCGGCGAAGCGGCGGAGCTCCTCGGGGTCGACGATCGCCTTGGCCATGGAGTGACTCCGTTGCGGGGATCTCGAAGAGGGGGAGGGGCGCCGAATCAGCGACGTACGAGCATGCTGACCGCGTTGCCGCCGCCGAGGCAGAGGCTGCAGACGCCGGTGGTGCCCCCGGTGCGAACGAGCTGATGAAGCAGGGTGACCAGCACCCGGGCACCGCTGGCGCCGATGGGATGGCCCAGGGCGATGCCGCCCCCGCAGACGTTGAGCTTCTCCTCGGGCACGCCGAGGTGCTTGATGTCGGCGAGGACCTGGGCCGCGAACGCCTCGTTGATCTCGAAGAGGTCGATGTCGCCGACCGAGAGGCCCTGCTTCGCGAGCAGCCTCTCGATGCCGACCGCCGGCGCGAAGAAGAGCTTCTTCGGCTCGACTCCGGCGGTGTTGTAGTCGACGATCGTCGCGATCGGCGTCGCCCCGAGGGCCTTCGCCTTCGCGAGACTGGTCACGACCACCGCGGCGGCCCCGTCGGAGATCTGGCTGGCGTTGCCGGCGGTGACGCTGCCGTCCTTCGTGAACGCCGGACGCAGCTTCGCGAGGGCCTCGGCGCTGGAGCCGGGTCGGAAGCCCTCGTCGCGGGCGACGCCCTCGCGGCTCTTGCACTGCTCCGCAGACAGCGGGACGACCTCGGTATCGAAGTGGCCCGCCTCCCAGGCCGCTTCGGCGCGGTTGTGGCTGGCGGCGCTGAAGCGATCCTGCTCTTCCCGGGAGACTCCGTGTTCGCCGGCGATCCACTCCGCGGCGTTGCCCATCGGCCACTGCTCGAAGGCGCACGTGAGGCCGTCCGCGGCCATGTGGTCCTGCATGGTCGTCGGCCCGTACTTGACGCCGGCACGCACATGGGCGAAGTGCGGCGCGAGATCCATGTTCTCCATGCCGCCGGCGACGGCGACGTCGATGTCGCCGCAACGGATCGCCCGTGCGGCCAGCATCACGCTCTCGAGTCCGGACCCGCAGACCTTGTTGACGGTGACCGCGGTGACCGCGTCGGGAATGCCCGCCTTGAGGGCGGCCTGACGCGCCGGATTCTGCCCGACGCCGGCCTGCAGGACGCAGCCCATGAAGACCTCTTCGACCGCCGCGGGATCGAGCTTCGCATCGGCCATCGCGGCGGCGATCGCATACGAACCCAGATCGGGGGCGGGGACGCGGGCGAGGCCGCCCATGAAGCGACCGATCGGAGTGCGGCGAGCGGCGAGGATCACGGGCGTGCGGTCGTCGGACATCGGGGTCTCCAGAGCGTCGGTGTCGGGTGCTGGTCGGGGATCAACGGGGCGAATCGGTCGTGGAGGACCGATAGCCTGATGGTCGGTCGGCGTGGAACTGGCGGGGGATCGCAGGGTGGCCGATGACCCCGCGAAGCGAGAACCGCTCCCGACCGGATGTCGGGGCACCGTGTGCTGCGGCGACGCCTTCGAGCACGCCTCGCTTGCGATCCCCGTCGCGGGTCGGATGATACTCCGCTCTGCCGGCGGGTCTCGTCCGGTTTCGCCCCTCGGGAGCCTCGTTCGATGCAGGACCGCCCCCACGCCGACGTCGTCCGCGACAACCTGACCTCGATCCAGGCCCACATCCTTCAGGAGGAGCGGCGGCACCCCGGGGCGAGCGGCGACTTCTCGATGATCATCTCGGCGATCAGCCTTGCCGGGAAGGCGATCGCGGCGAAGGTCCGCCGCGCGAACCTCGAGGACGTGCTCGGGGCGTTCGGCACCACCAACGTGCAGGGCGAGGGTCAGCAGAAGCTCGACGTCATCGCCAACGAGATCATCATGAAGTGCCTCGGCGACCGGGTCAGCGTCGCGCTCCTCGCCTCGGAGGAGGACGAGGAGCCGACGATCCTGAGGCGGGGCGGCGAGGGCGGCAAGTACTGCGTGCTGTTCGATCCGCTCGACGGATCGAGCAACATCGACTGCGCGATGCCGGTCGGCACCATCTTCACCGTGCTGCGGAACGATCCCACGATCAAGGGCAGCGTCGAGACGGTCTGCCAGGCCGGTCGCGACCAGGTCGCCGCGGGCTACGTGCTGTACGGCTCCGCGACGATCATGGTGCTGACCACCGGCTCGGGCGTGGACATGTTCGTCCTCGACCACTCCGTGGGCAGCTTCCTGCTCGTCCGCCGCGGGGTGCGGATCCCCAAGTCGGCGAAGACCTACTCCGTCAACGAGGCCAACGCCCTGCAGTTCCCCGCGGGCTACCGGCGGTTTCTCGACGAGGCCAAGGCCTCCGGCTACTCGAGCCGCTACATCGGTTCGATGGTCGCCGACGTGCACCGCACCCTGCTTGCCGGAGGGTTGTTCATGTACCCCCCGACGACCTCGAAGCCCGACGGCAAGATCCGCATGCTCTACGAGGCGAACCCGCTCGCGTTCATCATCGAGCAGGCCGGCGGCATGGCCTACAGCGGCCTCAAGCGCACGCTCGACCTGAAGCCCGCCGAACTGCATCAACGCATCCCGGTCGCGATGGGCAGCCCTGAACAGGTCGACGGCCTGCTCGCGTCGTTGCGAGAACACGGCGAGCAGGCCTGAAACGGACGCCGCGTTCCGACGACGATGCCGAAGGAACCTCCCGACTTCGACTGCCGCAGTG
Organism: Planctomycetota bacterium; assembly: GCA_017859745.1. Taxonomy (GTDB): domain Bacteria; phylum Planctomycetota; class Phycisphaerae; order Phycisphaerales; family SM1A02; genus VGXO01. The sequence continues at coordinate 50,125 of JAFMML010000016.1, forward strand.
CGTGGCAGGTGCTTCGCCTTCGGCTCCGCGACTGGATGTGGCCGACCGCGATCGCGGTCGCGATCGCGATCCCGATCGCCGGTCGCACCGGAGGCGAGACGTACAAGATCGGCTCGATCACCGACTACGCGAACTCGTTCGGGGCGTTGATGCTGTGGCTCGCGGCGATCTTCTTCACGGGCTTCCGGTGGTGCATGGTCGGCCGACTGCGCCCGCGGGATCGCCACCGCTGTGCGCGATGCGGCTATCCGACCACCGGCCTCGACGATCGCGATCCGACGAGCCTCTGCCCGGAATGCGGTGCGGATGCCACGACGCGACGGGTGCCGACGATTCGATCGGGTCTTCGGGAGACGTTCCGGGGGGTCCCGATCCGGCGATACCTGATCGATCTGCCGGGCATCCTGGTGATGCTCTATCCGCTCCTGGGGATCGTGGCGATGCTGCTGATGATCTTCGGGGTGATCGACGACTGAAGCCGCGGTCGTTGGGCGGGGCCGCTACTCGAACCGTCCGCGATCGGCGATCGCGAAGTGCTGGATCGACCGCAGGCCCGTGGCGTCGAGCGTGGGCAGGCCGTGGAGACGCTCGATCAGCGGCTTGGGATCGTCCATCGCAAGACGGCCGAGGACCTCGAACTTGTTCGCGAGAATGCCCTCGAGATCGGCGGTGGTGTTGCGGGCGTGGCCGGAGGGATACATCACCAGGCCGCTGTCGATCGTCCGGCCGTCGGCGAGGGTCATCTCGATCGAGGTCGGGATGCCGTCGGGGTAGCGTCGGTCGTACTCCTCGCCGCCGTGGGCGAACTCGATCTTCGCCATGAGGGCTCGGGTGGTGGAGTCGTCGATCGCGGCGGCGTCGTAGTCGTGCGGTTCGAGGATCAGGCGCTTCCAGATCGCGTCGTTGTCGGTCGGCAGCTCGCCGGCCGCGGCGGCCTCGATCGCCTTGCGGAGCTTGCGGGAGACGATGAAGACCATCGAATGGTCCGCGCTCTGCCGAGTGCGGGGGTCGCGCTTCGCAGGGTCGCCGATGATTCCGAAGGCGGGCTCGTAGGCGACGATCTTGATGCTCTTGATCGCGTCGGCGCTCGAAGCGATCTCGGGATGCTTGGCGAGCAGGTCGACGAGGCCCTGCAGGGCGCCCGCGGACTGGTGCTCGTAGAGACCGAGCTTGAAGTGCATGCCCATCACCGCGAAGTCGCGACCAGAGTGGGCCAGCACCAGGTCGAACGGACAGTCGCCGGTGGTCGGCTCGAAGAGCCGGAAGACCGCTTCAGGATTTCTGAAGATGTCCCGGGGGCCGAGAAATCCGCGCATCGAACGCTGCATGGAGACGATCGCGGCCTCGGTCGAGATCGCCGCCGAGGCGCCCTTGCTGTCGGAGAGCTGCTTGCCGGCGCGGATCGCCCGGAACGGCACGAAGTGGGCGACCACCATGCCGATCGCGGACTCGATCTGCTCGGCGGTCGCGCCGAGCATCGCCCCGTAGGTCGCCGCGGAGGCGATCGCCCCGTGCAGGACGTGGTCGATCTTGTAGGTCTTCAGGCTGAAGACCTCGGCGAGGCGGCCGCGGATCTCGTCGAGCAGGACCATGCCGCGCAGGGCGAAGGCCCCGTCGCGGCCGGCGAGCTGCGCGGCGGCGAGGGGGACGGCGTAGAAGTCGTTGTGGCCGAACTCGCCGGCGGTGTGGCCGAGATCGGGGTTGAACCCGAAGTTGGTGCCGTTGGAATCCCACTCCCGCACGGCGTTCGAATCGGCCAGAATCGCCTTCTCCGGGGCGACCGGAGTGGTCGAGCCGAGGAAGCAGACGCCGTCTGGTCGGGGGTACTCGAGGGCCTCCTTGCGAAGGACCAGCGGGGCGTTGGTGCCCAGGGCGATCGCGCTCGCCCCGCACAGGGTCGCATCGATGTGGAAGAGGAGCGTCCGCTCGAGCACCGACGGATCGGGGTTCCCGATCGCGCCGGTCATGAAGTCGATGGCAAATCGACCGATGCCGAGGGCCTGGTTGGAGTCGCGGGGAAGGGTGGTGAAGCAGGCGGGATCGGCGGCGGTCGTGGTCATGGCTTCTCGAAGCGGGCGGTGGTTCGATGACGCGGCGGGTCCGTGCCGTCGCGAGTTCCGGAGTGTACGAGACGCAGCGGTGACGAACGCAGTCCGACGGTCGATCGCGTCAGGCCGAGAGAAAGGTCGAGCGTCTGCGGCCCTCCGCCGCAGCGCGAACTTCGCGACCTCGTCCTCGCCGGCGCTGTTCACCGTCCTCGTCCGGACAGCCCCTCCTTCTCGCTCGTTGCGCTCACGAGCCACCTCCCCGACGGAGTCGGGGAGGTGGTGCACACGGCGCTTCGCCCGGGCCAGCTGGTGGCGTGCGCCTCGATCGAGTCGAGCCACTGGATGGGCGGGGCTTCCTCGTGCGATGGTGATCCTCGCGTCGCGTGGACGCTTCGACCCGCGA
>JAFMML010000115.1 GCA_017859745.1 Planctomycetota bacterium
TGAAGCGGTGGTAGCTCTGGTGGCTCTCCGGGGCCATGGGCCAGTACTCGTCGAGGTTGAACGCGACGACGTTGGCGAAGGAGAGGCCCTCCTCGCGATGCATGCGGACGAGCTCCTCGTAGAGCGTCGTCGGCGTCGAACCGGTGGCGAGACCGAGCACGCAGGTCCGGTTCTCGGCGGCCCGAGCTCGGACGAGGGCGGCGATCTCCTCGGCGAGGGCACGCGAGGCGGCGCGGGCGTTGCGATGGATGCGGACAGGGATGCGCTCGCGCCGACGCGTGACGTGGTCGGTGCCGGAATCGGATCGAGCGGCCGAAGTCGTGCTCATGCCGCGATGCTAGCGGAGGCGGAAGCGATCGATCGGCAGGTCGACGCTCGAAGTCCGAGCAAGGCGAAGGACTTCGAGCCGGCCGTTCGCTCTTCGTCGCCGCCCACGTTGCACTCTCGAACCCATCGGGGTGGCCGGATTCGAACCGACGACTTCCTGCTCCCAAAGCAGGCGCTCTACCAAGCTGAGCTACACCCCGCGACGCGGAGAGTGTAGTGCTCGCGCGACCGCCGAATCGCGGCGACTCGCTTCCGCAGGAAATCGATGGCATTCGACGTGGATTCCGGCAAAGGGGGCTTCCCTCGCACGCCGTGGCGGGCGAGACTCGCCCCGGGAGATCGATCTCGTCGCCCGTCGGTCGCCGCGGATGTCCGCGGTCGCTCACGGGTTCCTCGGATCGGGAGGCGTGCATCGCCGTCCCGGTCCCCCCGGCCGCGGAATGCGTGCCCGAACGCGTTCACGCCTCCGCGGATGCCCAACGCCCGTCTCGCGGCGGGCGGATCCTCGGGAGGTGTCCCATGCCAGGTGGATCGAAGTTCGGAGCCGCGGCCGGTGGTGCCGCAACCGCGCAGCAGTACCGCTTTCGAACCGCGTCGGGGGTGTCCGGGTGGATGTCCGGGGAGGAGGTTCGCGCCGCGGCGATGCGCGGCGAACTCGCGCCCGACGACCAGATCCAGCTTGCCGGGCGTGCCGATTGGGTGGATGCGTCGGTGGTGAAGGGCCTCGAGTTTCCGTCGAGCGAACCGGCGGCGCCGACCACCGGCGCCGCCACGGGTCACCACATCAAGTTCTCGACGTTGAAGGAGGTCCTCGGCACCTTCCTGCACGCCGAGGTCGAGGTTCGGTTGGGTCGCGAAAGCCGGACCATGAGCCTCGACGCGGTCGGCCAGGACCACTTCGAGGCGACCGACGAAGGCGAGAAGCGGCGCTACTTCGTGCCCTTCGCTCGAGTCCTACGGGTCGTCGCCGAGGAGACCTCTGCGGGCAAGGCGCTCAACTATCGCGACGCCCACCGCCTGTCGATCGTCGCCGACGGCGACGGATGAGCGGCTCGCGACGACGCGTTCACCACGTGCCGGCGTAGCCGACCGTGAATGGATCGCCAAGGGTGTCGAGCATGCCGTGAAGTCGCTTGGCGATCTGCCTCAGGTGCAGCAGATCGTGCGCGGCCCAGGACGCCAGCAGATCGCCAGCGGAGAGATCCCCCTTGGGATGGGTCTTCGCCACGGCCCAGTCCATCGCGGGAGTCTCGGCGAGGCGCTGGCAGAGCCACGCGACGCTTTCGGATCGGGCCTTGTCGAACGCGGCGAGGATCTCGTGCAGGTCGCGATCGCGGTCGTTGCGGGCCGCCGCTGCAGCGACGGGATCGATCGGGGGCCACGGTTCGGCCGGATCCCGAAGCAGTCGCTCGAGCCGATCTCGAAAGTCGCTCCGTTCCTCGTCGAGCAGGTGGCCGAGGATCTCGACGATCGACCAGTCGTCCTCGGAGGGGCGCCAGCGAGCCTCCTCGGGGGAAAGGCGCTCGACCATCGCTCGAACCGCGGTCGGAAACGCGGCGAGGCGTTCGACGAGCAGGTCGGCGGTTCGTTCGGCGAGACGCGGAGGAATGGGGTCTGACATGACGGCGACTGCCTTTCGATGGCCCGGACGAAGGGCGCGGATGGTCTCTACCGGGCCCACACCTTCTTGAGACGGGTCTGGGCCTCGTCTCCGGCGATCATCCTCGCGGAGAGCTCCGCGGCGGCATCGAGCGTCGCGTCCTCGTCGGAGCCGTCGAGTTCGTTGAGCCACCGCTTGGTCGCCGCCATCGCCTCGGGACCACCCGACGCGAGCCGACTCGCGAGTTCGTCGACGGCGGCGTCGAGTTGGTCCGCCTCCTCGACGCAGTGGGTGGTCAGGCCGCGTTCGTGCCCTTCATGTCCGGACATGGTGCCTCCGGCAAGGAGCATCGCCCGGGCCGGTCCGGCGCCGATCTTCTTGACGAGCCACGGCGCCACCACCGCGGGGCAGATGCCCAGATCGACCTCGGGATAGCCGAGCTTCGCGGAGGCGTGGGTGACCGCGAAGTCGCAGACCACCATCAGGCCGCATCCACCGCCGATCGCGGCGCCCTGCACGCGGGCGACGACCGGCATCCGCAGACGCCGCACCCGACGCATGACCCGCGAGAGCGCGCGGAGCATGTCGGCCATCGCGTGGGGGTCCTTCGCGACCGCCTTCAGGTCCATGCCCGCACAGAAGCTCTTGCCTTCGCCGGCCAGCACCACGACCCGGATCTCGGGATCCTTCTCGACCGCGTCGATCGCGGTTTCGAGCGCCTCGATCAGCTCGTGGGAGAGGGCGTTGCGGACGTCCGGGCGGTTCATGCGGATCTCCGCGACGCCGTCGGCGACGTTGCGGAGGACGAGTGCGGTGTCGGTGGCGGGTTCGCTCATGGCCAACGAATGGTAGTTGAATCGATGCGGGTCCCGATCCGCGATCTGCGGCGTTCGCCGACTCCGAGCGGGCCCGAGAGCCGGCGATCACGCCGAGATCCTCGATCGGATCGTCGTCGCCCTCATCGCCTTCGAGGCGGTCTTCGGATTCTCGGGGTGGAAGCGGCCTTCGGGGCTATCTTCATCGTCCCGGACACGCCGGTGTCGGAGCAAGCATCGAATGCAAACGCCGTCGAACACGCCCTTGTGGTGGACCACCCTTCCCGACGGATCGTCGATCGCGGTTCCCGACGACCTGACGGTCATGAGCCGCTGGGTGCTCGAAGAGCAGGGCGACTGGTTCGAGGACGAACTGCGCTTCGTGAGGCGGTGGTTTCCGCAGGGCGGCATCGCGATCGACGTCGGTGCGAACTACGGGGTCTACACGCTCGCGCTCGCGGCGAAGGGCGGATCGAAGACCCGAGTGGCCTCGTTCGAGCCGACGCCTGCGGTCGTGGAATGCCTGCGGGCGAGCCTCGACCGGAACGGATTCTCCCACGTCGAGTTGATCGAGGCGGCGGTGTCCGATCGCTCCGGCCGCGGTCGTCTGCGTCTTGGATCGACCAGCGAGTTGAGCGAACTCGACTCCGGGGCGTCCGAGGTCGAGGGCGTCGATGTCGACCTCGTCTTCCTCGACCAGTGGTGGATCGACCGAAACCGGCCCGACGTCGACTTCCTGAAGCTCGACGCCGAGGGAGCCGAGGTGGAGGTGCTGGCCGGTGCCGGGCGGATGCTGGAAGCGTGCGATCCGCTGCTTCTGTGTGAACTGAAGCACGGCGAAGACGTGAATCTGTCGATGTGCGCTGCGCTGCGACGGTCGGGCCGCGAACTCCTTCGGCTCGTGCCGGGACCGCAGATCCTGGTGCCCTTCGACGAAGGTGGTCCGATCGACGGATATCAGATGAACATCCTCGCGTGCGGCCCCGAGCGTGCGCGACGTCTCGAGGACGACGGATGGCTCGTCCGTTCGATCGGCACCGCGGCGGGATCCTGTTCGCACGAGGAACTCTCGAGTTGGATCGCCGATCACGGAGATCTGCCGGAGCCGGCGGACTGGTCCGGGATGCCCGCCGATCTGGTGGAGGCGATCTCCTGCCTCGTCGCCGCGACGAGTTCGACGGCAGCGGCTTCCGCCCGGATGAGTGCGACGACGAGAGCGTTTGAACTCGCCGCGGCCATCGTGGAAGACCTCCAAGAGCCCGCCATGCTCGCGTCGTGCGCGGAGATCGCCTATTTCGCCGGCGAGAGGACGAAGGGCAACGCGTGGCTGGCCCGGGGTACGGAATCGATCTTCGGCGATCCGCACGCTCGCCACAGGCACCCATGTCTCCTGCGGGGCGTTCGAGGCGAGTCTGAACCCCCGGATCTGCTCGGCCTGCGGACGGCGATGTTGAGCCGGCTCGAGACCAGACTCGTGTGGTCCAACCAGTTCCACGGACTGCAGAACGCCAAGTTGCTCCGCCTCTCCGCCGCGATGGGTCGATTGGATCCTGCGATCGATCGACGCCTGAAGCTCGAGTCTCGGGTCCTTCGCGGGCAGGCGCGTCCCTGACGATCGCCCGGAGGCCCGTGTCGCGGTCCGAGGCCGGACATCGAGATCGGAACGACCCGATCGGGACTACGCGTCGAACCCCGCCGGTCGGCGCGTCGAGACGCCGAGCGCCTTCTC
>JAFMML010000116.1 GCA_017859745.1 Planctomycetota bacterium
GTCGTTGCAGTCAGGCGTCCCGTCCGAATCGCTGTCGGTGTCGGCCACCCCGCAGCCGCACTCGCCGGGGGCCGTCTTCAGTGGATCGGTCGGGCAACCGTCGTTGCAGTCCGGAGTGCCGTCGGCGTCCGTATCCGTGTCCGCCACGCCACAGCCGCAGGTGCCGGGGGCCGTCTTCAGTGGATCCGTCGGGCAGCCATCGTTGCAGTCGGGAGTGCCGTCGGCGTCCGTGTCCGTATCCGCAACGCCGCAGCCGCAGGTGCCCGGTTCGGTCTTGTTGGGATCCGTCGGGCAGCCGTCGCAGCCATCAGGCGTTCCATCACCGTCCGCATCGGCATCGAAAGCATCCGGGATGCCATTTGCATCGCAATCGGCCTCGCAACTGTCTGGGATGCCGTTGCCGTTCGCATCGGTGGCGGTCCCGGCCGCAATGTCGTTGGCGTCGGCGATGCCGTTGCCGTTGCAGTCCGCCGGGTAGAAGTAACCGCTTGTCGATCCGCTCTGCTGCTGCGGCGTGCCACCGAGTTCGTCGGAGAAGCTCAGCGATGCCGACCAGCTCAGCGTCTCGGCCCCGCCTGCAGAGGGCAGCACCAGTCGGCCGAACCACGTTCGGCCGTTCGCATCGGATTGACCCTGGAAGTTCCCCGGGTTCGAGTTGTACCACCCGCCTCGGACCGCAAGAGGGCCTGGGTCGCTCGACTCCGCGAAGTCCGGATCGAGCGTGGTGCTGTTGTTGCTACCCGGAGTACCGCCGACCAGCACGAACGAGTCGTTGGTGGCAGTGATCCCGTAGGTCGGCAACTCCAGCGACTGAGAGGGCGTCCAAGTCCCCACGCCGCCACCCAGGACATTGAGATCGTTCTGAAAGAACGTCGACTGCCGCGTGCTGCTGATCGTCGCGTCGTACGCGTTGACGACCTGAACGCCGGACTGCACGAACTCGGCGTAGACGTCGATCACGGCGTACTCGACGCCGTCCACGACGACCTTGCTGCTCTCGGCGACCCAGCCCTCGAAGTCTGCGGACATCGCGGCGAGGGAACAGGCGAGTGCCGTGCCAGCGGCCAATGTCCGAGTGGCACGAGCCCATCGCGAGTGGGGCCGTCTGTCTGTCGAATTCATCGCGTTCATCGTTGATCTCTCGGACTCATGCAACCATTCCACATCGTTCGCCCGATGCAACACCGAAGTTCGGACACTCCGGGCACCTACGCCGTTCCAACGATCCGGCCATCACCCTGTGCCACACAGCGCGTCGGTCAGCGAACATCATCCGTTCGCCCCGGGGGCGCGGGCAACACATTTCCCAAGGAAAACACCCCATCGCGCGCACACACGACGCGACGCCATCGGGAACACACCTCACGATCAACCGTCGCAGTCGCCCCATGCCAGCAGTGCGAGGCCCAAGTCGCCGCCGTTCACGATCCCATTGCCATCGAGATCGGCAGCGCCCGAGAACCCCCATGCCAGAAGGAGGATGCCCAGATCAGCGCCGTTCACGACTCCGTTGCCATCCAGATCGGCCTGACACGCACACACGTCGATGACTCCGTCGCCGTCGGCGTCGGCTGCAGTTCCGAGCAGCAGTTCCCAAGGGTCGACCTCCCCGTTGTCATCACAGTCGACGCACACCTCGGAGATCAACAGAGATCCCGAAGCGGTGTACTCGCCGGCGAATGGCGTCGCGCCGCTGCCGCAGACGATGACGTCGGACACCTCGAGGTTGCTGTAGCCGGGCCGAATCCAGACCGCGTCGCCCTCGTTGCCGGCGAGGTTGCCGGCCAGGAGGGTGGTCCCGACGACGAACGGCTCCTCACCGGCGAACCATCCGATTGCACCGCCGAGCGGCGAAACTCTCACAATGGAGAACACGCCCGGGGAGGGCAAGGCCGATCGGGCGGCTCGACTGCGATGGTCCCTCCATACGGCCCGCGACCACCAAGGCGTGAACCGCCGACCTCGTCTCCCGATGCTCAGAGGCACGAATCGGCGATGCCTTCGCGATCCGTGCGACGGACACTCGTGGACACGTCGAAGACGTGCATCGGCAAGATTCGGCATGCCTTCTCATTGGCGATCGCCACGACGGCTGCATGCGATTCGGCGGCGGCTGACAAGATGTCGTCAGTGGAGACGACTCCCACCAGCCCGACGACTTTCGCGTCGCCCCGGAACGACTACGGCTCCGTTTCATGAAGACCACGTGCCCAATCCTTGGACGACCGACCGCCGTCGAGGCGACCCCCTACGACCGCGACGGGTGGCGACTCGTCAGGTGTTCCGAGACCGGGCTCGTCTTTCTCGCGAATCCCCCCGCCTACGAGGAACTCGCGGAGACCTTCGCGTGGGAGCGCACCACCGTCGCCGAGACCGCCCATCGTCGCTCGGAGGAGCCGGTGTTCTCGACGTTCTCGAGGTTGTGGAAGCGAACTCGACGCCGCTATCAAGGTTCGCGAAATCGAATCGCGACTCTGGCCCTGAAGCGCGTCCGACCTCCCACCGACCGGAAGCACGGCGGCCCTCCCCTCCGCGTCGTGGACATCGGGTGCGCTGGCGGCGACCGCATGCTCGATCTGTGCGATCGGTTCGCCCGTAGGGGTCGTGAGGTCGTGCCGATCGGCATAGAGATCTCGACGACGCTCGCCGCGATCGCCGCACCCAGATTCGAATCGAAGGGCGGGTGCGTCCTCGCCTGCAGCGCGTTGGACGGCGTCGCTCGTCTTGAGCCCCGCTCGATCGATCTGGTCGTGATGTCGGCGTTCCTCGAGCACGAGGCAAGGCCACGCGACCTGCTCGCCACCCTCCGGGACTCGCTGTCGAAGGGGGCCTGCATCGTCCTCAAGGTCCCCAACTTCGCCTCGTGGAATCGCCTGATCCGGGGCCGGCGATGGTGCGGATTCCGGTATCCCGACCACGTCAGCTACTTCACGCCGGCGACCCTTGCGAGGCTGGCGTCGGAGAGCGGCTATCGCGTGTTGCCCAACACCTGGGGCGACGGCATGCCCCTGAGCGACAACATGTACGCGACGCTCACGCCGGACCGTTGACCAGCGATCGTCGGCATCGGCTCCGAGTCGCGTGGGTCTCCGTCGCTCAGAAGCACGGACCCCACGCGAGCAGCAGGATGCCGATGTCCGCACCGTCCACGTCGCCGTCGCCGTCGAGATCCGCAGCGGCGTCGGCGGTGTTCCAGGCCAGCAGCAGGATGCCGATGTCCGCGCCGTCCACGTCGCCGTCGCCGTCGAGGTCCTCGGGACAGGGACGCGCCGGCCAGTCGATCGTCGCCGTGGCGGACTCCTGCTGCGTGACGCCGTCGGGATAGGCGGCGAACGACACCGAGCCCGCCACCGACAACGTGTCGATCGATGCGCCGAGCTCGATCGCGAATCGGCCCACGAAGAGGTTGCCGGAGGCGTCGGTCAGACCCTGAAGGTTCGCGGGATTCGAGTTGAACCAGCCACCCCGGACCGCCAGCAGTCCGTCCTCGGTCGTCTCCGCGAAGTCCGGATCGAGCGTCGCGGTGCTGGTGCCACCCGGCGTGCCGCCGATCAGCACGAACGAGTCCGTCGTCGCGGTGATGCCCAGTTCGGGCAGTTCGATCGACTGGGCCGGGCTCCACGTCCCGGCTCCGCCTCCAACGGTGGCGAGGTCGTTCTGCCGGAATGGGACCTGCCGCGAGTTCGAGACGACCGCGTTGAAGACGTTGACCACCTCGACGCTGTCGGAGTCGAAGGTGGCGTACAGGTCGACGAGACCGACGTATCCGCCACCGTCGAGGGCGACCGTCGACGTCGCCGCGGTCCAGCCGAGGAACTCGACCGGCGCTGCGCAGCCGTCGTCGAGCGTTCCGTCGCAGTTCTCGTCGACGGCGTTGCCGCAGACCTCCGCCGCGGCGGGATTGACGTTCGAATCGGCGTCGTCGCAGTCGATGCCGTTGTCGACGCGACCCGCCGGCTGCACGCACGCGAGCACGGGCTCCCCGTCGATCGCTCCGTAGCCGTCGCCATCGGCATCCGGCCACCAGTTCGTCGCGGTGGCGTCGTCGACCCCGCACCCGCAGATCCCGACCTCGGTCTTCAACGGATCGCTCGGGCAACCGTCGGTGCAGTCGGGCGTGCCGTCGCCGTCGCTGTCGGTCTCCGCCACGCCGCACCCACACGTCCCGGGCGAGGTCTTGTTGGGATCGCTCGGGCATCCGTCGGTGCAGTCGGGTGTGCCGTCGCCGTCGCTGTCGGTCTCCGCCACGCCGCATCCGCACGCACCGGGCGAGATCTTGTTGGGATCGCTCGGACAACCATCGTTGCAGTCGGGTGTGCCATCCTCGTCGCTGTCGATCTCCGCCACGCCGCATCCGCACGCACCGGGCGAGGTCTTGTCGGGATCGCTCGGGCACCCGTCGGTGCAGTCGGGTGTGCCATCCCCGTCGCTGTCCGTGTCCGCCACGCCG